>DATFNV010000663.1:0-20970 GCA_035266225.1 Gemmataceae bacterium
TCGCCGCTGAAGACCAGTTTCTCCTTCGCCGCAAAGGCGAAGGCGCGCACCCAACTCTTGTGCCCGGCCAGGGCCGTCTTCTTGCCGCCGGCCAGTTCCCAGCGCTGAATGGTGTTGTCCTGGGCGCCGGCGAAGACGAAGCGCCCCGACGGGTCGAAGCGGCAGCCGACCAGCGGGCTGGCGTGCTTCAGCTCCTGGGCCATTTTGACCTGAGTGGGATCGATCTTGGCGGGGTTCATGCGAGCACCTCCGTGATGGCGTCGGCCTTGGGGTCGGCCATCGGGATCGGCTGCCCCTGGGGGTAGTGGTTGCGCTTCGGGTTGAGGCCGAGGGCGCGGAAGTAGGTGTGGAACAGGTGGCCGCTGTTGACCTCACGCTCGGTGACGGCGGTGCCGTTGGCGTTGGTTTTCCCGACGACGGCGCCGCCCTTGAGGCCGCAGCCGGCCAGGGCCACCGACCAGGCGCGCCCCCAGTGATCGCGGCCGTAGTTGCGGTTGATCTTCGGCGTGCGCCCGAACTCCGACATGACGATCACCAGCGTCGTCTCCAGCAACCCGCGCTGGTGCAGGTCGTCGAGCAGCGTGGCGAAGGTGCGGTCGAACTCGCCGATCTGCTCGATGTGGAAGTCGAAATTTTCGTGGTGCGTGTCGTAGTTGGTGTGCGTCACCTTGACGAACGTGACGCCCTGTTCGAGCAGCCGTCGTGCGAGGAGGCAGTGGCGGCCGAAGTCGTGGCCGCCGTACTGGTCGCGCAGGGCCGCCGGCTCCCGGGTGATGTCGAAGACATCGCGCCGCAGCATGACCTGGGCCGCCTGCTCGAACGACTGCGTGTAGGCTTCCGTCTCGGCGGTACGGCGGGTCCGGAGGAAACGGTTGTTGAGGCGCTGGCGGACGTCGTGGCGCTCCCGGTCGAGGGCCGCGCTGAGCGATTCGGGCGGCAGCAGGTTGGCGGGCGGCTTGCCGTCGTTGACGGTGACGCTGGCGTATTTCGGACCGAGGAAGGCGGAGTCCTGGCCGGTGCCGCCGCTGGCCCGCGGCGTGACGTGGACGTAGCCCGGCAGCGGGTTGTCGTCGCTACCGAGCAGCTTCGCCATCACCGAGCCGAGGTGCGGGTACTCGCTGCGCGGCTCCGGGCGGCGGCCGGTGTGCATGATGATGGTGCCCGCGCCGTGATCGTCCGTGGCGGTGTTGACGCCGCGGACCAGGGCCATGCGATGCATCTGCCGGGCGGTGTAGGGCAGCAACTCGCAGACGTGGACGCCGGGGACCGATGTGGCGATGGTCTGGAACGGGCCGCCGGTGTCGGTGCCCGGCTTGGGGTCCCACGTCTCCAGCTGGCTCGACCCGCCGGAGAGCCAGATCAGCAGCACGCGCTTCTGGGCCGTCTCGAGCTGCCTGGCGCCGGCCGGTTGAGCGAACGCGCCGAAGCCGGCGCCGACGGCGCCCGCAGCAATCCCACCAAGGAAGCCGCGCCGCGACAGCAGGTGGTCCGCCGAGCCGCAGGCGTAGGAACATCGCATCGGTCAATTCCCCCCTTGTTTAGCGGCCGCTCGCAGAGCGGCGCGGATTCATCGTTTCGCGAATCGATAAATCGACGGCGGCTAATGATTGAACCGAAACTCCGCCGACGCGAGCAGCGCCCAGGCCAACTCTTGCAGCGCCGCCGTCCGATCTACCGTTCGCCCCTTCAAATAGTCGGCGACCTCCTTGCGCTCGTCGTCGGCCGGCGGACGGGTCAGGACGCTGAGGTACAGTTCCTCCGCGACCGCGTCCGCCTCCTTGAGCTGCACCAGGCGATCAGTGAGGTTGCCCGGCCGCGGCACCAACCAACCGCGCACGAGCTTGCCGTTGGCCAGGAAGAGGGCCTGGTCGAGTGTCGCCTCGAACGCGCCCTGCGGCTGACCCGGCTTGCCGCCGAACGTCGCCACGAACGGCGCGACGTTGCCGGCGAGCTTGGCAGACACGGCCGCCTCCGTCGCGTTTTTGCCGAGGGCCTTGCGCTCGGCGTCGGTCAGCCCGGTCGCCTGCATCAGGGCCGCCGCCAGTTGCTCCGCCGACAGCGGCTTGAGCCGCGCCGCCCTCAGACTCGTGGCCGACACTTCCTTCACGCCGGCGGGCAACTCGCTGGAGCGCTGATACGTCTTGCTCAGGGCGATCTCGCGAAGGAAGCTGCGCACGTCGAACTTCGTGGCGGCGACCTCGTCGGCGAGGAGCAGGAGCAAGTCGGGGTGCGACGGCGGGTTGTCCGGGTGGTCCAGGTCGAGCGGATGCACCAGGCCGCGGCCCATCATCAGCGCCCAGAGGCGATTGGCGCAGTTGCGGCGGAACTGCACGTTGTCCCTGGTGGCGACCTGGCCGGCGAGCTGCGCCCGGCGGCTGAACTTCGGCACCGGCCGCACGCCGTTGGCTGGGGCGACCTCGTACTCCTTGCCCTTCTCCAGCGCCGGCTCGGTGATCGCCTTGCCAAAGGGGACGACGGGCAGAGTCTTCTTCGTCTCCTTCTTCGGGTCGAAGACGGACTGATAGGTCGCCTCGCCCTCGGCCTTCTCGGCGAGCACCGTCAGGTTCTTCGCCTTGTCGGTGAAGAGGACGGTGCGGTTGAGGAAGGCGAAGATGCCGTAATAATGATCCTGTTTGTAGGAGACGATGAGCGGGTGGTCGTGGCACTGGGTACAGTGGAGGTTCATGCCGAGGAAGAGCCGGCTGACGTCGCGCGTCAGCAGGTTCGGGTCGCCGTCGCGATCGAGGTAAAACTTCGCCGCGGGCCGCGCCTTCGGATCGGTGCCGTCGGCGGAGAGGATTTCGCGGACGAGCGCGTCCCACGGCTTGTTCTCGGCGAAGGAAGAGCGCAGGTAGTCCTGCCAGGCGGCGCGCGGGACGTGCTTGTCGGGCCGGCGCTCCATGAGCATTACGTCGATGACGTCCTGCATGTGGCGGGCGTATTCGGGGCTGGCGAGCAGGCGGTCGATGAGCCTGGCGCGCTTGTCGGGGGTGGTGTCCTTGAGGAAGGCGCGGGTGTCGGCGGCGGTCGGGATGGTGCCGGTGAGGTCGAGGGTGATCCGCCGGAGGAACTCGGCGTCGGCGGCGAGCGGGGCGGCGTTCTTGTCGAAGTCCTTTTCAGCGAGGGCGACGGCGCGATCGATGCGCTCGTGGAGCGGCTGAGCGAGGGCGGGCGCGGCCAGCGCGGTCAGCAGGAACGCGGCGAGGGAGAGTCGGGGCATGGCGTGTCGTCCTTTGCGGCGGGCGGGCGGGAAGGCGAGGCGGGGGGTGGGACGCCATTTCCCTCAGTGGAATCGGAACAGCACGCGAAGTCAAGACATTTTCTGCGGAAGGAAGCGGCGTAGGCGCAGCCCGGACTGAGCGCTAAAATGCCAGGCGCGGCATCGTCCCCGAGGAGCGAGCAATGGATACCCGGCAGTTCCGAGAGAATCGGTCGGCGTTTTCTGTAGGCGAGTTGGTGAAGTACCGCGGCCAGTGGGTCGCGTTCAGCGAGGATGGTCGTCGGATTGTCGCCAGCGCGCCGGACTTCGTCGAACTCGACGCCCTTTTGCTGGCGATGGGCGAGAATCCTGAGCAAGTGGCGCTGGAATTCCTTGATGCCGACGAGGGTTTCGTGACCGGGCCGGAAACCAGCTAATGCTCACTTTTCCGTATCAGAGCGAGCCGCTCACGGGACCGCCGCCGTCGCTACCTTCCGGGGCCACGGTTCGTTGGCGGCCGCTCGTTCCCGTTCGGGTCCTCGGGGCCGGCGGCCGGTCTCGCTCCTTCGCACGAGCCGTCTTCGATCCCTGCGCCGACGATACCGTTCTTGCAATTGGGCTGGTCACGGTGCTGGGCATCTCTCTGCGGCCGGCTACCGGGCATATCGTTCGTTGGCGAGGCCAAGCCTATCCCCTCCGGTTCGGGGACGTGGAACTGGAACTGTTCGATGACAAGGGCGAGGTTTGGCGTTGGCCAGCCGTCGTCAGCTTCTCGCCCGCACCGATGCGCTACCCGATCCTGGGGACCTGCGGCTGTTTGCAGTTTTTCGATGCCAGATTCCGCGGCGAAGACAGGATCGTGGAGATCGAGACCAACCGCTCGTACCCAGGCACGAAAACAGGACAGGTCAGCCCGGTCGGCGGCCGGCCATCGAGCAACGTCATCCATAACTCACCGCCTCCGCTTGAGCCCCGGCGATCTTCCGCACTACGTCCGCGATCCAGTCGGTCGTATAGCGGGCATCCCGCAAGAGCCGGGATCGACTTTGTCTGTTACCCGGAAGAAAGATGCACGATCGCGATTGGCGCTCCCGAACCGCTTCGTGCGCGCTCGGCTTCTCGCTCGACAGTCCTACGGTCCTCCCCCATGAGAAAACGGAGAAATGACGACGAACCCGGCATCAGCGAGGACTTGTTCCAGGGTTTTCATCACATTCCAGGTGTTCATAGTATATAAATAGGCATATCTCCCGGCCTTGAGGGACCGAAAATGCGACCTTGCAACAAGACCAATCTCGGTCTGCGGGAACCCCTGGAACGCTCGCACGTTGATGATGGCGTCGAAGGCTTCCCCCCTGAAGTCAGTCCGAAGGTCATGCCGTTCGCAAGAGAAGGAACCATCCCCAAGGCTGGCTTCCCATAGGTCGCTGAAGACGCTGACGTCATTCTGAGCGCTTTGCTGGAATCGCACCGCTGCCTCGGAGATGTCCGTAGCAGTGACGGCGAGGCCGAGGTGCGCGAGGAGTTTGGGAAGTGGCGACAGGCCGCAACCCGGAACCCAAATCGACGTCCAGCCCCGCGCTCTTAACTCGGCGGCCAGCTCGCTCACGGGAAGCAGCATGCTGAAGATGGACTCAAAAATCTCTCCTAATTCTTCTAGAGACACTGGAGCGCTATTGGAGCGGCTCGGATTACGATGCCGAAAGCCGTCACGAATCCGGGAGGCATAATAGAGTTCCCAGGCTTGCGGATCGCTACAGTTGTGAGGCCTGGCAACCTTATGCTCCGAGTCCATCAGGTGCCCTCGGTTAGCTTCTTCCGTAAGCAGAGTCTACCATGAGCGGCGGCGATACCATTCTATCCGTCCTGCTCCATCTTGCAGCTCGGCATCCTGCTTCCAGCCTCGTCACCCCAACGCAATTGGGCCGTAGCTGCCGGATTGCGGTCCATTTCCACATCGCGATTCGCCGGGGCCGCGACACGGTTGGCCGGACGGATTTTTTTCTAGGCTGGCAAACTTGGGTGGAGAGCGTGAAGCCCTCCCCGCGTTTCGGGCCGAATCCTTGCAATTCCCGGTGGTGCGGGCGAATTACACGGGAAAGACGCTCCTCTCCACCCAAGTTTGCCAGCCTAGTTTTTTTTCAGCGACTCCCGTGCCCGTGCGCGGCTCAGAACCAGGCAGGGCACGGGTTGTTTGTCATTGCTTCATCACTCCTCGCCGTCCCCCGCAGCCTCAGCGGCGGCCAACAGCTCCGCCCCGACGTGGTCGTACTGCGGCCCGCGCAGCGGGCGCTGCCCGCGGGCGCGGGCTTCCGCCTCGGCGTAACGCGCCTTGTTGGCGCGGACCGTGTCCACGGCCCGCAGGAAGTACTCGGTCGCCGGTTGCAGCGGCAGCCCGCGGGCCCGGTCGCCGCCCAGCAGCAGCTTGCCGTCTTCCGTAAGGCGCTTGAGGTCGGCCCCGGTGAAGCCGGCCGTCGCCGCCGCCAGGCGCGGCAGCTCCACCGCCGCGAACGCCGCCGGCAGGCCGTCGAGGTTGGCCCGGAGGATCTCCGTTCGCGCCGCCTCGTCGGGCAGGTGCATCTCGAGCCACAACTCAATGCGACCTGAGCGCAGCAGCGCCGGCGGCAGGTGGCCCACCTCCATCGCAGTCATGATGACGCACACCCGCCCGGCGCTGGCGCTCTCCAGCCCGTCCAGCATCGTCAGCAGGTAGCGATACAACCCCAGCTCCTCGCCGCTCTCGAAAATGGCGTCGCTGTCGTCGATGAACAGGACCGACGGGGCGTTGGCCTTGGCTGCCTCGAAGACGTGGTGGAAGCGGCCGTAGAACTGGCTGGTGCCGGCGATGAAGGTGCCGTCCACCAGGAAGAACTTGCCCCGCAGCCGGTGCGCCAGCGCCCGGCCGACGGTCGTCTTGCCGGTGCCGGGCGGCCCGAGCAAGAGCACGCCGCGCTTCGGCTTCAGCCCCAGCTCCGCCGCCAGCTCGTCGTTCTCCAGCGGCAAAATGATGTTGGTTTCCAGGCTGCGGATCACCTCGTCGGCTCCCCGGAGGTCGCGCAGCTCGACGCGCTGCACTTCCTCGAGGTCTACGTTGCTGGCCAGGCCGTAGGCGCGGAGGTACTCGATGAACTCCGGCGTACTCATCCGGCCGCGGCGGCGAAGGCTCGCGCCCAGGGTCCGGAAAATGTGGGCGCTGAGGTGGGGGGCGAAGCGGTGGACCTTGGCGAAGTCGATCCCTTCGGCCGACGGGCCGACGCAGGCGCGGCCGAGGAACTCGTAATCGGCGGCGGTGAACTCCTTGATGTGGAAGCCGAGGCTGCGCTGGTAGACCGGGGGCGGCGTGTGTCCGCCGGTGGCGAAGATCAGCCGCTTGCCCGCTTCGATCGCGGAGACGGCCAGGGTCGTGAGCGGGGCCTGCTGAAAGCCCGGGCGCGGGTAGCCTCCGCAGCCGCTGTCCACGTCCGTGAACAGATTCAGGTCGTCCACCAGGACGACGTCGTGCGCGGCCAGAGCGTCGTGTACCAGGCGCTCGAACGTCTCTTCCAGGGCGAGCGGGTGGCGCGGCCGCATGGCGTCGAGGAAGTCGCGCATACTGAGGAAGGCCCCGCCGGTCGTGGCGTGCAGGGCGCGGAGCACCGTCGTCTTGCCCATGCCGGTGTCGCCGGAGAGGACGAAGACGTGGCCGTCCGGCAGGGCCGAGGACAGGCCGTCGAAGGCGTGTTGCTGGGCGGGACAGAGGGAAGGTTCCATCGGCAATGGTCTCCAGGCCGGAGAATGGGTGAGAGGGGCCGGCGACCGGCGCGGCAGTCCGGGCCGATCACCGGCACACTGTAAACGCTGCGGCGCGTGCCGCACAGGTCAGCAGGCCGCACGCAGCCTCCTCCGTCACGGCGAAGGAGGGACAGGGTCGGCCGCCGCGTGGTTCGCCGCACACGCGGGACACACGCGGATTTCCTCGACGATCGCGCTCCCGGCGCCGCCGGGGTCGTCGGTGTGGAGTTGCTTGTGCTTGCCGTCGATCCACCGGAGGAAGCGGTTTGCCCGGGGACGGGGTGGGTAACGACTCGGTTGCGACCGCGCCACCACGCGGTGGCTCGGGGTGCGGGGTGGGACCACGGTCCCACACGTCTGACAGCGGAACATCAGGACAGCCGGAGCATTACACTTCCGAGGTGGCTGAAGTCTCGGAGGGTTTGGGTTCCCGGGACGCGGTCGGCCGCGAAAGTCCCGGAAGGGAAAGAAGGGCAAGAGAAACGTCGATTGGCCGAGCGGACATCGGGTGAGCCGAAGGTTGACACTTTCCGAGGTGGCTCACGTCTCGGGAAGGTTGAACACGCGGCGCGCCGCCGCGGGGTCGGTGTCGCCAACGAGTACCGTAGTGCCGCCCGGACGACCTGTCAAGCCGGCGGAGTGTCCACCGTTGACCCGATCCCTGGCGGCGACCGTGCTCCGGGGAGGTGCGGCACGGCCAGAGGGGTCATCGGCTCGCTTCCCGGGCGACCGGGTCGGGGGGATCCTCCCCGGGCGGGCTGGCGTCCCAAACGCGCACCGTCTTGTCCCAGCCGCCGCTGATGATCCGCTTGCCGTCGCGGCTAAACGCCACGCTGCGGACAATGTTGGTGTGCCCCTTGAGGGTCAGGACCTCCTGACCGGCCTCCGTCTCCCACAGCCGCAGCGTGTTGTCCTCGCTGGTGGTCACGATCCGTTTGCCGTCCGGGCTGAAGGCCACGGCGGTGACGAAGCCGCTGTGCCCCTTGAGCGTGAGGACCGGCCGGCCCGTCACCGTTTCCCACACCTGTACCCCGCTGTTGTAGTAGCCGCAGGCCGCCAGCTTGTCGCCCTCGGGGTTAAAGGCCACGCCGGCCACGATGCCGGCCATCGGCCAGGAGCGGGCCTCCGCCCTGGCCCGGACGTCCCAGACCTTGACCACCTCGTCGAAGCCGCCACTGGCCAGCCGCTGGCCGTCGCTGCTGAAGGCCAGGCTGGTCACCCACTTCGCATGTCCGGGCAGAGTGAACGCCTCTCGCGCGGCCTCGACGTCCCAGACCTTGATGGCCCCGTCGAAGCCGGCGCTGGCCAGCAGGCGGCCGTCGGGGCTGAACGCCAGGCACAGGACGCTGCTGGCGTGGCCGCTGTAGCGGGCGCGTTCCTCCCCGGTCGTCGGGTCGCGCAGCTGGATTTCGCCGCTGGCGTACTGCTTCTGCTGCTCATCCCACACACCGCTGCCGGACGCCAGGTACTTGCCATCAGGACTGAACGCCACGCAGGTGACACCGCTGGCCTGGCCTTCCCGGTTGAAGGCCACACGGCCCGACTTGGCCTCCCAGATCCTGAGTTCCCCGTTGACGTACCGAGGCGCGCCGCCAACCCCCCAGTCGCCGGCGGCGCTGGCCAGTCGTTGGCCGTCGGGGCTGATCGCCACACAGGCGACCTGCGACTTGTGCCCCAGCAGGTTAAGCGCCTCCTGGCTCGCCTGCGCGTCCCACAGGATCACGGTCCGGTCGTGACTCCCCGAGACGATTCGCTTGCCGTCCGGGCTGAAGGCCACACAGGTGACAGGGGCCGTGTGGCCCTTGAGGGTGAGTTGCTCCTGGCCCGTCGTCGCGTCCCACACGTTCACTGTCCGATCGGTGCCCCCTGAGACGATACGGCGGCCGTCGGGGCTGAAGGCTGCGCAGTAAACCGCCCACGTGTACCGCCCCTTGAGGCTGAGCTGCTCCTGGCCGGTCGCCGCGTCCCACACCTTCACCGTCCGGTCATCGCTCGTCGAGACGATACGGCGGCCGTCGGGGCTGAAGGCCACGCATTGAACGCTCTCCGTGTGCCCCTTGAAGGTGAGCTGCTCACGACCGGTCGCCGCGTTCCACAGTTTCACCGTCCGGTCCCGGCTCGCCGAAGCCAGGAGGCAGCCGTCAGGGCTGAAGGCCGCCCAGCGGACCTCTCCGGCGTGCCCGTTGAGGGAGAGAAGCTGCTCGCCCGTCTTTGCGTCCCAGACCCTCGCCGTCCGGTCCTCACCCGCCGAGACGATGCGGCGGCCGTCGGGGCTGAAGGCCACGCATTGAACGCTCTCCGTGTGCCCCTTGAGGGTGAGCTGCTCCCGGCCCGTCTGCGCGTCCCAGACCTTCGCCGTCCGGTCCTCGTTGCCCGCGGAGACAATGCGGCGGCCGTCGGGGCTGAAGGCCACGCTCCAGATGCGCCCCGTGTGTCCCTTGAGGGTGAACTGCTTCTGACCCGTCCACGCATCCCAGACGATCGCGGTGCGGTTGTCACCCGCCGACACGATGCGCTGGCCGTCGGGGCTGAAGGCAACGCTGAGCACCGCATCGCTGTGCCGCGGGAAGGGGGAGGGGACATGGCTCAGTCGCCACCAGTAGTACCACTCGAAACCGCGCAGGTCGATGCCCGCCGTCCGCTCCGGCCGCTGCTCGTCAAGCAGCTCGGACATCGAAATCGGGAGAGCGTTGTCCCAGTTGCGCTGGATCAGCCGCAGGTCCGAGACGTAGGCCCGGACGTTGGCCCGGCGCGCGTTGGCCTGGGCCAGCTGGGTTTCCTCGTCCGCCCGAAGCGCGTTGGCCTGGGCCTCGTGGGCCTTCTCCTGCGCCTGCAACGCGAACCACCAGGCCACGACGGTCCCCAGCAACAGGGCTAGCGCCACGCCCAGCAGGGAGGCGGCCAGCGCCGGGTTACGACGGCACCAGCGCCAGCCGTGCTCCAGCGCTCCCACCCGCCGGGCCCGGATCGTCTCGCCGGCCTGCCAGCGCCGCAGATCGTCCGCCAGCTCCGCGGCGCTGGGGTAGCGCCGGACCGGCTCCTTGTGCAGGCATTTCAGGCAGACCGTCTCCAGATCGCGCGGCACCCTCGGCTGCAACAGCGAAGGCCGCGCCGGCTCCTGGTGCAGCACCTGCTCCAGTGTCTCCATCGTCGTGGCGGCGCGGAACGGCGGCCGGCCGGTCAGGCACTCGTACAGGATGGCGCCCAGGGCGTAAACGTCGGCCGCCGGGCCGACGCGCTTGCCGTCCCCGGACGCCTGCTCGGGCGACATGTAGCCCGGCGTGCCCAGGATGGCTCCCGTCTGCGTCCGGCCGGCGTCGTCCAGCGTGCGCGCCAGGCCGAAGTCGGTGACCTTCGGCGTGCCCCCTTCCGTCAGCAGCACGTTGGCCGGGTTGAGGTCGCGGTGGATGACGCCCTTGGCGTGCGCCGCCTGGACGGCGCCGGCCAGCGCCTCCACCAGCGCCGCCGCGTGGCGTGCCGGCAGCGGCGCCCCCTGGAGCCGCCCCTTGAGGCTGCCGCCGGGGCAGAATTCCAGGGAGAAGAAGGGGAGCCGCTGGTGCTCGCCGACCTCGTAGACCTGCACGATGTTGGGGTGCTGCAAACTGGCGATGACAGCCGACTCGGCGCGGAAACGGGCCAGCTCGTCGGGCCCGGCGTAGCCTCCGGCCAGGATCATCTTCAAGGCAACGACGCGGTTCAGTCCGACCTGGCGGGCCTTGTAGACGACGCCCATGCCGCCGCGGCCCAGCTCGCCCACGATCTCGTAGCCGGGCACGGCCGGCACGTCCGAAGCCGCCGCCGAGGCCGCCCCCACAGACTCGGGCAGGGCACAAAGGGTTTCGCTCCCGGCAGGGGTGGCGGAGTTCTCGGCCGTCATGGAGGATTGCCCCTGTCATTTAAACGGCGACATCACTGGCACACGACCACCGCGGCCGTGCCCCTCACTTCACGGAGGGCGAGACACCGGGTTGTGGCACGGTCTCCCGACGTCAGGAGACCGGGCCACAACGTGCGTGCGGTCGTGCCACAACGTGCCCGCCGCGGAGCCGTCATGCCGAATCTCTGATCGCCCCGGCTTCCTCTTCCCAGAGGGTTCGGATCAGTTGCACCCGGCGGCGCACCGTTCGGACCGCACAGCCAACCTTCGCCGCGATTTCTTTCTCCGAGTAGCCTTCCAATTTCAGATGGGCGATCTCGCGCAGCTGATCGTCGGCAAGCTGTCGCTGGAGCCGCTGCCACTGCTCGGCGAGCAGGGCCGCGAATTGCGGGCTTGGTTCTCGGCTGATGATCTGTTCGAGGCCCCGCACCTCGTCGGTCGAGTCCAAGCCGTCGGCCATCGCTCCCTCGCCGAGAACCTGGCCGCCACCGCGCCGGACGCGGCGCTCATGATCGACCAGGTCGCAGGCCTTACAGCGGGTGATGAGAACGAGCAACGGCCAGAGGTTCCCCCGGTCGGACAACAGCGGGAACCGCCCCAGCTCGACGCCGCGGCAGAAGCTGTCGAAGGCGTCCAGGGCCACGTCCTCCTCGTCCGCAAAGCGCCGGGGCGCGTCACGCAACCGGACACGCGACAGGCGCGCGAGTCGCTCGAAGTAGCGCTCCCAGAGTTTCTGCGCGGCCTCGCGTTCTCCGGCCGTGAGATCGCGGATCCAGCCGGTGACCGATCCTTTGGACTCCATCAGGATCTCCTCGACGCAGTGGGGGCCGGCGAGTCATCGAGCCGCAGGCGGGCCTTTTGCTCAACCCGTTGGCCGGTCGGAGGCCGGACCGCAGGTGGTTTGGCCAACGCTTCGTGGAAGAGCGTTTTTTCGGTCATGGCTGCTTCTCCGGCTTCTTCGGGGCCGCTCGGGTCGCCTCCTGTTCCTTCCGCCACTTCGCCGCCTCGTCCTTCTTGTCCATCGCCTCGTACAGTTGCACGAGCCGGTCCACAGCCTCAGGCAAGCGGTCTTTCCCCTGGGGCGGGATCGTCTTCTCCCGCTGCTTCATCCCCTCGTAGCCGGCCAGCAGTAGCGGCTCGGCCTCGGCATATTTTTTCTGGCCCAGCAGCGCCCCGCCGAGCATGGATTTGCTGTTGAACGTGTCCCAGGCGTCGGGCTGATTCTTCTCGCGGATGGTCAGGCACTCGCGGAGGAGCGGATCGGCGTCGGTGCAGGCGTTGACCTGTAGCAGCCTCATACCGACCTGGGCGAGGATGTCGGCCAGGAGCGGGCTGTCCTTCGGCAAAATCTGGCGGGCGTCGGCCAGGAGTTCGGCGAGTCGCGTGGTCACTTCCTTCCGCCACTTCGCCGCCTCGTCCTTCTTGTCCATCGCCTCGTAGAGCTGCACGAGCCGCGCTGCGGCCTCGGGCAGGCGGATTTTGCCTGGCGGCGGGATCTTCTCCTCCCGCTGCTTCATCCCTTCGTAGCCGGCCAGCAACAGCGGCTCGGCCTCGGCGTACTTCTTCTGGCCGAGCAGGCTGCCGCCGAGCAGTGACTTCGTGTTGAACGTGGTCCACGCCTCCGGCTCGGTCTTCGCGCGGATGGCCAGGCACTCGCGGAGTGGGAGTTCCGCGGCCGCCCACTTCTGCTGCCGGAGCAGGTTGAACCCCAGGACCGCGAGTTCGCCGGCATAGGCCGGGGACGCGCCGCCGGTTTGCTGCTGGACGACCGCCAGCCACTTGCCCCGCCAGACCTCGGCCTTGTCGAGCTGCTTTGCCAGCTCGTAGGCATTAATTGTGTTGAAGATGATGCCTCTGGCATTTTCGTGCTGGAAGCGCCGCTTCTCGATGCCCAGCGCCGCCCGCTCGAACAGCGGGAGGGCCAACTCCAGCTTCCCGGCGGCGGCGTAGGCCGTGGCCAGGTTGTTGCGGGAGAGCAGCGTGTCGGGGTGGTCGTCGCCCAGCTTGGCCTCGAATGCCTTGAGGGTGCGCTCGAACAGTGGGATGGCCAGGTCCGACTTCCCGGCGCGTAGGTAGGCTTCGGCCAGGTTGTTGCGGGAGTCCAGGGTGACGGGGTGGTCGTCGCCCAGCTTGGCCGCGCGGGCCTTGAGGGTGCGCTGGAACAGCGGGATGGCCAGGTCGAGCTTCCCGGCGGCCGCGTAGGCCGTGGCCAGGGTGTTGCGGGAGGTCAGGGTGTCGGGGTGGTCCTCGCCCAGCTCGCGCTCCCGGGTGGCATGGGCCTTCTCCAGGACCGCGATCGCCTTGGGGAAGTCGCCCAGTTCCCGCAACGTGTCCCCGAGGACCGTCTGCAACCCGGCCATGGCCTGGGCATCGCCGACGGACTCCGCGTCGAGCTGGTCCGCCGCCTTGCTCGCCCGCTCGCGCAGCTGCTCGTACAGCGTCGGGCCACCCTTCTCCTCGTTCCGCGGGTTGATGCCCGTCAACAGCGAGGCCAGCAGATCGACCCCCTTCTCGATCTGCCCCAGCCGCCGCCGGGTTTGCTCCAGCGCCGCCGTCTCGGCCGCGGCCGCCTTGACCGCGTCCTCCTTCGCCTGCTCGGCCTCGTGCCGGCGCTGCTCGGCCCGGACCAGGCCGATGGTCGTCCCGGCGATGCCGGCCACCAGGGCCAGCAGCACCACCGCCGCGGCGAGCACCGGCCCCTTGTAGCGCTTGAGGAACTTGCTCAGGCGATAGCCGGCGCTGGGCGGTCGCGCCTCCACCAGCTCATCGGCCAGGTAGCGTTGCACGTCGCGGCATAACGCGTTGGCCGTCTCGTAACGCCGCTCGCGCTGCTTCTCCAGGCACTTCATCACCACGCAATCCAGCTCGCCGCGCAACAGCGCCATCAACTTCCGGGGCTCGGTCTGCCGTAGCGCGGCCAGTGACGCCAGCGACTCATCCGTGGAGAGCCGCGTCGAGGGCTTCGACGGCTCCTCCTCCTGGATGATGTGGATCATCTCCGCCAGCGCCGCCTTCCGCAGGCGCCGCGCGTCGATTGGCCGTAACCCCGTCAAGAGTTCATAGAGGATCACGCCCAGCGAGTAGACGTCGGCCCGGGTGTCAATGTCCTCGCCGGAAAAGCCGGCCTGTTCCGGGCTCATGTACTCCAGCGTCCCGACCACCGCCCCGAACTGCGTGGACAGCGACTCGTCGGTCAGCTTGCCGGCGGTCGCCTTGGCCACGCCGAAGTCGATGACCTTGGGAACGCCGCGGCCGTCGATGAGCGTGACCAGGATGTTGGCCGGCTTGAGATCGCGGTGGACGATGCCCTTCTGGTGGGCGTGCTGCACCGGCTGGCAGATGGGGACGAAGAGCTCCAGCCGCTCCTTGGTCGTCAGCCTGGCCTCGTCGCAGAACTTCGTCAGCGCTAGCCCGTTGACCAACTCCATGACGAAGAACGGCTGGCCCGTCGGCGTGAGGCCGCCGTCGAGAACGCGGGCGATGTTGGGGTGGTCCATCATCGCCAGCGCCTGCCGCTCCTGCTCGAAGCGTTGCAGCACGGCTTTGGAATCCATGCCGGTCTTGATGAGCTTGAGGGCGACTTTGCGTTTGACGGGCTCGGTCTGCTTGGCGACCCAGACCTCGCCCATGCCGCCTTCGCCGATCTTCTCTTGCAGCGTGTAGCGGCCGGCGATGACGGCGCCTGGCTCGACCTTCGGGCAGTGGTCGCCAGTTGGGGCGAGGTGGGGCGGCGCTGGCTCAGGTTGCGCAGGGTCGGAATCCACGGTCCGAGCCAACTCAACCGGGGGCCGGTCCAGCAAGCTGCCGGACGCCTCGTGGGCGGCCAGCAGCGCCTCGACGGCGGCGCGGAGCTGCGGCTGCCCGGCGCAGGCCTGCCCCAGAAAAGCGGCGCGCTCGGCAGGCGGTTTGGCCAACGCTTCGTGGAACAGGGTTTCTTCGGTCATGGCGGTCCTCCGGCAAGCGCGGCGTGGTTCCACTCACTAATGCGACGGAACGGCGACCGCAGCACCACGAATTTCAACAAAACTTGTGGAGCTGACGGAAAAAACACCCGAGCGATGCGGGGACACAAGCCCGAAGCGCCAGCCTTGCCGCTTGCGGCTTCGCAGGAAAGATTGCGAAGCCGCAAGCGGCTTTCGCACCAGACTCTTAGCCAGCCTGGCCGCCTTGCACTTCGCGCCGCAGCCAGGCGCGCGCATAAACCCAGTGACGATCCGCCGTGCTGGGGGAAATGCCGAGGATTTCGGCCGCTTGGTCCCCCGTCAGCCCGGCGAAGTAGCGCAGCTCGACCAGCCGCGCCTTGACCGGATCGAGTTCGGCGAGCTTGACCAGGGCCGCGTCCAGGGCGAGCAGCTCCTCGTCCGTCTCGGGTGCGGCAGCGAGGTCCGGGTGCAGCTCTTGCCGCCGTCGGCCGCCGCCGTGGACCAGGCGTCGCTTGTGGCGGGCGCGTTCGATCAGGATGCGCCGCATGGCGGTGGCAGCCGCCGCAAAGAAATGTCCGCGCTGGTCCCAGCGTCGCGCCTCGCCATCACCGAGCAACCGCAAGTACGCCTCGTGGACCAACGCCGTGGGCTGTAACGTCTGTCCGGGTTGTTCGTGAGCGAGCTTCTGGGCCGCGAGTTGGCGCAGCTCGTGGTAGATCAGGGGCAACAATTGCTCCGCGGCGGATGGGTCGCCTTGCTCGATGGCGGCGAGCAGGCCTGTGACGTCACTCATCCGCCTCCCCCTGAAGGATCGATAGCTCTTCTCCCAGACTCCTTGCGTGGGTTCCGGGATCTTTGACCTCCAGGTTCGTCTAACCTGTTGATTCGCCGGATCCTATCTGCAACCAGGGAGGTAAACGGTGAGTATACCACCCGCCTGGCCCGTCTGCGCGTCCCACACGATCGCGGTGCAAAAGCGTACACCGCCGAACGCGTTTGCGAAGCGTCGCTCAACGGCGACGTCCCTGGCACACGAACACCGCGGCCGTATAACTGCCCTCGACAAACGCGCGGCCGGCCCCTCACCGCGTACACGATTTTCTGTCCTCCAGTTGCAAGCGGTGCCCGTCATGCCACCGTCGGACGACATCACGGCCTGGCTTGGGCGGCTAAGGGCCGGGGACGCCGCGGCGCTGGAGCCGCTGTGGCAGACCTATTTCCCACGGCTGGTGACCATGGCGCGGGGCCGGCTGCGTGAGGGGGCGCGCGCCAGCGCTGATGAGGAGGACGTGGCCCTCAGTGCCCTGGACAGCTTTTGCCGCGGCGTCGAGGCCGGGCGGTTCCCGCGCCTGGACGACCGCCACGACCTGTGGCAGGTGCTCATCATGCTGACGGCACGCAAGGCGATCGACCTGGCCCGGCGCCAGGGCCGGCAGAAGCGCGGCGGGGCGCGCGTGCAACGGGCCGCCGACCGGGCGCCCAACGGCAGCGTGAGTGATGTGCTGGACAGCCTGGCGGCGCGCGGGCCGACGCCGGAGGAGGCCGCCATCTTGGCCGAGGAGTGCGGCCGGCTGCTGGCCCGGCTCGACGACGACCTGCGGCGGGTGGCGCTGTGGAAGATGGAAGGCTTCAGCAACGCCGAGGTCGCGGTCCGGCTCGGCCGCTCGGAGTCTACCGTGGAGCGCAAGCTGAAACTGATCCGCAAGTGCTGGGAGCTTTAGCAGTCCAGCGCTACGAGGCGCTGGGAGAGAAGAGCAATCACCACGAAACACACGAAAAACACGAAATAAGGCGGAGACAGCCACAGTAGGATGTATCTGCGCCTTCGCGGCCTCGGGTTCTCTGCTTCTGCTTCCTTTTCGTGTGTTTCGTGTGTTTCGTGGTGCTTTGGCTTCCTGGCCCTTCCTCTCGTAGCGCAGGACTGTTAACCTGCCGCGCTGCCCTCGGCCAACGTAGGAGGGGCTGGCGCGAACAGGATGATCCTTCCCGGAGGCGCCATGAACCGCCCGACCCCCGACGACCTGCCGCAGACCCTGCCCCTGCGCTGCGCCGAAGCGGCCGCCCCGCCGTCTAAGGCGACCCAGGCCGTCCCTCGTCCCATCGACGCGGAAGGGACCGTCGATGGCTCGACGACGCCCACGCCTGTCGCCCGGCCGGAGGAACTCGAAGCGGCGCGCGAACGTCCCTCCTCCGCTCTCCGGGCCGTCGTCCATGTCCCCGGCTACGAGGTGCTTGGCGAGCTGGGCCGCGGCGGCATGGGCATCGTCTACAAGGCCACGCACCTCGCCCTCAAGCGCACCGTCGCGCTCAAGATGATCCGCGACGGCAGCTACGCCGACGAGGCGGAGCTGGCGCGATTCCGCACCGAGGCCGAGGCGGTGGGGCGCCTCGCCCATCAAAATATTGTGCAGATCTACGAAGTCGGAGAGAGAGAAAAAAGGGGACGGCGAACTTTTTCACATGCCGTTGTGGAATTATTCACGCTGTCCCATTTTCTACCCCTTTTCCCCCCCCCTTTTCTCCCCTCGCCATCAGCCCCTACCTCTTCTCGATGATCACCTCGCCGTGCGACGCCCCGATCGACGCCGGATCCTTCTCCATCGTGAACTTGAGGTGGTCGAGGAGTGCGAGCGGCTGGAGAAGTGCTCGCGGCAGGAACGCCGGCATGGCTGGGTTCGGTGCCACGGCAGGGTTGCCCAGGAAGAAGCACGACACGACGTATTCGGTCTGGTCCATCCCGTCGATCTGAAATCGCAGCAGTCCGGAGCGAACTTCGAGGCCGGTCGGGTCGTGCCGGATCCGCGAGGGGTTGACCGGCATCGGCAGGTTGAACTGTCGGGCGTTGAACGCGGGGAAGGTCGTCACGTCGGTGGCGGAGTCGATCCGGAAATCCCAGTTGCTGAAGTTGCCGGCGTTATCCTTGAGGCCGAGAGTCACCTCGGCCCGCAGTCTGACGTCGCCCGTGGTGTACAGCGTCTGACCGATCACGGGAATGACGAGTCTGCTCATGCCGGTCAATTCCCCGCGTAATGCCTGAGCTTTCGCTGCTCCTCGACGGGCATCGTCTTGCGGAGCGCGAAGACCTCCTCGAAGCCCACCGCGATCACCTCCGGGCCTTCCGGCGTCGGGCGGTAGAGCACCTCCTGGTAGAGGTGCTGGAAGTACCAGCCCACGGTGTCCTCGTTGAGGAACGTCTGCTTGTTAGCCTCGAACACCTCGGGCCGGAAATTCGAGCGCTGCATCTCGACCAGCGCCCGCACCTCGGGCGGGATGGTCAGCAGGCCGTGGGGCAGTTGCTCGGGGGGTTTGCCCTTGAGGTCCAGGGCGGCGTTGTGCAGCGGGAAGGTGAGCATGGCGGTGGTCCTCCGTCCTCCAGATTATCCGCTCAAGGCCGGAATGTCGATGGATTCACGGCCTGGCAGGCTTCGGCAGCATGAAGCAGCGCGCCGCGAAGATTCCGCTGCCAGGCCAAAGCCGCCTCAGCAATGCCCTGGAGCGGTTGGTGCAGCTTGATGAGGCGATGGGTAAGAAGGACGAGGTGACGAAGTGGCAAGCTGAGCGGGCGAAGTGCCCGGAACCCGCCCCGAGGCCGCTGGAGAAGAAGTAACCTCGAACTGGTTCAACAATCGGGTACAATGCTGTCGGAGGCTCACCATGCCGATTCACGATTGGACCCGCGCGAGCGATGCCGCGTACCACTCCTTCCAACTCGACTGGTCATGCCGGTTGAGTGAGCGATTGAACCACGGGGTTCTGCCCCACTCGATCTACGCAATGACCGAAACCCTCGAGCTTCGCCCACCGGCCGAGTTCTGTCCTCTCTCGGAACCCGCTGGATCATTCGTCCGCCGCAACTGGGATGAGAACTTGCCGGACTCAACCGAACAGCCTCCGCGAACTCGGTTCCACTTCCGTGATGACCGGCGGCAGTACGCCTGCAAGATGGTCACCATCCTGGACGACCTCCACCAACCTGTCGCCGCGGTGTTCTGGGTGACCCGCCAGGATAAAGAAACCCCGTATCGGCTCGACGCCATCATCCGGCACGCGGTCGGCGCCCTGACCCGGGATATCAACCTGTTGGTCGTCGATCTGTTTCCGCCGTCGGTCCGCGACCCGCACGGCATCCACAAGGCGATCTGGGACCAGTTCAAGGAAGAGCCGTTTGAACTGCCGCCGGACAAGCCGTTGACCCTCGCGGCGTATGCCGCCGGTTCAGAGAAAGTCGCCTACGTCGAGAACGTGGCGGTCGGCGACCGGCTTCCGGACATGCCGATCTTCCTCACGCCGGATCACTACGTCGCGTGCCCGCTCGAAGCGTCGTACCAGGTGACCTGGGGCGTGTTCCCCGTGGCCCTCAAGGGGCCGCTTGAACTTTCCCCGAAATGACGAACCGGACGAGGATCTCCTCGCTCGGGACGCGGCCCTGGCGAAACTCGCCCAGCGCGATCTCGCCTCCGCTACTTCGAGGGCTCGTTTGACCCGGCGGCCCGCTCCGCCGCCCCACGGTCGGCGGCGGCCTGAGCCGTGCGGCCCGTCGCGGCATTCCAGCTCGCCCGCTGCACCCATGCCAGCGCGTCGCCCGGGTCCCGGGCAATCCGGCCGGAGGCGGCGCCGATCGCCATCTCCAGAAGCCCCTCGTCGGCCACGGCCCAGCGCATCCGCTCCACGGCCCGCACGAACGCCCGGCGGGACTCGTCGGGCCGATCGAGGTGATCGCAGGCCAGAGACAGCAGAAGTTCGTCGTCGGCTGTGCCCCCGTCCGGACCGTCGCTGGCCTTCCGCAGGGCGTCGCGTGCGGCGGCCCACTCGCCTCGAAAGACGTGGGCGGCCCCCAGGCGCGTCCAGCCGCCGGCCGATGCCTTGCCGGCCCGCGCCTGCCAGAGCTGCGCCAGTACCGGGTACGGAGACGTCGTCGCCGACAGCCGGAACTTGCCGATGTTGTGGGACGACCCAAAGCGCTGCTCCAGCGTGAACGTCAGCCGGGTGCCCGGCGGGCAGTCGAGCGCCTCGCTGGTCTCGAAGGTCGCGACGTGCAGCTGGCCGAACGCCGGCCAGATCGCCCAGCCCTTGTCGCGGCTGCCGTCGATGGTGCTCGCCACGGGGTACCCCTCCTGCGTGAAGTCGGCCCCGGCCCGCTTGAAGACCACCGGCTTGACCGCGCTCGGGTTGTTCTCCGGAGCGAGCGTGAGCTTGAACTCGCTGAGCGTAAGATTACCGTTGACGGCCCGGCCCGGGCCGTTCCCGGGCAAAGCCGCGTCGGGGAGAACCTCCAGGCGGACGGCCGTGATCCCGGTGCGCTCGGTCGCCGCCACCACGGTGTAGGTGTCGGTCGGCGGGTTCTCGCCGGACGCTTGCACCGCATGGTCCGGCAACGTCGTCAGCGTGGCTTTCCCCGCCGAGGTCGCTTGCACCGGCCGCAGCACGGTCCACGACCCGTCCCGTAACTCGTCCCACAGGAGGTCAGCGAGCCGGCCGGCGGCTTCGGGGTCGTCCGGCCGGGCCGCGGATAGGCGGCCGAAGCAGGCGCGAGCCAGTCGGGCGGCCTCTCGCTGGCCCGGGCCGCGGAGCCGAACTGCTTGGCACTGGGCGGCCCGGCCCGCGCTCTCGTTCAGCCAGGCGGCCACCTCCGGGTGTTCCCTGGCCGCCTGGCCCAGTGCGGCCTCGGCCTCCTGCCAGCGTTCGTGCGCCAGCAGGTCCCGGAGTCGCTCCCAGGCCCGCTCCGACTCGCCGGACAACCACACCCGCAACCCGTGACCCGTCCCGCCCGCGGCGACCCGGAAGGCCAGGGTAGACCACCCGGCCGGCAGGACCAGGCCAATCTCGTTCGACTGGCCGGGGGAATGGCTCTGGGCCGTCTCGTGAATCAGCCGGCCGTTCAGCCAGAACCGGACCGCCCCGGACGCCTCCAGCCGGGCGGTGACCTGCTGCTCGGCCGGCGACCAGACCCGGGACACGGCGTAGCCACAGCCCTCGCCGGGCGGCAGGCAGCCCCGCAGGTCCAGGCAGCCATCGGCGGTCGTCGCGGCCGGCAGCCAGGCGCGGTCGCGGCCGTCCGGCAGCGGCGGGAGCGGCCGGAGCGGGTCGGGCTGCGCGTCCGGCTCCTCGGCTCCGTCGTGGAACGGCCCGGCCAGCCACCAGCCGCCGGAGAACCAGGTGGACGGCCCGGCCGCCCCGGCCGCCAGCGCCTGCCGGAAGTC
>DATFNV010000664.1:0-19137 GCA_035266225.1 Gemmataceae bacterium
GTTCGCAGAACCGCGCGGTTCTGCGAACCGCGGCTAAACACATTCTAGCCGCGGGCCGCCGGGCGAGCCACGTCACGCGACGGGCGGCGGCTTGCTGTCGGGAGCGACCGGACGGGTCGGGTCGATCCAGAGCCACAACACGACCGCGACGGCGTAGACCGCGGCAAAGGTCACGAAGTTGATCTGATAGCCAAGGACGTGGCCGGCCGCCTTCTCCGCCCCGGTGAGCTTTTCCGGGTTGAGCCCGTCTGCGGCGACGTGGGAGGCCAGCGACATTTTCAGAATCAACCCCGTTAGCGAGCCCGCCGCGGCGCCCCCCAGGTTGCCCACCGTGTTCATACAGCCGGCGACGATGGCGGCGTAGCGGCGGCCGATGTCCTGGCAGGTTGCCCAGGCCGATCCCATCGTCATGTCGTTGAAGAAGGCGGCCATCGAGATCGCGGCGAAGAACCAGAAGACGCTCGGCGCGAAAAGGCAGGCGAGGTAACACAACCCGCACAAGCCGTGCCCGAACAGGCCGAACAGGCGCCGGCCCCACTTCCGATTGCCGGTGCGGCGGATGAACCGGTCGGTGAGGAAGCCACCGGTCAGGCAGGCCATCGCCCCCACCCAAAGGGGGCCTCCCTTGTACAGGGCCCCGACCAGGCTCGTCTTCTCCACGCCATACTGCTCTTCGAGGAAACTCGGCAGGTAGGTGATGTTGAAGTACCAACCGTAGGAAGCGCAGAAGTACATCAGGCACAGCGCCCAGAGGTTGCGGCTGGTGATCAACTTGCGCCAGGGGACGCCGCCGTGTGCGCCCGCCTCAGCGTGCTTGTGCTCGCCGATGAGCGCCAGCTCGGCCGCGTTGACCGTCGCCTTTTCCTCCGGGCGGTTGCGGAACCACAGGGCGAACAGGAGACACCAGACCGTCCCGATCGCCCCGAACGCCCAGAACGCCTGCCGCCAGTCGAGGATCGGCGTGACCAGGAAGTCGGCCGACGCCGCGCCCGGGTCGATCATCGTCCGCGGTAGCCCTTCGATCAGCACGAGCAAGACGAGCGGCGTCAATCCGCCCATCAAGCGTCCCGCGAACCAGACGGCCCCCTGGGCCACGCCGCGCTCCTGGAACGGGAACCAGTTATGGAGCGCGCGCGTGATGTTTGGGTAGGCGCCGGCCTCGCCGATGCCGAACAGGAAGCGGATCACGACCAGGGCGGTGAGGCCAAGGACGATGCCGCCGGGGAGAGTCATGCCGACGAACCCGGTCACGGCGGTGAACAAGGACCACCAGAGGACGATGCGGATGAGCGTGGTGCGCGGTCCGAAGACGTCACCGAGCCAGCCGGTGGGAATCTCGAAGGTGGCGTAGGCGAACGCGAAAGCGGTGAAGGCGAGGCTCAAGTCTTCCACGGCGTTCAAGCCGAGGGCCTTGACGATGTGCGGAGCCGCTGAGGCCACGCAGACCCGGTCCAGATACGTGACCATCGACAGGGCGCAGGCGAAGCCGAGCACGCCGAAGCGCACGCGCGTGGGCCGCTGCAGGACGGGCGGGGAGAGATCGAGTTTCATGGGGTCTCGCAGGCGGTCGGCTCGGGCGGGACACCCGATCAATGTACTGTGCCTGCGCAGGAGGGGGAAGGAGAAAGGTGCGACGAGGCGCAGACCGCGAGATCAGCGCGGCATCATCTTACCCGACTTGACCATGTCCACCTCGACCTTGGGCAGGCGCGGGTCGGGCTGCTTGATGGCGTAGATGCCGTCGTCCTTGGACGCCGTGATGGTCCCCTGGAAGAGCATCTTGTTGGGGAAACGGGCGTCGTAGACGTTCACCAGTTTGTTGCCCAGGACAGTGATGGACGTCTTTTCACCGGGCCCCAGGGTGGTGGGGGCGCCGCGGCGGACGGCCCCACGGATGACGGTGGCCACCTGGACGACCACGGTGCCCTTGGTGTCGTTGACGATGACGATCGTTTCCGCAAGTGCTTGTGCCGGCAGCAGAAACGGCAACGCCAGGGCAATCACCATCGCCCCGGTCTTCAGGATGCCGCGCAAGCGCCGGGTCATGGGAGACTCTCTTGGTGGGCCGAACCGCTCGGATAAGGACGATCGATGTAAGGGAAACGCCGTACGCAGCCGAACTTGCGCGACCGAGGACCGATTCGGAGCAGTCCAGCTCAGCTTACCCGCCCTCGCGCAGAGGGGCAATACACGCGCCGGTCGATTCATCGTTTCGCGAAACGATGAATCTACTTGATCCGGGCCCCGGGCGTCACCAGGCTGTTGAAGCGATCGACCGGCTCCCGCGCCGCCCAGGCGATGCCGCGCAGCAGCAGCACGCGATAGAGCGGGTCGTCGAAGGTCCAGGCGAAGTGACCTGGAATCGACACGAAGACGCGCCCCTTGCTCGGCTCCAGGGTCCAGAAGAGCGGCTGCGCTTGCCCATCCTCGACGCCGCCGGCCAGCAGGGTGATCTTCTTCGCATCGCCGGTGAGGTTCCAGTAACTCTCGTCGTGCAGGTGAAGCTTGTCGAAGTGGCGCGCGATCGGGTGGCGGCTGCCGCCCTCGAAGCCGAGGTCGAGCGGGCCGTGCCGGAACTTCGACTCGCCTCCGCGCCACGCCAGGCCGATCCGCTGCGCGAACCCCGGCGCGTCGGCACCGCCGTCAACGGCGTAGTGGAGGTACACCAACCCGCCGCCGCGCGCCAGGTAGGCATCGACGTCCTTCGCCCGTTCCGCCGTCCACTTCCCCTGCTGATAGAAGACCATGACGTCGGCCGTCTTGATGTCATCCGCGGCCGGCCAGTCCAGCGCGGTGGTCACCCGGACGCCGTCGGCCATCGCCAGCAGCCTCGGCCACACCTTCAGCCAGGCGGGGTAGTCGTGCTCGCCGGGGCCGTGGTCCTTCTTGCCGGCGATCAGGACGACGTGGATCGGCCGCGTCTTCGCCGGCGGATCGGGCGCCCCGGCGAGGACCGCCGTCACTTCCTTCCTGTCGCGGGGCGGCGGCGGGGTGCCGGGGCCGTAGTCCGGCATCCGCGGCGGCTCGGCCAGCAGAAAGGTCAGCAGGTCCTTCATCTTCTCGGGACCGAGCTGCTTCGGCAGGCCCTCCGGCATGATGGAGACGGGGGAGGTCTGCATACTCTCGACCTGGTCGCGGCGGACGGTGGTGACCTTCCCCTGGGTGTCGCCGACGTGGAGCCGGTCGCCGTCGGTGCAGACGGTGCCGGTCAGCACGCGGCCGTCTTTCAGGGAGACGACGTGGGCGATGTAATCCGGGTTGATGGCGAAGCTCGGCTCGGCCACGTCGCGCAGCACCGAGGCGTAGTCGCGCTGCGGCAGGTTCGACAGGTCCGGCCCGATCGTACCGCCCTCGCCGGCGACGGCATGGCACCTGGAGCAAGCCGCCTGCTCGCTGAAGAAGAGGCGGCGGCCGCGCTCCCAGTTGCCGCCCTTCAGCTCGGGGACGTCGCGCTCTGCCAGCGACGGCGCGGCGTCCTTCGTCAGCGCGGCCCAGGGGAGCAGGAAGCGGTGCAGCGGCAGGGCGCGCGGCCGGGAGTCTTCGTTGGTGTGGTACGACACGCCCAGCCCCACGGCGCCGTCGCCGGTCGGCAGGATCACCTCGAACGGCACGGGGGCGTCGGGAGCGGCCTTGACCGTGACGCGGAGGACCCGGCGGCCGTCCTTGTCGGTCTCCGGCGTCGCCTTGCCGGGACCCTTCACTTCAAACGCCGTGGCGGAGCGGAAAACGACCGTGACCTCCTCGGCGGGCCATTGATAATCGATCTTCGATCCGGGCTGCACCGCGGGCCGCAGCATGTCCCACAGGTTCAGCTTCGTGCGCAGGGTCAGTGTCCCGGGTTGCTTGACGTGGCGCCACAAGTCCTCGTGGAGGGCGCTTCCGGCGGTCAGTTGTCCGGCGACGTCCAGATCGAGGTGCGGCAGCCAACCGGACCAGGCCGCCTCGCCGGTTCGGGCGCGCCAGGAGGCTTCGACGCCGCACAGGTCGTAGCGCAGATCGGTCTCGGGCACCTGCGGCAGTTCCTTCTTCTTGTCGTCCGCGGCGGCAGGCCGACCCAGGCCGGGCAGCGTCACGGCGTAGCCGGCCGCCTCCGACTGCGGCGCCGTTTGCAGGATCAAGGTGCGCCGGTCCTTCGTCACCTGCACGCCGACGACCGGCAGGTCGAAGCGCGGCGCCCGCAGCTGATCCTGCACGGCCTGGTAGCCGGGCCGATGCAGCTCGAAGCGGTCGCCGGCCGAAACGTACTTGCCCTGTTCGATCATCACCTTGCCGGTGAGGTTGCGTAGCTGTTCCGGGGCGAGTGGCCGGTCAAAGGCGATGCGCACCTCGCGCGGCCCCTGCGGCCAGGCCAGCACCGGTTGCGGCAGGTCCTTGCCGGTGTAGGTGAGCTTGTACAGCTTGCCCTTGCCGTCGGGTCCGCTGCCCCAGTCGGGCCCGCCGCCGTGGACCGCGACGACGAGGTCTCCCTTCGGCGAGACGCAGGCATCGACCGCCAGCATGTTCAGGGCGGCGAGCAGCTGGTTCTGGGCGACGTAGCCGGCCGGGGTCTTGACCAGCTTGGTGCGATAGAGCTTGCCGCGCGAGTAGCCGGTCACGAAGACGTCCGATTGCCACCACGCCGGGCCGAAGACGGGGCCGCCGTTGACCGGCTCGTTGAAGTTGAGGCCGCAGGTGGACTGGTGCTGCGGGCCGTAGTCGAACGCGCTCGGCTCGTCGATGACGTTGGGCAGGTGCCGAGGGTGGCGCGGCGGGAAGCCGTAGTGCCGCCCCTTCTCGACGTGCAGCAATTCGTCCAGCGGGTTGCCGTTGGGCAGCCAGGTGGCCCCCTCCTGGTCGGTGCAGAACAGGTCGCCGGCCTTGTTGAAGCGGATGCCGACCGGGAAGCGAATGCCGGTGCAAACGATCTCACGACTCTTGAAATCGGCCGCGACGCGCAGGATGGTGCCGCGCTCGCCGTCGAGGCGGTAGTGGGCCTTGCCCTCCCGGTCAACCTGGTAAGCGTTGGTGTAATCTGTAGTGCCCAGGCCGAAGCAGACGCTGCCGTCGCGCGGGTCAAAGGCGACGCCCAGGGCATCGACGCCGTGCCCGATCTCCTGCCAGCCGTCGGCGACGACAATTTCTTTGTCCGCCCGGTCGCCGCCCTTGCTGTCCACGATCAGCGAGCACTTCCCCTTGGACGCGACGAACAGGCCGTTGCCGTGTTTGTACTTCGGCGGCGTCAGGGCCATGCCGATGGGGGCACGGAGTCGGCCCTTGTTGTCCCAAAACAGCTCGACCTTGTCTTCCAGGCCGTCGCCGTCGCTGTCGGAGAGGAGGTAGACGTTGCCGTCGTAGGCCAGGGCCACCAGCTTGCCGTCGGCCCGGTACTGGACGTTGTTGATATTCGTCAGATCGACGGGGAGCTGCTTGACGGTGAAGCCCGGAACCAGGACCTGCACCGGCGGCGGGTGGGCCACGCTCACCAGCGGCTTGCCGGCGCCCGGCCGGCGCGGGATGGCGACCTTGCGGTTGTCGCCGTGCTTGGCGGCCAGGTACTTCTCCACGGCGGCGCGCTCGGCATCGGTCAATACGCGGTCGTAGATGAGGACTTCGAGAAGGTCGCCTTCGAGGAAGCCGCGCACCTGGGGCGGCCCGCCGTTGGTGTAGAAACGGGCGCCGACGGTGAGCTGGTCCATCTGCAAGGTCGAGTCGGTGCGGTCGCGCTGGCCGGCGAGCTTGCCGTTGACGTACAGCCGGGTGCCGCCGCTGCCGGCCGCCGAGGTGACGCACAGGCGCTGCACCGTGCCGAAGTCACTGCCCTCGCGCAGCAGGTTGACGGCACCGCCGAAGCCGGCCCCCTCGACGTTGAGCGACTGGAAGCGCGGCGAGGCCCCCGGGCCCTGGTCGATGGTCAGTCCACTGACGTAGTCGTTCTTGCCGGCCTGGTTTAGCGCCAGCAAGGCGCGGAATTCGCCGGGGTTGGCAAACGGGGCGGCGACCACGAAGATCGTCACGGCCTGGTAGGCGCGGTCCATCCCCGACCGGAGCAGGCACTGGCGCTCGCCGTCGAAGCGCACCGCGGTGTGGCCGTCGGCCGAGTGGAAGAAGGGTCGGGCGGCATCCTTCTGGGTCAGGTGGCGGCGCCGCCCGGAAGCGTCGAGCCAGACGTCGAGCGCCTGGCCGTTGACGACCTCCGGCATCTTGGCGGCGCGGCGCCCGGCGTTCTGCCGGGCGGCGTCCAGCCAGACCTCCAGGCCGTCGGTGACTTTGAGGTTCGGGTCGGCCCAGTCCTCCGCGGCCAGGGCCGGGGCGACCCCCAGTGCGAGGACGATACCGGCGGCCAGGAGGGCGCATGTAGTGTCTCGGCGCATCGCGATCTCCTTGGGGCTCAAATTGCCAGGGAAGCGGCGGATCCCGCCCCACCACCCGCGGAAGCGAAAAAGGGATATTCATCATTTCAGAAATGATGAATATCCCTTTTTCGCTTCCTAACTACCGTTTCAAAACCGTCTTTTCACCTGGCAAGACCTGAGCGCTGTCCGTCAGTTTTTCAGACTGATCAAGGCGCACCCGAACCCAGACGGTGTACGTCCCCGGGAAAAGGGCGATCGCGCTGTTCATTTTGGGCTGCCCTCTTGCGAGCTTCGCTTCGTCCCCTTGGTATGGGGTGTACCAATTGCCCTCCCCTTCGACGACCAAGGTGCCGGTTAGCAGGACCGCCTTTTCTCCCGCGCGAATCGTCACCATGCGTTTCGTCTTGTTGACGAGGACCTCATAGGTGCCGGGGACGAGTTCAACGACTGTATTCAGCGTCGGCGGAACACTGAGGCCAGGTAGGGCAACTCGCTTACCATCCTGGTAGACAACAAACCAGTCCCCGGTCGCATCACCCTTGACCTGCAGCGCTCCGCGGGTGGCGCTGTCATAGGGGGCAGTGGCGGCTTCGGGTGGCGGGCCTGGTTTCTTCTGGGCGTCACTGCCCGTCTGAGCCGAAGTTGGCTTGTCGTCGCCGACCTTTGCGCTCGACGATGCAGTCGAAGAGGGATTCTCTTGGCTCGATGGATCGTGGGAAGTCTGGCCACCTCCGCAACCAAGAGACACGGCCACGAGCAGCACAAGCCCCGTGGGACATACGCCCGGTTTCATGGTTGCACCTTTTTGTAGTAAGCCTATCTTCCACAGGCGTAGCGGCGGCGAACGCCCGGATCCGTTGCCGGGCCGGCTGGTTGGACATCGCACCAGGGAATGAGCGAATGCCGGCCCGGTCAACAGCGTCCGTTCGTTAGGCGCCATTATCTGCGATGTTTCCTTTTCCTGCCGTTGGGGCCGGCCCGGTCGGCTGCAGCGCCTGGTTCGGCTCAACCCCAACCTCTGACTTAGCGACGCTCGGTTCGTCAGCAAACGAAACGAACTTGAGACCACTGCGTTCTTGTTGCTGCTTGATGTCTCGGTAAATCGCCCACAGATCATAATTGAATCGTGCGGCATGCTCCGCCCGAATGCGGCGAACTTCGTCTACGATCGGATCATTCATGGGATCACCTTCCTCAGTTCTTCGGGGGTGCAAATGATCGGCACCTTGTATCCCTTGCTGGCACACACTGCTTCGATCGCAGGTCGCATCATCGCATTGGCCATGTGCCGGCAATTCCAGGTCAAAAGAAAGGGAATCTTTTGCTGAGCCGCGATGGCGATGTGCAAGGCATCGTCCGCTGCCTTTTCAGGCAACGCCCTTGACCGAACAAGCTCGCTTGCCAGAATCACGGCTTCTTCCGTCGTGTCCAACAAAACCATAGCTTTCAGAAGCACCAGTCGCTCTTGAGCCGCTTTTGGGTCGCCGGCCCCCGCTTCTTGGAGGACCAGTTGCGACGTGCAGAGTTCAAAGTCCGCGCGAGATTGTTCCCACCATTCCTGCGTACTTTGCTGATGCCCCGCGATCACAACATCACGGCTGGAACGAGCCGTCAAATAGCTGACGAAGGTGGTTTCAATATAGACCCGTTGAAGCATGATCGAGTTCGCTCGTACAGGATTGGCTTGGCGGAAAAATGAACTGCGTCCCCCTTGGTTTTCTGCCTTCGCGCTGCCGAACGTTGAGGATTCTATCCGGCGTGCCCCGCCGGCAACAGCCGCACCTTGCCGCGGGGGCCTACGGCGGGGCACCCCGGTGGAATCCCGTTGAACTTAACCGCCCCACCACCGGCTGACTATGGGCTTTGCTCGGCCTCGACCGACTCCCCACGGGTCATGCTAATCCCGCCCGCTACCCACCGCAAGCGAAACACCACAAAGGGGCCGTCACAGCTCGAGCAACTCCGCCAACCCCGCGGCGACGACCTGCGGCCCGGTGACGTAGGTCCCCGACGCCGTCCACGCCCGCACCTGCTCCTCGGCGGCGCCGAACAGCCGCGCCTGGAGATCGTCAATGCCCTTCTCCAGCTCGTCGAAGTGCTGCGCCCACAGCATCGCCTCGCCGGCGGCGACCCGCTTGTCGCTCTGCCAGCGCATACGGTGAAACAGCAGCGTGCTGTGCGGCGTCACCAGGCGCTTGCGGCAGGCGGCGAACAGCAGGATCGCCGCCGACGAGCATTCGCCGATCACCACGGCTGTCCCGCTGATGTTGCGGTGGCGGAGCAGCGTCAGTGCCGCCAGCGCCCCGAAGACGCTGCCGCCGGCCGAGTCGATGTAGAAGACGCACTCGCCGCCCGCCGGCACGTCGAGCAGCTCCTTGACCACGTCCGATTCCCAGTCGTCCACCTCGCCGATGACCGCGACCTCGGCCACCGCGGCGGGCTGTTTCTTCTTCCTGGCCATGTGGGGGAGTGTAAGGCGGCGCGCCGCAACGGCAAGGGGATTGCTCAGCGCAGCAACGGCAGCGCCACCCGTGCCGTCCCCCCGGTCCCGGCTTCCGGCTCCGGGTGTCCCAGCACGACACCGTCCGCGACTTCCGCAGCCCGCACCGGCACGCGCCGGGCCAGCAGCGCCGGGGCGTATCCGGGGAAGGCGACCGGGGCGTAGCGGCACGACGTTCCCTGCGCCCAGCCCGGCCGCCGTGGGGCGGACCCTTCCACCAGCACGTCCAGCCGCCGGCCGATCAGCCGCCGGTGATACGCCGCCATCGTCTCCGCCTCCAGCCCCAGCAGATGCGCCCGGCGCTGGGCCACCACGGCAGGCGGCACGGCTCCCGGCAGCGAGGCGGCCGGCGTCCCCTGGCGCGGACTGAACGAGAAGACATGGACCTTGCAGAAGCCGACCTCGCTGACCACGCGACAGGTGGCGTCGAAGTCGGCGTCCGTCTCGCCGGGGAAGCCGATGATGACGTCGGTGGTGAAGGCGGGCTCGTCCAGGGCGGCCCGCAGGCGGCGGCAGCGCTCCAGGAAGCCGCCACTCCGGTAGCGCCGCTTCATGGCCGCGAGGATGCGATCCGAGCCGCTCTGCAAGCACAGGTGCAGGTGCGGACAGAAGCGCGGGTGGCCCGCGAGGACGCGCACCAGGTCGTCGCGGACCTCGGCCGCCTCCAGGCTGCTCAGGCGAATGCGGAAGTCGCCGGACACGTCGGCCAGTCGCTCCAGCAGGTGCCACAGGCGGCAGAAGCGATCCTTCGGCCGGCCGCGGCTCAGGTCGATGCCGTAGTGGCCCAGGTGAACGCCGGTCAGCACGATTTCCTGACAACCGCGCTCCACCAGACCGCGCACCTCTGCGATGATGTCCTCGGGCGGCCGGCTCCGCAGGGTGGGGCGGACGTGGGGAATGATGCAGTAGGTGCAGTTCAGCAGGCATCCGCCCTGCACCTTGACGAAGGCGCGCTGGTGGCCGTCGAAGCGCGTGATGCCGGGCGGCACGATGCTCACGCCGAAGTCGCGCAACTCCTCGGCGAGGCGCTCCTTGTCGGTGACGACCTTGACGACGCCCGGCAGGCGGGCGACGGTGTCCGGGTCGCGCGTGGCGAAGCAGCCCATGACGACGATGGCCGCGCCGGGGTTGGCGTGGGCGAGGCGGCGGATCGCTTGCCGGCCCTTGGCGTCGGCCTCGTGCGTCACCGTGCAGGTGTTGACCAGGCACAGGTCGGCTGCTTCGCCATCCGCCGCCTCGCGGTAGCCGTTGGCCTCCAGCATCTCCCGAGCGTACTGCGTCTCGTACTGGTTGACCTTGCAACCCAGCGTCACGAGGCGGCAGGTGCGGGTCGCGGTCATGAGGACTCCCCGTTTCGCGGCCGCTTGCGGCTTCGCAGGTCATGCGAAGCCGCAAGCGGCGGCGCCTGCTACAATACCATACCCGCCCCTGCCTTGTTTACCCGCGGAGCCGACTCGCAATGAGTGCCATGACGCTGACGGAAAAGATCCTCGCCCGCCACGCCGGCCGCGAACACGTCTCCCCCGGCGACAACATTTGGATCGACGTGGACGTCCTCATGACGCACGACGTCTGCGGCCCGGGCACCATCGGCATCTTCAAGCATCACTTCGGCCAGGGCGCCAAGGTCTGGGACCGTTCCAAGGTCGTCATTATCCCCGACCACTACATCTTCACCGCCGACAAGATGGCCAACCGCAACGTCGATGTGCTGCGGGCCTTCGCGGCGGAGCAGGAGCTGCCCTACTACTACGACGTCGGCACGCCGCGCTACAAGGGCGTCTGTCACATCGCGCTGCCCGAGGAGGGCCACACCCGGCCCGGCGAGGTGTTGCTGGGCACCGACAGCCACACCTGCACCGCGGGGGCCTTCGGTGAGTTCGCCACCGGCATCGGCAACACCGACGCCGGCTTCGTCATGGGCACCGGCAAGCTGTGGGTCAAGGTGCCCGAGACGATGCGCTTCGTCTTCCACGGCGACCTGCCGCCGTACCTGATGGCGAAAGACCTCATCCTCGCGGTCATCGGCGACATCGGCTGCGACGGGGCCACCTATCGGGCGATGGAGTTCGACGGCGACGGGCTGTACGCGCTGAACATCGAGGAGCGCATGACGCTGTGCAACATGGTGATCGAGGCCGGCGGCAAGAACGGCGTCATCGCCCCGGACCAGGTGACGCTCGATTACGTCAACGCCCGCGACAAGACCCACAAAGCGTATACTCCCCTGGCCAGCGACCCGGGCGCGACATTCAGCTTCGAGAAGGTCTACGACGTGTCGAAGCTGGAGCCGGTCGTCGCCAAGCCGCACAGCCCCGACAACCGCGCTTACGTCAGCGAAATCCGCGGCACGAAGCTCGACCGGGCCTACATCGGCTCCTGCACCGGCGGCAAGATGACCGACTTCCGCGCGGCGGCCAGCATTCTCAAGGGCAAGACGGTCAAGATCGACACGTTCGTCGTGCCGGCGACGACGGAGGTCCGGCAAGGGCTGAAGACGGAGAGCCTCAATGGGCAGACGCTGGAAGACGTGTTCCTGTCGGCGGGGGCGAAGCTCGGCGACGCCTCGTGCGCGGCCTGCCTGGGCGGGCCGAGCGACACGTTCGGCCGGCTCAACCAGCCAATGAGCTGCATCAGCACGACGAATCGCAACTTCCCCGGCCGCATGGGCCACAAGCAGGCGCAGGTGTTCCTGGCCAGCCCGCTGACCGTCGCGGCCAGCGCCGTGACGGGGGTGATTACCGACCCGCGGGACTACATCGAGTAAATCACATCCTCCACGAACAAGGAGCGCAATCATGAGTGAAAAAACTGCCGAGTTGGCCGAACGACTTCGCGAGCACTTCTCCGGACCCATGTCGGAGGAGGAGGTCGAGTTCTTGCGTGACGTGCAAGGCGCAATCGAGTTCGCCATCCGCAACGGCCTGAGCTTCGCCCCGGTCCTCCTCTGGCTGAGCCACGATCTGGGCGAGATCGTCCGCAACGGCTGCGACCTCGGCAAGGCAAAGGCACAGGGGTTCCAGCCGAAAGTGACCGGCTACAGCAAGATCACCGAGGAAGACTTCGGGGAATCAGAAGAGCCCCCGGCCTAACCGGGATACTGTTGTTACCGAGGCAGCCCATGACCATCCTGCGAGGTGAACTTTACTTCGTTGAATTGGGGCCGACACGAGGTAGGGAGATCGACGCCAAACGGCGCCCCGTGTTGGTGATCTCGATCAACTACATCAACCGAAAGCAGTGGGTCGTCACTGTGATCCCCGGGAAGACGAAAGACCCCGCCGACCGGTCCTACAAGGAGGAGGCGCTGGTGCAGCAGACGCCGTCGAATGGCTTGACCAACTTGACGGCGTTTCGCTGCGATCAGCTTAAGGCCGTGGATCACTCCCGTTTCGACAAGCCTCCGATCGGGGTTGTGTCCGCGGCAGACTTGCAACGCATTGAAGATACGGTCAAATTCTGTCTCGGACTGGTGTAACCACTCATTGAGCATACCCGCATGCAATCGATCATCACCGGCCGCGCTTACGTCCTGGGCGACAACGTCGATACCGACCAGATCATCCCGGCGCAGTACCTCACCTACAACCCGACGATCCCGGAGGAGTACAAGCAGTTCGGCAAGTACGCCCTCAGCAGCGTACCGCCGGCGCAGGCGGGGCTGCCCAAGGGACACGTGCCGTTCCACACGGCTGACGAGTTCGTGTCGGACTACAAGATCATCGTGGGCGGCAAGAACTTCGGCTGCGGCTCGTCGCGCGAGCACGCCCCCATCGCCCTGGACGCCGCCGGCATCGAGGCGGTCGTGGCCGAGTTCTACGCCCGCATCTTCTTCCGTAACGCGGTCAACGGCGGCTACCTGGTGCCGTTCGAGTGCCCCGAGCGGTTGTGCGAGCGCGTCTGCACCGGCGACGAGCTGCGCCTCGACGTGGCCCGAAGCGTGCTCTGCAACGTGACGACCGGCGAGGAGTATCGCCTCAAGCCGCTCGGCGAGGTGGCGCCGATCCTCGACGCCGGCGGCCTGTTCCCCTACGCGCGCTCGGTGGGGATGCTGAAGGGCTAATCCTCTTGACCAACCTCCGCCGTGCCACTAGGGTAATTGTTTCTAGTGACGGTAGCACAGTCCGAGAGTGCCTGGGGAGTAGGGAATGCCGACGATCAACCAGCTGGTGCGCAAGCCGCGCCGGCAACAATATCGCAAGCCGAAGCACCCGGCCATGCAGGGCTGCCCGCAGAAAAAGGGCGTGTGCCTGCAGGTCAAGATCATGACGCCCAAGAAGCCGAACTCGGCCTTGCGCAAGGTGGCCCGCGTGCGCCTGTCCAACGGCATCGAGGTGACGGCGTACATCCCCGGCGAGGGGCACAACCTGCAGGAGCACTCCATCGTCCTCGTCCGCGGCGGCCGCGTCCGCGACCTCCCGGGCGTGCGCTACCATATCATCCGCGGCGTCCTCGACGCCCAGGGCGTCGCCGACCGCAAGCAGGCGCGCTCCAAGTACGGCGCCAAGAGGGAAGGCAAGTAACAGTTTCAAGAGTCGAGCTTCAGGACGCGGTTCGAGTCAATGGCGACCTCGACACGGGAAACTCGAGACGGGAAACTGTTTAGCGCGGGGTGACGATGAGGGCACTGCGACTGACGCTCGATTTTGCCTGCTGTCACTGCGGCGGGCCGGTCAGCGTTACCGTGGAATGCAGCGGCAAGGGACTGGAAGGGCCCGAGCGGCTCGTGGCCTCGGTCAGCATCCCCTGCCCCAATTGTCAACGGCTTTTTCAACTGTACTTCGATCCCGGCGGCACCGTCCACGCCGTGGAGCCTTACCGGTTCCCGCAGCAGACGCCCGAGCCGTCGCTGAACTAGGATCGAGACGAGAAGAACGACAGGACCACCGAATCATGGGCAAGCGAACCGCCAGCGCCACGACGCTCAAGCCGGATCCCCGCTACGGCTCGGAACTCGCCAGCAAGTTCATCAACTGCCTGATGTGGCAGGGCAAGAAGGGCACCGCCCAGCGCATCTTCTACGGCGCCCTGGACCAGATCAAGAAGCGCATGCCGGACCTCAACCCGATCGACGTCTTCACCCAGGCGGTCGAGCACGTCAAGCCGACCGTCGAGGTGCGCTCGAAGCGCGTCGGCGGGGCGACGTACCAGGTGCCGATGCCGGTCAACAAGACCCGGCAACGGAGCCTGGCCATCCGCTGGCTGATCGGCGCCTCGCGCGCCAAGGCGGGCCGGCCAATGTACCTGCGCCTGGCCGACGAGTTCATGGCCGCCTACCGCCGCGAGGGCGAGGCCATGACCAAGCGCGAGAACACGACCAAGATGGCCGAATCGAACAAGGCCTTCGCCCACTTCGCCTGGTAAGACCGGCGCCACAGACAACGGCCATCGGCCAACAGGCCGCGGGGGACATTCTCCGCGGCCTGTTGGCCGATGGCCGTTTGTCGTTAGAATACAGTGTTGCGTTGAGCGGCCGCCTTCGATTTATCGGTTCGCGAAACGATGAATCCGCGCCGCCCCGAGGGCGGCCGCTCAACGATTTGATGGGGAGAACGCCGATGGCCGCCAAAGACGGACCACCTGACCTTAGCACGTTCCGCAACATGGGCGTCATTGCGCACATCGACGCGGGCAAAACGACGACCACCGAGCACCTCCTGTACTACGCCGGCGCCAAGCACAAGCTCGGCGGCGTCGATGAGGGCACCACCGACACCGATTACGACCCCGAAGAACAGGAGCGCGGCATCACCATCTACAGCGCCTGCGTGCCGTTCCAGTGGCGCGACTGCACCATCAACCTGATCGACACGCCCGGCCACGTCGATTTCACCGCGGAGGTCGAGCGCTCCCTGCGCGTCCTCGACGGCGCCGTGGTCGTCTTCGACGCCCAGAAGGGCGTCGAGGCGCAGTCGGAAACCGTCTGGCGGCAGGCCAACAAGTACCACGTCCCGCGCCTGGTCTTCGTCAACAAGATGGACGTCGTCGGCGCCAACTTCGCCAACGTCCTCGACGAGATCAAAGACCGCCTCGAAGGCAAGCCGGTCGCGATCAGCATCCCCATCGGCAGCGGCTCGCTCAAGGACAGCACGACCCCGTTCGCGGGCATCATCGACCTGATCGAGATGAAGGCGCTCTATTACGAGGCGCCGGACGGCAAGAAGTTCCGCGCCGAGGAGGTCCCCGAGGAATTGTGCGACGAGGCGCGGCGCTACCGTGAGCGGCTCTTCGACGTACTGACCGAGCACGACGAGCAGGACCGGCTGACGAGCACCCTCCTCGAAGGGGGCCAACCCCCAGCGGAGAACGTCCGCGCCGCCCTGCGCGAGCAGACGCTCAAGGAATACATCCATCCGGTGCTGTGCGGGTCGGGCCGCGAGCACATCGGCATCCAGCCGCTGCTCGACGCCATCTGCTGGTACCTGCCGTGCCCGCTCGACCGGCCGCCGGTCACCGGCACCAACCCGAAGAAGAAGGACAAGGAGGAGAAGCGCAAGCCGGATCCGAAGGAGCCGCTCGCCGCCCTGGTCTTCAAGATCGTCGCCGGCGCGCACGGCGACCTGTTCTATCTCCGTGTCTACTCCGGAATCCTCAAGGCGAACAGCCGGCCGTACAACGCCACGCGCGACCTCAAGGAGTTCGCCAGCAAGCTGTACCACACCCACGCCGACCCGCGCGACCGCACCGAGGTCCCGGCCGGCTACGCCGGCGACATCGTGGCGATCATCGGCATGAAGGAAGCCATCACCGGCGACACCATCTGCGACATCAACCACCCGATCTTGCTGGAGACGATCACCTTCGCCCAGGGCGTCGTCAGCAAATCGATCGAGCCGCAGTCGTCGGCCGACAAGCAGAAGCTGCTCGACAGCCTCAAGGTGCTGAAGCGCGAGGACCCGACGTTCGACTGGAAGGTGGATCCCGAAACGGGCCAAACGCTGATGACCGGCATGGGCGTGCTGCACCTGGAGGTCAAGCAGCACCGCATGGAGCGCGACTTCCACCTCGAGGTGCGCGTCGGCCAGCCGCTGGTGAGCTACCGCGAGACGATCCGTAATCGGGCGACCGTCGTCGGCGAATGCGTCCGCCAGGCGGGCGCCTCGGGGCTGTTCGCCAAGCTCAAGGTGGCGTTCGAGCCGTACAAGGGGAGTCAGCCGATCGCGGTGGTGAACCGTCTCCCGGCCGACAAGGACGTGCCGCCGCTGTTCCTGGCCGCGGCCGAGCAGGGGTTGCGCGGGGCGCTGTCGTCGGGCGAGTTGGGCTACCCGGTGATGGACGTCAGGGCGACCCTGCTCGACGCCGAACTGGATCCGCAGTTCTCTAACGAGGTGGCCTTCCAGGCGGCCGCCGCCGACGCGGTCCACAAGGCCATGCGCGACAACATCGTGCTGCTCGAACCGGTGATGAAGCTGGAGGTCACGGTCCCGGAGGAGTACCTCGGCCCCGTGACGGCGGACCTGAACGCCCGCCGGGCGGAGATCCACGAGGTCCACGCCCGCGGCAAGCTGCGCGTCGTCGAGGCGCTGGTGCCGCTGGCCAAGGTCTTCGACTACTCGGAGAAGGTGCGCAGCCTCTCGCAGGGGCGGGCCGATCCGGTGATGGAGCCGCACTCCTTCGCCCCCGCCCCCGACGAGGTGCTGCGGCAGAAGCTGCACCCCGAGGAGTTCGACTGAGGGCCGCTTGCGGCTTAGCGTTCGCTTCATCGAGGGAGGCAGCGAACGCTAAGCCGCAAGCGGCTAATAACCCCTTGACGGCCCCGCGCTTCCGTTCAACAATGGGCGTTGCCCTCACCCCACGCATTCCCACAAGGGAGGTTCTTCTCATGATGCGCTGCTTTGCCATGGCCGCCGTTGCCCTGGTCGTCGTGGTCCTGCCGGCGAGCGCCGCCGGCCTCACCGGGCAGTACGTCGAGTGCCGCACCTGCGACGTCTGGACCGGTCCTTGCTTCGCCAACGCCGAGATGACCGCCGGCCACAACGCCGTCGTGGGTTGGAAGGTCGAGAAGGGCGTCTTCGACGGGGCCAAGCTCGACGGCCTGTCGGTCGTCGCCGTCATCGACGCCGCCGAAACCCTCGGCCTCGAACAGACCGGCCCGGCCAGGGCCATCCTGATCGTGGACGAGAAGGCCAGCGCCGCCCAGCGCGACGCCCTGGTGAAACTCGCCAAGGGGCAGGGCGGCGACCTGCTCAAGAACGTCGTCAAGGTCGAGACGGCGCCGATCACCTTCGACGCCTGCCTGTGCCAGGAGAACGGCTGCGCCAAGCTGAGCGCCGGGTCGGCCAAGGTCGAGACGCGCTGCCTGAACAGCCACCACGACAAGAAGTGCGGCAACGAGTACGCCTACTACCCGCCGCTGGCGAAGAACGTCAGCGCCACGGCGGCCGTCGCCGTCGAGCACGGCTACAGCGGCAAGGGCCTCAAGCACACCTGGAAGGAGAGCGAGCGCCGCGGCGCTTACGTCGGCTCGTTCGAGATCAAGTAGTCGGCCGACCTTCACCCGCCGGGGTGGCGGGACGGCGAGTACCGAGTACTGAGTACTGAGTACTGAGTGCTCCGCACGCGCTGTCCCGTCACCCCGTTTTCATGGAGAGCCACCGATGCTATCCCGTCCCCTGCGCGGCGCGGCCGTCCTGGCGCTGCTGGCCGTCGCAAGCACCGCCCACGCTCAGGCCAAGTACTCCATCAAGGAAGCGAAGACGGAACTGCCCAAGGAGCTGAAGCCGGCCGTGGCCAAGTTGCTCGACGACAACGCCGTGCAGCTGCTCGACGGCAAGGACACCCTGATCTGCGAGGTGTGGTTCCGCAAGGAGGTGCCGGTCAAGGCGACGCCGGAACAGGTCAAAAATGGCATCACCCTCCGCGAGATCCCCGAGACGACGCTCCTGGGGGCGTTGCGCGTCCACAAGACGATGACCGATTACCGCAAGCAGAAGATCAAGGCGGGCGTGTACACGCTGCGCCTGGCCTACCAACCGTCCGACGGCGACCACATGGGCACGGCGCCGAACAACGAGTTCTGCCTGCCGGTCTTGGCCGACGACGACAAGGACGCCGAGCTGATGAAGCCCAAGGCGCTGCACGAAACCAGCGCCAAGGTCGCCGGCGGCAGCCACCCCGCGGTGCTGCTCCTCTTCCCGCCGAAAGCGCAGGCCCCCGACACGCCGAAGCTGGAAAAGGACGCCATGAGCGACTGGATCCTGACGCGGCCCGTCGAGGTGAAGGCCGGCGACGCGAAGGCGACAATCGGCTTGATGCTGACGCTGGTCGGGGTGTCTAGCGCGGCGTGATCGGAAAGCCGCTTGCGGCTTCGCACGCGCCAAGCCGCAAGCGGCTCACTTCGGCGGCAGGCCGGTCACGTCGTCCTTGGCCATCTGACGGTTCTGGACCGGCGTCTTGAAGGCCCCCTCCAGCGTCAGCTGGCTGAATTGAATAAAGTGGTTCGAGTCCTTCTCCTGGGGGTCGAGGACAAATTCGACGGCGGCGTTGGCGCCCTTGTCCTTCTCGGCCGCGGTGGCGATCGTGACCTTCGTGACGGTCACAGGCCGTCCCTTCTCGCCGTCGCAGTTCAGGAACGTCAGGCCGCTGCGGGTGAATCCCTGGATCCTCAAGTCCTCCAGCGTCGTTCCCGGACACTTCCCGCTGAGTTGGATGACGGTGTTGCAGCGGTTGTCGCCCTCGAGCTTGAAGCCGCGCAACTTGAGTCCCTCGATGCCGCGCAGGACGATCAAGGGAGGCGGATCCTTCACCGCTTTCGGGACGCGCCAGACGACCTGTTCGCCCTCGGATTCGATAGTGAGGTTCTTCAGCTCGGCGTTCTCGAAGTTCAGCGCTTCCTCGTGCTCGGGCCCCTGTACGACGATGTGATCGCCGGGGATGGCGGCCTGGATCGCCCGCAACACCGTCGGGTAGTTCTTCGGCCCCTTCCCGACGCGGAGTGGCTGCTTGGCCTGCCTCTCGGTCGGGACCACGGGCGGCGTCTTGTCACCGGACAGGAGCCAGAAGACGGCGGCGGCGAGGCCGCCCAGAAGGACGACCGCGACGACGGCCACGACGATGATGACGCGCTTGGTGTCGAGGGCGATGCCGCTCTTGGGGCCGCCGACGCGCCGGGTCGAGGTCGCCGACGAGTTGCGGCTGCGGCGCGGCGGGGTGTCGGCACGGGCGGCGATTTCCTCCGTGTCCGGGGCCAGGTGTTCCCACGGCGCCCCCTCCTCCGCGGGGGATGGGGTGGCGGGCGCCGCCGGCGCGCGTTGCACCTGGGGCGCGGCGGCCTGTTGCTGGGCGGCGGCGAGAGGGACGGCGGCC
>DATFNV010000665.1:0-5716 GCA_035266225.1 Gemmataceae bacterium
TCGATTCGCGAAACGATAAATCGAGGCGGCCGCTCAACGAAAGGAACATTCCGTGGTCCACTTGGCACTCGAACAGGGGCACAGTCTGGTGACGATGCTGGCGGTGACCGCCGCCGCCCTCGTCCTCACCGGCTACTTCTACCGCCGCGTCTACCGCCACCTGCTCCCCGCGCGCTGGCGCACCTTGCTCGCCCTGCGCGTCGCCGCCGTCGTCCTGGTCGTGCTGCTCCTGTTCCGCCCGGTCCTGAGCTTCGAGCGCGACGTTCCCCAGCGGCGCCACGTCATCTTCCTGGTGGACGCGTCGGCCTCCATGTCCATCAAAGACGATGGCAGCGGCGCCAGCCGCTTCGACCACGCCCGCAGCCGCGTCCTTGACTGGTGGGGCACGCTCGGCAAGGATTTCGACCTCCACCTCGTTGAGTTCTCCGACCGGGCAACGCCGTTGTCGCGTCCCGGCGACCTCGCGGCCGTCGAGCCGACCGGCCAGGCCACCTCGCTGCCCCGCGCCCTTTCCGCCGCCGGGCAGCAGGTGCCCCGCCGCGACGTCGCCGCCGTCGTCCTGCTCAGCGACGGCATCAACAACGCCGCCGGCGACCCGGTCGAGGCGGCGCGCAAGCTCGGCGTCGTCGTCCACACCGTCGGCGTCGGCAACAGCCTGCGCGGCACCTCCTACCGCGACATCATGGTGACCGGCGTCGAGTGCCCCGAACAGCTGCCGGTCAACAACACCGCCCACGTCAAGGCGTTCATCGATGCCGTCGGCTACGGCGGCCGGGTGGTCAAGGTGCTGCTCGAAGAGGACGGCAAGGCGCTCGACGCCGCGGAGCTGGTCCTCGACGACGCGGAGGGGTCGCAGGAGGTAACGCTGCAGTTCGTGCCCAGCGTCCGCGGCCGGCACACCTACACCGTCCGCGTGCCGCCCGCCCCGGAGGAGAGGATCGTCGAGAACAACCACCGCTCGGTCAGCGCCCAAGTGGTGGACGTGAAGGTCCGCGTCCTCTACCTCGAGGGGACGCTGCGGGCCGAATACGGGGCGCTGGTGGACCGCTTCCTCTCGCGGGACCCGGACGTCGAGTTCTGCGCCCTGGTGCAGACCCGGCCCAACGTCTTCAGCCAGCGCAGCAACATCGCCGACCTGAAGCTGACCGGCATCCCCAGCGACCCGGCGGTTATGGAGAAATTCGATGTCTTCATAATAGGCGATCTGGACGGCACTTACCTGAAGCCGGCGCAGATGGAGGCGATCAAGGAGCGCGTGCGCGAGGGCGGCGGCCTGCTGATGCTGGGTGGCTACCACAGCCTCGGCCCGGGTGGCTACGCCGGGACGCCCCTGGACGAGGTGCTGCCGGTGACGGTGGGCGACCGCGGCGTCGGCCAGCTCACCGAGCCGTTCCTGCCGGTGCTGACGCCCGACGGCCGGCGGCACCCGATCTTCGCCAACATCGTCCCCTTCTTCCCCGCCGCGGGCGCCGAGCCCGAGGTCGCCGGGCTGCCGCCGCTGGCCGGCTGCGTCAAGGTGGTCGGTGTCCGGCCGGCCGCGACGGCGCTGGCGGTCCACCCCGCCGCGACCGGGGCCGGCGGCGCCCCGCTGCCGGTCCTGGCGGTGCAGCCGTTCGGCAAGGGGCGGGCCGGGGTCTTCACCGCCGACACGACGCGGGCCTGGCAGCAGGTGCCGCGGGCCCTGGAGCAGAAGTCGCCCTTCCTGCGCTTCTGGGGCCAGGCCGTTCGCTGGCTGGCCAACCGCAGCGACGAGGTCAGCTCCGGCATCACGGCGCGCACCGACAAGGGTTACGTCGAGCCCGACGCGCCGGTCAGCGTGCTGGCCGTAGTCCGCGACCAGGAGGGGGAGGGGGCCAACAAGGCCGAGGTGACCGCCCGCCTGAAGTCGCCGCAGGGCAAGGACGACACGCTGCGGCTCTTCCTGGTCCCGGGACCGGCCGGCCATTACGAGGCGTCCTTCGAGCCGAAGAGTTCGGGGACTTACGAGATAGTCGTCGAGGCGAAACTGGGTGACGCGACCCTCCGCGCGGAGAAGCTGGCCGTCGAGGTCGGCCGGCCGAACCTGGAGTTCGACCGCCTCGACCTGGACGAGAAGACGCTGGCGCGGATCGCGTCCGAGACGGGCGGCCGCTATTACCACGTCAGCACCGCCGACCGACTCATCGACGAACTGGACCGCAAGGAGCAGAGCCGGCACGTCTACCTGGAGCAACGCCTGTACTGGCCGCCGTTGTACTGGGCCCTGTTCGTAGGGCTGCTGGCGGGCGAGTGGGTCCTACGCCGGAGGTATCAGCTGCGATAACCGTTCTCCCCTCGCCCCGGTACTCCGGGAGAGGGGTCGGGGGTGAGGGGAAGAGGGTCCTTTTGCCTTTTGCCTTTTGCATTTTGTATTTTGCATTTTTCAGTCACCTCGAAGAAGGCAAAATACAGAATGCAAAAGGCAAAAGGCAAAAGGAGAAGACCAAAACCCCCGACCGCTCTCCTCGGAGTACCGGGGCGAGGGGAGTAGATGTGGAGGTATCAGCTGCGATGAGGCACGCATCGGCTTACCGCTTCGTCGATCCCGCCGCCCTGGCCCGGGTGAAGAACCTGGCGCTGGTCGCCCGCGGCGTCGTGGAGGGGTTCATCACCGGCCTGCACGCCAGCCCCTACAAGGGCTTCAGCGTCGAGTTCGCCGAGCACCGCAAGTACAGCCCCGGCGACAACCCGCGCCACCTCGACTGGCGCATCCTCGGCCGCACCGACCGCCTCTACGTCAAGCAGTACGAGGAGGAAACCAACCTTCGCGCCCAGGTCCTGCTCGACAGCAGCGCGTCGATGGCCTACCGCTTCGGCGACGGCCTCACGAAGCTGGAGTACGGCTGCTACTTGACGGCCGTGCTGGCCCAGCTCATGATCCGCCAGCAGGACGCCGTCGGCCTGACCACCTTCGACACCGACCTGCGCCTGGACATCCCGCCGCGCTCGTCGCCGCGCCACTTTGACGAGATGATGCGCCAGTTGGAGGCGGTGCGCCCGGGGGGCACGACCGACCTCGCCGCTACCCTGAACCGCCTCGCCGACCGCGCGAAGCGCCGCTGCCTGATCGTGCTGATCAGCGACCTGTACGACGACCCCGCCGCCGTGGAGCGGGCCCTGCACCACTTCCGTCACAAGCGCCACGAGGTCATCGTCTTCCACGTCCTCGACAAGGCGGAGGTGGAATTCCCGTTTCGCGAGCTATCGTCCTTCATCGACATGGAGACGGGCGAACAGGTCCAGGTCGATCCGACCTACGTGCGCGACGACTACCGCCGCCGCTTTCAGGAGTTTATCGAGGGCTACCAGCGCCTGTGCGCCGATTGCCAGATCGATTACGTGATGACCGACACCTCGGTGCGTTACGACTTCATGCTGTCGCGCTACCTGACGAAACGGATGCAGCTGTAGGAATCCCACGGGCTTGCCCCGTGGATCGTTCGGCTTGTGGCTACCTCGGGAGGGGTAAAGTGCTTTCCTTCCTCCCCGCCTGTAGCGACGAGCGTGAAGGACCACGGGGCAAGCCCGTGGCATCCGAAAGGGATGCGGTCATGAGTTTCGCCGCCCCGCTCTTCCTGCTCGCGGCGCTGGCCGGGGCGATCCCGGTCGTGTTGCACCTGATCCACACCAAGAAGGCAGTCGCGGTGCGCTTCAGCACGCTGCGCTTCCTGCGGCTGAGCGTCGAGCGCACGCGGCGGCGCAAGTACCTGGACGACGTCAGCCTGCTGCTGGTGCGCGTCGCCGCCCTGGCCCTCATCGCGGTTGGCCTGGCGAAGCCGGCGATTTCCGGGCTCCACGTCCTGCGCGGGCACGGGGCGTCCACGGCGGTCGTCCTCGTCCTGGACAACTCCGGCAGCATGGCCCTGGTGGACGCGGGACAACCGCGCTTCGAGACGGCGCGGCGGGCGGCCGAACAGGTGCTCGACGCCCTCCACGACGGCGATTCGGCGGCCCTGCTCCTGACCGGCGGCGCCCCCGCCCCCGAACACGGCCAGCTCTTCCACACCCAGGAGACGGTGCGGCAGGCGCTGGCCCAGTGCCGCGTCAGCGCCGAGAAGGCCGACCTGGCCGGCAAACTGCAGCAGGCGCGGGCGCTGCTGGCGGAGGCCGACGCCCTCAACAAGGAAATTTACGTCCTCACCGACAACCAGGCGCTGTCGTGGCAGGGGCTGAAGGAAGACGCCGGCGAGGCGGGCGCCGACGTGCCGGTGGTGCTGGTCAACGTCAGCCGCGACCCGGCGCCGAACGTCGCCCTGCGCAACCTGCACGTCGAGGCCCCGGCCCTGACGGCCGGCGTGCCGATCCGCGTGAGCGTCGAGGCGCTGAACACCTCGACCGTCCCGCAGCAGAAGCACCTGGAGCTGCACGTCAACGGCAGCAAGGAAGCGGTCAGCCCCACCCTCAACCTGCCCCCGGGGGGCGCGGTCAAGCACGAGTTCCGCTTCAGCGTGGACCGTGGCGGCGTTCACCGCGGCGAAGTGCGCCTGGCCGAGGAGGATGGCTCCCCTCTGGACAACCGCCTCTTCTTCGGCCTGGCGGTCGATCAGCAAATCGCGGTGGCGGTGGTCAAACCGCGCCGCGCCGAGATCGACTACATCGATGACGCTTTTTACCTGGAAAGGGCCCTGGCGCCGGCGGGCGCCGACGGCTGGGCCGTCCGCGTCACCGCCCTGACACCGGACCAGCTCGCCGCCGAGTCGCTGTCGCGCTACGCCGTCGTCTTCTGCGTCAACCTGCCGGCCCCGGACGTCCCTGCGGCCGAACGGCTGCGCGACTACGCCCGCGCCGGCGGCCACCTGTTCTGGGTGTGCGGCCCCGACGTGCGGCCGGAAGCTTACAACCGCATGAACGACGCCCTCGACGGCCAGCTGCTGCCGGCTACGCTGGGGGAGCCGGCCGCGCCTTCCGGGGAAACAAAAGGGAGTTGGCACCTCGGCTTCCTCGACCGCGACCACCCAGCCCTGGCGCCCCTGACTGAGCCGGCCTCGCTCTACCAGTCGGTGCTGGTCCACAAGCGGATGCCGCTCACCGTGCCGCCGGGGTCGCAGGCGCGCGTCCTGGCGAGGCTGGACGACGGGACGCCGCTGCTGGTCGAGCGTGCGGTCGGCTCCGGGTCGGCGCTGCTGCTGGGCACGGGGCTGCACGTCGAATGGACCAACCTGCCGCTCAAGCCGATTTTCCTGCCGCTGCTGGCTCGCCTGACGTTCCACCTGGCGGGGATGCGGACGGATCGGTCGGGCGTGCCGGCGGGGGCGCCGCTGGTGGTGCCGCTGGGCGGCCAGGAGGCCCCGACCGACGTGGAGATCGTGCGGCCGTCGGGCGAGGTGCTGCGCCTCCATCCGGAGGACGCCGGGTCGCACAGCTTCCGCTACGCCGACACCCATGACCTCGGCATCTACCTGGTGCGCGTGGGTGAGCCGCAGGGGCAGAAGCAGTACGTGTTTGCCGTGAACTTCGACCCGGAGGAATCTGACCCCGCGGAGCTGACGTCAGAGGAGGTGAAGGCCCGCTTCGGCAAGCGGCCACTGATGGTCTGCGATAACCCGGAGGACGTGGCCGGCACGATTCAGCGGTTGCGCGAGGGCAAGAGCCTGTGGGAGGTGTTCCTGTGGGCCGTGCTCGCGGGGCTCGTGGTCGAGGCGTTCCTCGCCAACCGCTTCGGCAGCAAGCCGGCCGAGGCCGGGACGACTGGCCCGTC
>DATFNV010000666.1:0-7929 GCA_035266225.1 Gemmataceae bacterium
AGCCGCGCCCTGCACGGCAACGGCCCCATCAACGAGGATTGGTTCGTCGTGGGCGGCGGCGACGGCTTCGTCTGCCGCGTCGATCCGACCGACCCCGACCTGGTTTACGCGGAGATGCAGGACGGGAACATTTACCGCCGCAACTTGCGCACCGGCGAGGGCGGCGGTAACCGGCCGCAGCAGCCGCCCACCTCTCCCGCCTACCGCTTTAACTGGAACACGCCGTTCATCCTGTCGAGCCACAACTCGAGCATCTTCTACAGCGGCGGCAACTACGTCTTCCGCTCGCTGAAGAAGGGGGCCGACCCCAAGCCGATTTCGCCGGAGATCACGCGGACCAAGCGCGGCAGTGCCACGGCCGTGGCCGAGTCGCCGCGCAACCCCGACGTCCTCTGGGCGGGCACCGACGACGGCAACCTGTGGGTGACGCGCGACGGCGGCCGCGAATGGCAGAACGTCGCCGACAAGGTCGGCCTGCCGGGGCCGCGCTGGGTGGCGAGCATCGAGCCGTCGCGCGGCGCCGACGGCCGCGCTTACGTCGTCTTCGACGCCCACCGCTCCGACGACGACAACCCCTACGTCTACATGACCGAGGACTTCGGCCAGACGTGGAAGTCGCTGCGGGCGAACCTGCCCACCGGCTCGACGCGCGTGCTGCGCGAGGACGTGAGTAACACCAGCCTGCTGTACCTGGGGACCGAGTTCGCCATCTACGCCTCGACCAACCGCGGGGCGTCGTGGACGCGGCTGAACAACAACCTGCCGACGGTGGCCGTCCACGAGATCGCCGTCCATCCGACGGCCGGCGAGATCGTCATCGCGACGCACGGCCGCAGCCTGTGGGTCCTCGACGTGACGGCCCTGCGGCAGATGACCGACGAGGCGCTCAAGGCCAAGGCGCGCCTGTACCGGCCGAACGTGGTGGTGCAGTGGAAGCCGGAGCCGCAGCGCGGCTCGGCCTACGGCGTCGGCAGCCGCAAGTTCGTCGGCGAGAACCCGGCCCCCGGGGCGCAAGTCTATTACTCGCTGACGAAGAAGGCGGAGAAGATCAGCCTGAAGGTGCTCGACTACGCCGGCAACACCGTCGTGGCCTTCCCGGACGTGAAGGCCGAGCCGGGGCTGCACCGCGTCGGCTGGAACCTGGCGCGAGGCGGCGGCCGCGTGGCCGCCGGGACTTACCGCGTGCTGCTGCTGGTGGACGGCGAGGACCAGGGCCAGCCGCTGCGCGTCGAGGACGACCCCAACGTGCCGGGGCCGCTCATCGCCGCCGAGGAGGATAACGAGGAGGAAGAGGAGAAGGAGATGAAAAGGGAACAGGAAGCGAGGCCCGCGAAGAAGGGCGATTACTGACGGCCGCCGCTTGCGGCTTCGCAATCTTTCCTGCGAAGCCGCAAGCGGCAGGGCACACGTCCTTTACACCCCTCGGCAGTGCCGGTAGAGTGAAAGTCTCTCGGCCCCCACAGCTTCAACCCTTAGGAGGCCCGCATGGCCCAAGCCATCGTCAACCCCGAGGAGTTGCGCCGCTTCGCGCAGGTGCTCAAGCGCTTCAACGGCGACGTGCGCGACGCCATCGCCGCCCTGCACGCCCAACTCTCCAGCCTGGGGGACACCTGGCGCGACCAGGAGCACGACCGCTTTCGCCTTGAGTTCGAGCAGACCATGCAGGTTATCGAGCGCTTCCTCGAGGCCTCCGACGAGCACGTCCCATTCCTGATGCACAAGGCGGAGCACATCGAAGACTACCTGCACCAGCGCTGACCGGCACGAGGCGCGAACGAGGGGCACGGCGACGATGAGCGAACACGCACGGGTGACGTCGATCGAGGCGCTGAAGGACTTTCGCGCCGACCTCTGCACGTTCAGTGATCGGGCGAAGGACGGACTGTCGTCGGTGCAGATGGAGATCCAGCGCGCCCTCGACTGGATCGAGGACCAGGGCAAGCACTGGCAGCGCGAGGTGCGCCGCTGGGAGGAGGCGGTCAACCAAGCTCGCACCGAGTTGGCCCGCCGCAAGATAATCCGCATCGGCGACCGCGCCCCGGACTGCACCGAACAGGAGGACATTCTCCGCGCTGCCCTGCACCGCCTGGACGAGGCCGAGGACAAGTTGGCCAGGACGCGCCGCTGCCTGCCGAACTTCCGCCGCTCGGTGGACGAGTACCAGGGGCCGGCCCGGCAGCTCGCCGGCTTCCTCGAAGGCGAGCAGCCACGCGCCCTCGCTCTGCTGCAGCAGAAGATTGACGCCCTGGAAGCGTACGCCCGGCTGACCGCGCCGACGACGGACCCGAAGCCGTAGCGCTCGTAGTGACCGCATTTATGCGGTCGGTCGTCGCGCTCGTAGTGACCGCATTTATGCGGTCGGTCGTCGCGCTCGTAGTGACCGCATTTATGCGGTCGGCCCTCCGGCGGGCCCGATAAATCGGGCCACTACGAGCGCGAGCATTGAGGGAGACCTGGCCGTGGACATCACCACCGACCGCGCGAAATTGCACAACCAGCTGAAGGACCTGCGCGGTCGCTGGCAGCAGGTGCAAGACGTCTGGAACGACCCGGTGCGCAAGGAGTTCGAGGAGGAGCATTGGGAGGTACTGGAGGCGCGCGTGCTGGCGGCGCTGCGGGCGATGGACCAGCTCGCTACCGTCATGATCCAGGCCCGCCACGACTGCTCCTGATGAGGACCGGCCCCGCCTCCCGCGGGGCCCAGGTAGGCGATGATGACAGAACCGCACTTGCTGACCTCGGCCCGCTCGGCGCTGCGCGAGTTGACCCGCCTCGCCGAGGAGCGGGCGCGGACGGAACAGGCCGTCGCGTCCGACTACGCCGCCGCCACCGCCGCGGCGCGGCAGGCGCATGACGAGACGAACCAACGGACCACGACCCGTTACGAGGCCGAACGCGCGGCCGCCGACCAGGGCTACCAGAAGGCGCGCCAGGATCTGCCCGCGCAGGCCCAGGCCGAGTACGACGCCACGGAGAAGGAGTTCTTCGACGCCCGCCGCAAGGTCAGCGCCGAGTACGCCGGCGCCCGCGACAAGGCGCGTGAGGAGTATCAGGAGGCGCGCTGGACCATCCGCACCGTCTACGAGGCCGGCAAGAAGGAGGCCCAGGCGCAGGTCAAAATGCTGCAAGAGTCGAACGGCCAGCTCGCCAAGGCCAAGCGCCGCCTGGCGCGCTGCCAGCGCCTGGGCGTCGAGCACCTCGAGGAGTGCCGCCAGAGTGCCGTCGCCGAGCGCGAGGAGCCCCCCCCGTCGGGCAAGCCGCGCGCGGACGACCCGTTCGCCGACCTGCAGACGTGCGTCGTCGCGGCCAAGGCGGCGCTTGGCGAAGTCCGTGGCCAGCGCCTGCCGCGCTGGTTCGTCGGCATCCGCCTGTTCTGGGTGTTCCTGCTGCTGGCCGTCCTGGCGGCGGCCCCCGCCGCCGTCCTCGAGCGCGAGCGCCCCCTACCAGTCGCCGGCATCGCCGCCGGCGCCGCCCTCGGCCTGACCGGCGTGGTCAGCCTCGTCCTCTATTTCGTCGCCCGTTCCGGACTGCGGCGGGCCTACGGGCCGCTGTGCGAGGCGACCGCCGACGGGGCCGCGGCCCGGAAGCGCTGCCATGCCTGGGTCCGGGCCACCCAGAAGCGAATCCAGAGCCAGGTTGCGATGCTGCGGCAGCGGCGCAACCAGGATCTGCAGGACGCGCAGCGCAAGGCACAGCGTCGCCTCGCCGCGCTGAACCGGCACCGGGCCAAGGAGGCCGGGCGCGTCGAGAAGCACTACCCGCCGCTGCTCGCTACCATCCGCCGCCGCCGCGACGCGGCCCTGCGCGACGCCGAGGCGGAGTACCAGCGCGCCGTTACCGACTCCGAGGGCCGCTACACCCGCGACATGGAGGAGGCCGACGCCCTCTACGCCCGGCAGACCGCCGACCAGCGGGCCGAACACGACCTCCGCTGGGGCGAATTGGCGGGGCGCTGGCGGCAGGGGCTGCGCGACGTGCTGGGAACCGTCGATGACGTGACCACTCGCTGCGCCACCCTCTTCCCCGACTGGCATGGCCCGGCCTGGGCCGACTGGCAGCCGGCGACGGCGGTCCCTCCGGGGTTGCGCTTCGGCGAGGTGTGCGTCCGGCTGGCGGAGGTTCCCCACGGGGTGCCCGAGGACGAACGCCTGCGCGACGGCGTGCCTGTGGCGCTGACCCTGCCGGCCCTGCTGCCGTTCCCCAATCGCGCCTCGGTGCTGCTCAAGGCCGGCGAGTCGGGGCGGGCCGCCGCGGTCCGCGTGCTGCAAACGATGATGCTGCGTTTCCTCACGTCGCTGCCGCCGGGCAAGCTCCGCTTCACCATCCTCGACCCGGTCGGCCTGGGCGAGAACTTCGCCGCCTTCATGCACCTGGCCGATTATGACGAAGCCCTCGTCGCCAGCCGCATCTGGACCGAGCAGCACCACATCGAGCAGCGGCTGGCCGACCTGACCGCCCACATGGAGAACGTCATCCAGAAGTATCTGCGCAACCAGTTCCAGACCATCGAGGAGTACAACGCCCACGCCGGCGAGGTGGCCGAGGCGTTCCGCGTCCTGGTGGTGGCCAACTTCCCGGCCAACTTCAGCGTCGAGGCCGCCCGCCGCCTGGTCAGCATCAGCGGCAGCGGCGCCCGCTGCGGCGTCTACACGCTCGTCAGCGTCGATCCCAAGGCGGCGATGCCGCAGGGCTTCAACCTCAAGGACCTCGAGGGGCCCGGCGTCATCCTCGTCTGGAAGGAAGGCCACTTCATCTGGAAGGACCCCGATTTTGAAAAGTACCCGCTGACCCTGGACACCCCGCCGGACGACGCGCTGATCACGGCGGCGCTGAACGTCGTCGGCGACGCGGCGCGCGGCGTCAAGCGCGTCGAGGTGCCGTTCGAGCACGTCGCCCCGGCGCCGGCCGATTACTGGACCAAGGACAGCCGCAAAGGCATCGACGTGCCGCTGGGCCGGGCCGGCGCCACGCGCTTGCAGCACCTGAAACTGGGCCAGGGCACGGCCCAGCACGTCCTCATCGCGGGCAAGACCGGCTCCGGCAAATCGACCTTGCTCCATGCGCTCATCACCAACCTCGCCCTGCTCTACGGCCCCGAGGAGGTCGAGTTGTACCTGGTGGACTTCAAGAAGGGGGTCGAGTTCAAGACCTACGCCGCCGCCGAATTGCCGCACGCCCGGGTGGTGGCCATCGAGAGCGAGCGCGAGTTCGGCCTGAGCGTGCTGCAGCGACTCGACGCCGAGTTGAAGGGGCGCGGCGACCGCTTCCGCGACGCCGGCGTCCAGGACATCGCCGGCTACCGGCAGGTCAACGGCTCGGAGACGTGCCCGCGCATCCTGCTGATCGTGGACGAGTTCCAGGAGTTCTTCGTCGAGGACGACAAGGTGGCCCAGGAGGCGGCCCTGCTGCTCGACCGCCTGGTGCGCCAGGGCCGGGCCTTCGGCATCCACATCCACCTCGGCTCGCAGACGCTCAGCGGCGCCTACACCCTGGCGCGGAGCACCATCGACCAGATGGCGGTGCGCATCGCCCTGCAGTGCAGCGAGACGGACGCCTACCTGATCCTGAGCAAGGACAACGCGGCGGCCCGGCTGCTGTCGCGCCCCGGCGAGGCGATCTACAACGACGCCAACGGCCTCGTCGAGGGGAACGATATTTTTCAGATCGTCTGGCTGTCGGACGACCAGCGCGACGACTACCTGCGCCGCGTTCGCGAGCTGGCCCGGCAGCGCGGCTACGTCCCGCCGCGGCCGACGATCGTCTTCGAGGGAAACGTGCCGGCCGACCTGGCGAAGAACGCCCTCTTGCACGCCCTGGTGGAGGCGCCGGCATGGCCGGAAGCGGTCCGGGCGCCGCGGGCCTGGCTCGGCGAGGCCATCGCCATCAAGGACCCGACGGCGGCGACGTTCCCGGCGCAGAGCGGCAGCAACGTGCTGATCCTGGGACAGCAGGAGGAGATGGCGCTGGGGGTGGTGACCGGGGCCCTGCTGAGCCTGGCGGCGCAGTTCGCGGCGGCGCGCTTCGTCCTCCTCGACGGGACGCCGGTCGATAGCCCGCACGTCGCCGCCCTGGAGAAGGTCTGCGACGCCGTGCCGCAGTCGGTCCTCGTCGGCGGCTGGCGCGACGTGGCGGTGGTGGTGGGCGAGGTGGCGGCGGAGGTGGAGCGGCGGCAGAAGGCGCCGCAGGAGCCGCACGCCCCGTGGTACTTCTTCATCTACGGGCTGCCGCGCTTCCGCGACCTGCGACGCTCCGAGGACGACTTCAGTTTCGGCCGCCGCGGCGAGGCGCGGGCCGCGAGTCCGTCGCAGCAGTTCGGCACCATCCTGCGCGAAGGGGCGGCCCTGGGCGTGCATGTCCTGTTGTGGTGCGACAGCCTGAACAACCTCAACCGCAGCTTCGACCGGCCGGCGCTGCGCGAGTTCGAGATGCGCGTGCTGTTCCAGATGAGCGCCGCCGACTCGAGCACGCTGATCGACAACCCGGCGGCGAGCAAACTGGGCGTGAACCGCGCGCTGTTCCACAGCGAGGATCGCGGACAGCCGGAGAAGTTCCGGCCGTACGGGTTGCCATCCGAAGAATGGCTGGCGTGGCTGAAAGAGCGGCTGCGGGGACGAGCGGCGCTCGCCGGCAGCGGTGATGGGAACATCCGGCCGCAGACGCCCACGCCAGCGGAGCCGTGAGGTCGAATGGGCTTCGTGCCCGAACGCGGGGGGAACGGCCAGGCCCGCCAGCCGCAGGGTTAGGCCGGTCGGCGGGCCATCGGTCGCTCCCCACGGCGTGCCGTTGTCCACCCGCAGCGACTGCGGCTGGACCCAGCGGGCGAACATTCGCCGCAAGAACTCCTGAGTTGGGGAGACAAAAAGGCTGGGAGGGCTTCTTTTCGCTTGACGCCGTTGTTGAGGTAGCCGGAGAATAGGGAAATCGGCGCCGTGCTGGGGTGCGCAGGGGTGCCTTTCGGGAAACCGGCGCCGTGCTACTGAGTCCCGCCTGGCGAATGCCCCTGTAGGGAACGCCCTCCGTGGCGTTCCGCCAGCCAGACAGCGGAACGCCACGGAGGGCGTTCCCTACAGCGCGCCGTGGCTTTCCCCACGCTGGACGCAGTAGGATGCGCGCCGGTTGCGTTACGCGCACTCAGATCCCTATTCGGCCAACCAAGAGTCGTCATGAATGTGGGGTAACAAATCCATGCCGACTGCCGAAATAGCGTTCGTCGCCAAAGTCCGCGAGCAGGTCGAGTTTCTCCAACACGAAGAGTACAACTACGACCAACTGCGAGTGTACGTCTCCGGAATCGCCCGCCCGTGGGTGTTCGGGCCGGCCGACGAGTTCGAGTTCGACGGCGACGAGGTGCTGGTAGTGCGCGTGGGGCCGACGGGGGAGTATGAGAACGAGGGAGTGCCGGAGTACGTCTTCCCGCTCCGGCAGGTCGTGGCGACCGAGTTGGCGATCAGCGAGGGGTGATGCCGATGCGGCGGGTGCTGCCAGGCGGGGCGACACTGGGCGGGAGCCGCCACGGGGGCGACGAGCGGCCGGTGGCGTGCCGACCTGGGGCTGCGGTCTTGGTGCGGACGAGCCCGCGCCGGGCAACCGCCTCCCCGCCGACGGGGGTCACAACGACCCCCGCCCTGGAGCCGGTGTCCGACCGATCCCCCCCGAAACTTGCGGAGCGGCTCTCCAGCGTCAAGCTGATGCTGGAGGTGTTAGCGGTACTCGTCGGGCTGATCGGCGCGGTCTTGGCGCTATTCGGCTGGTCGCGGAAGTGAGTCGGGCTCGGCCAAACCAGGGGCCGCAGCAGACCGGCCACGGTGCGCCGAGTAACGGCGTCGTTGATCCCCGTGTAACACGGGAAAGGTTGAGCGTGATACCTTTGGGTCGCCTGACCTACCTGAAGGGGAAACCTGGAGGGGACAACAGCATGTCCGGAAAGCC
>DATFNV010000667.1:0-14883 GCA_035266225.1 Gemmataceae bacterium
GGAGACGTTGACCGAGTTGAGCCCCTTCTCCGTGTCGAGCAGCTCGCGCCAGTCCTGGTAAACTCGCAGGTCCGGGAAGCGCTTCTTGACGTCGGCGGTCCGCGCCAGATCCACGTCGGCGACGGCGACAAGCTTCAGGTGCTTGCTCGCGGTCAGCGAGCTGATGTCCGAGCCGGCCATGCCCGCGGCCCCGAAGCTGGCGTGCAGCAGCGTCTCGCTCGGGGCGGCGCCGGCGTGGGCGCGGAACACGAACGGGGCGGCCAGGCCGGCGGCGAGCCCCTTGAGCGCGCTGCGGCGGGAGATTCGCGAAGTCGTCATCGGTTCGGTCCTCGGTGGGAGTGGGTGGGAGTGAGTCCAGGGACAAGCCTTCGCGCCTGGCCCGCCAGGTAGTCTACGAAGCTGACGATTGCCCGAGCATGGCGTTGGGCGCCGGCAGCGGTGCGCGCGCTACCCGCCACCCTTTCGTATAACCTCCTTCGCTGACGCCCGACTGTCAGGCCACCCTCGCCGCGCCGGACCCCCGTGGAAAGTGAGGCCCCCCATGCTCCCGCTCCTCCTGTCCCTCGCCCTCGTCCCCGCGGCCGACCAACCACCCCCGCCGGACGCCGCCTCCTTCTCCTCGGCGACCTTCGCCGGCTTGAAGCTGCGCTCGCTCGGCCCCGCCGTCACCTCCGGCCGCGTCGTCGGCTTCGCCGTCCACCCGACCCACCCCGACCAGTATTACGTCGCCGTCGCCTCGGGAGGCGTCTGGAAGACCAGCAACGCCGGCACCTCGTGGACCCCGGTCTTCGACAACGAGGGCTCATATTCGATCGGCTATGTCGCCCTCGACCCGAAGGACCCGAACGTCGTCTGGGTCGGCACCGGCGAGAACAACAGCCAGCGCAGCGTCGGCTACGGCGACGGCGTTTACAAATCGACCGACGGCGGCAAGAGCTGGACGCGCCTCAAGCAGATGCAGGCGTCGGAGCACGTCGGCAAGATCCTCTTCGACCCGCGCGACTCGAACACCGTCTACGTCGCGGCCCAGGGCCCGCTGTGGGGGCCGGGCGGCGACCGCGGGCTCTACAAGACGACTGACGGCGGCGCCAACTGGACGAGAATCCTCGCCATCAACGAGAACACCGGCGTCACCGACGTCGTCCTCGACCCGCGCAACCCCGACGTGCTGATCGCCGCCGCCTACCAGCGCCGCCGGCACGTCTGGACCCTGATCGACGGCGGCGCCGAAAGCGCCCTCTACAAATCGTCCGACGGCGGCAAGTCGTGGAAGAAGCTGACGAGCGGCCTGCCGGCGGTGGACCTCGGCCGCATCGGCCTGGCCGTCGCCCCGTCGAACCCGGACGTGGTGTACGCGATGGTCGAGGCCGCCGACAAGAAGGGCGGCGTCTTCCGCTCGGCCGACCGCGGCGAGACGTGGGAGCGGCGCAACGACTTCGACCAACAGGCCCAGTATTACGCCCACGTCGTCGTCGATCCGAAGGACGAGAACCGCATCTACGTGATGAACGTGGTCATCCGCGTCTCCGACGACAGCGGCAAGACGCTGCGCCCGCTCGGCGAGAAGTGGAAGCACGTCGATAACCACACGATGTGGATCGATCCGCGGAACACCAATCACTACCGCGTCGGCTGCGACGGCGGCATCTACGAGAGTCACGACCGCGCCGCGACCTGGCGGTTCCACGCCAACCTGCCGGTGACGCAGTTCTACGACGTCGCCGTGAGCGACGACGGCCCGTGGTATCACGTCTACGGCGGTACGCAGGACAACTTCACCCTTGGCGGGCCGGCGAAGTCGAAGAGCGTCCACGGCCTGATGAACCAGGACTGGTTCGTCGTGCAGGACGGCGACGGCTTCCAGTGCAAGGTCGATCCGAAGGACCCGAACACCGTCTACGCCGAGATGCAGTACGGCGGCCTGGTGCGCTACGACCGGCGCACCGGGCAGCGGCTCGGCATCCAGCCGCAGCCCGGCCGGGGCGAGGCCCCGCTGCGCTGGAACTGGGACGCGCCGCTGCTGCTGAGCCCGCACGCGCACACGCGCCTCTACTTCGCGGCGAACAAGGTCTTCCGCAGCGACGACCGCGGCGACACCTGGAAGCCGGTCAGCGGCGACCTGACTCGCCAACTGCAGCGCGACCAGCTCGCGGTCATGGGCAAGGTCTGGCCCGCCGACACCGTGGCGAAGCACCTTTCGACCTCCTTTTACGGCAATTGCACCGCGCTGAGCGAGTCCCCGGTGAAGGAGGGGCTTCTCTACGCGGGGACCGACGACGGGCTGATCCAGGTGAAGGAGGGCGACGCCGACTGGCGCAAGATCGACAAGTTCCCCGGTGTGCCCGAGCGGACCTACGTCAGCCGCGTCCTCGCGTCGCAGCACGCGGAACAGACGGTCTACGCCGCCTTCGACAACCACAAGATGGCCGACTTCAAGCCGTACCTGCTCAAGAGCATCGACGCGGGGAAGTCCTGGGCGTCCGTCGCCGGCGACCTGCCGGAGCGCGGCTCGGTCCTGGCGATCGCGGAGGACCCCAAGGACCCGAGCCTGCTCTTCGCCGGCACCGAGTTCGGCCTGTTCTTCACCGCCGACGGCGGCAAGAAGTGGGTGCGCCTCAAGGGCGGGTTGCCGACCATTGCCGTTCGCGATCTGGCGATCCAGAAGGGCGAAAATGACCTGGTCGTCGGCACCTTCGGCCGCGGCATCTACGTCCTCGACGACTACTCGCTGCTGCGTGGCCTGAAGCCTCAATCGCTGCAAACGGAGGCGTCGCTGTTCCCCGTGAAGGACGCGCTGCTCTTTGTGCCGACGCGGCAGTTCGGGCTGCGCGGCAAGGCGTTCCTCGGCGAGACGTTCTACACCGCCGAGAACGCGCCGTTCGGGGCGACATTCACCTACCGACTCAAGGAGGAAATCAAGACGAAGAAGCAGCAGCGGCTGGCCGCGGAGAAGAAGGCCGAAGCGGCCGGCTACCCGACGAAGGACGAGTTGCGTGCCGAGGCCGAGGAGGAGGCCCCGGCGATTCTGCTGACGATCGCCGACGCGGACGGCCGTGAGGTGCGGACGCTGACGGGCCCGGTGACGGCGGGCTTCCACCGGGTGTCGTGGGACCTGCGCGAGCCGGCCCCGGTCTTGCCGAAGCCGCGCCCGCCGGACGCCGAGGACGACCTGTTCATGGGGCCCCCCGCCGGACCGCTGGTGATGCCGGGTAAGTACACCGTGACGCTGTCGAAACGCATCGCCGGACGGACGGAAAAGTTGTCCGGCCCGGTCGAGTTCACGGTCGCCCCGGAGGGGGCCGGCGCGATGGACGTCGCTGCGCTGAAGGGACTGCGCGAGTTCCAGGCCAAGGTGGTCCGGCTGGAGCGCGCCGTGTCGGGCGCGCTGGAAGCGGCGAACGAGTTGGCCAGGCGGCTGGAAAGCCTGCGCCGCGCCCTGGACCAAACGCCGGGGGCGAAGCCGGAGTGGAAGGCCCAGGTGCGCGACCTCGAGAAGCGCACGCGCGACGTGCTGCGCGCCCTGCGCGGCGACGTGGCCCTGCGGGCCCGCCACGAGAACACGCCACCGTCGATCAGCGAGCGCGTGGAGTACGCGGTCGATTCCTCGCGGCTGTCGTTGGCGAAGCCGACGGCGACACAGCGCGAGGCATATCGGATCGCGAGTGAAGAATTCTCGGAGGAACTGGCAAAGCTGCGCAAGATCATCAAGGAGGAGCTGCCCGAGCTGGAAAAGGCGATGGAAGCCGCGGGCTCGCCCTGGACCCCGGGGCGGTTGCCCGAGTGGAAGGAAAAGTGACGGGGTGGTGCCCCTGGTGCTCGGGCCTAAGGGACGGGCGCGGAGATCGCGCGATGGACTTTCCCCGGTCAGCGCAGGTATGATCCGGAGGATCGATTATTATTGCGCCGTAGGAACTGCTCGGGCGGTTTCTCCGCTTATTCTTGGATGATGCCACCTATGCCGATGGACATTAACTGTGAGTGCGGCAATGCCCTGTACCTCAACGACCATTTGGCGGGGAAGCAGGTAGTCTGCCCCTCCTGTGGGGCGATTATCAAAGTGCCGGGTCCCTCCGACCGAGAAGCCGGGCGCGAAGGAGCAAAGGGGACCGAGGAGCCGATGCCGGTGCGGCCCCACGGTGCCATCGAATCCGTCCCCGGCCCGGCGTTGCCCCCCCGGCAGACGATCCTGCGGTCATTAGCCCTGTTCTTTGGCATCTTGGGCGGTCTGAGTTCCGGAGCCGTGGGCGTCCTGTTTCTCAGCGGGACTCTCGACCCTCGCGAGCAGGAAAGTGTTCAGCGCGCCGAGGCCGTCCTCACAAGAGGGCGCCGTGACCCCTATGACATGACGCCGGAAGAGGCCCAAAAGGTCGTGGCGGAATGTCGCCTTTGGCTCGGACGTGGCTATCTACTCCTGGCCGGGGGAATCCTTGGTCCCATCGGCGGCTGCCTCGCCTATTCACGCCGGCGTTGGTTGGCCACGTCTCTCCTTGTGATCGCTGCCCTCGCTCCTGTGGTCTTACTGCCTATGGTCATCCTCGCCACTCTCCCCCTCCTGATTGCTGCCGCCTTGGCCGTCCCGATTCGACCACGGTGGAGGCCGTCCCGGACCGTTGCTCCTCGGCGTTCAGCGGCCTGGCGCATTCGCAAAGGCAGCGTCATCGAGTCCCAATTCGGCCAGCGGCTGATCGGCTTGCTCGTCCTGATCCTCGGCGGGGGGTTCACAGCGTGGTCCTGGTACACCGCTCTGACCGAGGGTTACTATTACCGCAAGGCCGTCGCTCTCTTTCCGGTCTTCGCCGTTGTCGGCCTGGGGCTGCTCCTATTCCCGATCGACGTGAAGCGCCTCCAGGCCGAGCACGGAGTGCGGAGGCCACAGTCCCTGGCCCACTATCCGCTGGCCTGGAAAGTGCTATTCTTCGTGGCCCTTGCCGCCGGACTCGGCAATTGGCTGGCCATTTCGCAGTTCTGATGACGCCTCTCGACCCTCTGCTTTGCTCAAGAAAACAACTCGTGCAGCGGTCGGCCGGAGCTGAGCGCCTGCGGCCGACCCAGGGCGTCGCGCAGCTCGGTGTGCGGGTCGACGCCAAGGGCCTGGTAGACGGTGGCCGACAGGTCGGACGGCGACACCGGCGGCGTCGCCGGGAAGGCGGCGTTCTTGTCCGAGGCGCCATGAACCAACCCGCCGCGGACGCCCCCTCCGGCCAGCACCACCGAATTGCACGCCGCCCAGTGGTCGCGCCCGGCCGCGGCGTTGATCGCCGGCGTACGCCCGAACTCGCCCAGGCAGTAGATCAGCGTATCGTCGAGCAGGCCGCGCTGCTGCAGGTCGTCCAGCAGGGCCGAGAAGCCGAGGTCGAAGGGCGGCAGCAGGCTCTTCTTGAGCAGGTTGAAGTTGTTGGCGTGCGTGTCCCAAAAGGCGTCGTTTCGGGCCCAGTTGACGGTCACCAGCGACACGCCGGCCTCGACCAGTCGCCGGGCCAGCAGCAGCGCCTGGCCGAAGTGGTTGCGGCCGTAGCGGTCGCGGCTCCGGTCGGTCTCGCCGGCCAGATCGAAGGCTCGGCGAGCCTCCGGCGACGTGATCAGATCGAACGCCTTCTGATGATACTGGTCGTAATCCGCCGTCGCAGCGACCCGGTGAATGGTCCGCCGCCTGTCATCGACCGTCTCCAGCAGTGAACGGCGTTGCCGCATCCGGACCGCCTGCTCCCCATCGACGGCGGGGAACGGGACGAAGGTCGGTTCGCTCGGGTCGTCGCCGACGAAGAGTGGGTCGTTGGCTCGGCCGAGGAAGCCGGCGAAAAACCCTGGGAAAATGTGGTTATTGGCCGACACCTGGTTGGCCGGCGAATTCAGGCTGATGCCGGCCGGCAGGCCGCTGTCGCCGCGCCGCAAGTGACGCATCACGGCCCCGAAGCAGGGGAAGTCGGACGGCTGATTCTGCGGGTTGCTCTGCGGCTGGAGGTGGCGCACGCCGGTGAGCATGTAATGCATGGCCACCGTATGCGTGTTGTCCGGGTGGCTCACGGAGCGGACCAGGGCGAAGCGGTGCAGGAGCCGGGCGGTCCGCGGAATGTGCTCCCCGAGGAAGGTGCCGGGGACGCTGCTCGCAATCGGCTTGAACTCGCCGCGATACTCCGCCCGGGCGCCCGGCTTGAGGTCCCAGATGTCCTGGTGAGCCGGGGCGCCGAAAAGGAACACGACAATGCACGATTTGGCCCGACCGCGGACTTTGCCGGTCGCGCGCGCCCGCAGGAGCTGTGGCAGGGACAGGCCGACGGCGGACGACAGGCCGCCGACGCGGAGCCATTCGCGACGGGTGATGCCTTCGCAAAGCCGAACCGGTTTCCCCGGAAGGCTGAGCATGCTTGCCGACCTCAGTTGCTCGACGCCAGTTGCAGGGACCGCCCCGTCATCCAATCGCTGCGGTCGCGGATGACCTCATGGTACAGCGTATCGCGCTCCACCGGCACGCGGCCGGCCTCCTCGATCAGGCGCCGCAGCTCCGCGACCGTCACTTCCTGCGGCGAGTCCGAGCCGGCGTCGTGGTAGATCTTCTCGTGGACCACGGTGCCGTCGATGTCGTCGGCCCCGTAGCTCAGGGCGATCTGGGCGATCTTGATCCCGAGCATCACCCAGTATGCCTTGATGTGCGGGAAGTTGTCGAGCATCAGCCGGCACACCGCCATCGTCCGCAGGTCCATCAGCCCGGTCGCCTTCTGGATGTTCCGGTCGGCGCCGAGCTTGGTGTTGTCCGGGTGGAAGGCCAGCGGGATGAGCGTCTGGAAGCCGCCCGTCTCGTCTTGCAATTCGCGCAGCCGAATCAGGTGGTCGATGCGGTGCCGCGCCTCCTCGATGTGGCCGTAGAGCATCGTCGCGTTCGAGCGCAACCCCAGCTGGTGCGCCTCGCGGTGAATGCGGATCCAGGCGTCGGCGTCGGCCTTGTGCTCGCAAATCTGGTCGCGGACCTCCGGGTGGAAGATTTCCGCGCCGCCGCCGGGCAGGCTGCCGAGGCCGGCGTCCTTGAACTCGGCGAGGATGTCCCTGGTGGGGCGATTCGTGAGGCGGCTGAACCAGTCCCACTCGACGGCGGTGTACGCCTTCAGGTGCAATCGCGGGTGCGCCTCGTGGATGATGCGCACGACGTTCAGATACCACTCGTAGGGCAACTGGTGGTGCAGGCCGCCGACGATGTGCAGCTCGGTAGCGCCGCGGCGATCGGCCTCGGCGGCGCGCTCGATGATCTGCTCGTCGCTCATGACGTAGCCCTTCGGACTCTTCAGGTCGGCCCGGAAGGCGCAGAAGACGCAGCGATAGACGCAGACGTTGGTGGGGTTGAGGTGGGTGTTGACGTTGTAGTAGGCGAAGTTGCCGTTCTTGCGCTCGCGGACGAGGTTGGCCAGCTCTCCGAGGGTGAACAGGTCGGCGTGCTGGTCGAGGAACAGGCCGTCGTCGAAGGACAGCCGCTCGCCGGCCTCGACCCTGGTGCGGAGATCGGATAGGCGGGCGTCGTGATTCAGCTGGGTCATGAGCACACTCATCGACTCGGGGCGAGTGGGTTGAAGCACATCTTAGCAACGAGCGGCCGGCTCGTCTGGACGCGAGGACGAGCGCCCGGCTATGATCGGGGTGGCGACGGATTCCCACAACCCCAACCGGAAACTGCGGGAGAGCGCAACCGTGTCAATCAGCCTGGCGGAAGACGTCAAGACCGTGCAAGACCTGGAAGCAGACCCCCGCGCGCTGCTGGAGCAAGCGCAGCGCACCGGCCGGCCGGTCGTGATTGCCGAAGCGGGGAAACCGGCGGTCGTTCTGCTGACCGCAGAGCGGTACGAGTGGCTCGTGCATCTGGTGAACTTCTCGCGCCTCATCAATGAAGGTGAGGAGAGCATCCGCAAGGAAGGCACGATCCCGCTCGAGGATTTCATCCGCGACATGGAGGCGAAGCATGGCTACAAGCTTTCGCGTCGAGCTAAGCCCGCGCGCAAGAGCTGATGCCGAGGCGATCCACGACCACATTGCACAATCGCGACCGAAGGCAGCCGAGAAGTGGTTGCGCGAGTTCCACGCGAAGCTTCGCGCATTGCGCACCATGCCGCTGCTGTACGAGATCATTCCCGAGATCGATGTGGTCGGATCCAGTTACCGGCACTTCGAGCATAAGAACTACCGAATCATCTACCGCGTCGAGGAACGGGCTGTTGTAGTCGTCCGTGTCTTTCGCGCGGCCCGCCGGCTCACCCTGGAGATGTTGCAGGAGTAGTTGCCGTGATCGCACCGGCGGCGAACCTCGGCCCGCCGCACACAATCATGCCTTCCGCAACTGGATCGTCAGCGCCTGCCCGTCCACCTTGAGGTTCGCCGTCTGCGCCCCATCGCCGAGCGGCGCGTCCGACCAGCGCACCGTGAGCGTCTCAGCGACGATGTAGTCGCGGTGAGCGTCGAAGGCCGCGCGGAGGGCTGCGGATTCAGTGCCGAGGTACAACTCGATGCGGTCCTCGACCGCGAGGTTCGATTGCTTGCGCAGCTCTTGTACCAGCCGCACGACGTCGCGGGCCATGCCTTCGCGTTTCAGCTCTTCGGTGACGCGGGCATCGACCAGGACCTGCGTGCCATGATCCTCGACGCCCGCCCACCCCTCGGGCGCCTTCGACGTCACCCAGAAGTCGGCCGGCTCCAGCGTCACCGCCCCCCCCGGCAATGGCAGTTCGATCACCTCACCGCCGCGAACCTTCGCCGCCAATTCCCCGGCGGGCACGTCTGCCAGCGCCGCCAGGACCTCCCTCATGCGGGCGCCGACCTTGGGGCCGACTGACTTGGGGTTCGGCTTCACATCGACCGTCAGGAGCGGGCCGTTCTCTTCGTGCAACGTCACTTTCTTGACATTCAATTCCTCGCGTAGTTGGTCCGAGAAGCGCTCGACGGCACGGCGGTCGCTCTCGTTGCCCGGCCGCACCTTCATCTCGGCGAGCGGCTGCCGCACCTTGATCTTCACCGTGTTCCGCGCCGCCGAACCCGCCGACACCAGGTCGAGCAGCGCCTTCATGTCCGCGGACAGATGCGGATCGATCAGTGACGCGTCGGCCCGCGGGTAGTCGGTCAGGTGAACGCTGCGGTCGTCCGGCCCCGGCACGAGGTTGCGGTACATCTCCTCGGTCAGGAAGGGCATGATCGGGGCGAACAGCTCGGTCAGGGTGACGAGGACCGTGTAGAGCGTCTGATACGCTGCGGTTTTGTCGCTGCCCTGCTCGCTTTTCCAGAAGCGGCGCCGGTTGCGGCGGACGTACCAGTTGCTCAACTTGGCATCAACGAACTTCTCCGCCTCCTGGCAGAACGCCGCCACGTTGTACGACTCGAAACTCTCGCGCGCCCTCTTCACCAGCAGCTGCAGGTCGGACAGGATCCAGCGGTCGAGGTCCGGCCGCTCCTGCACCGGGACCTGCGGCGCGCTCGTGTCGAACCCGTCGAGCGCGGCGTAGTTGCAGAAGAAGGCGTAAGTGTTCCACAACTTCAGGATGAAGCTGGCTCGCAGCTCGTCCGCCGGGCCGGGGCCGAAGTTGATGTTGGCCGCCGGGTTCTGTCGGCAGTACATCCACCGCATCACATCAACGCCCATCGGCGGACAGGCGGCGATGGCCACCTTCACCCTCTTGCCGGCGGCAACCTCCTCCGACACGCGAACCGCAAGCGCCCCGGGAACCACCGGCTGCTCCCCGGCCTTCAGTTCGTGCTTGATGACGTAGCCTTTGCCGCCGTCCTCCAACTCAACGCCGTCGGCCGCGCCCTCGAAGGGGATCGAGTTCCCCTTCGCCTTGTGCATCTCGTCGCCCCATTGGTCGCGCACCATCGCATGGCCGAGCAGCACCTTGAACGGAGCCCGACCCTCCATCATGGTGCTCATCGCCAGGATGGCGTAGAACCAGTTGCGGAACTGCCCGGGGAACGACTCGGTGATGAAGTCCGCCGGGAACCACTGCTCCCAGTAAGCCCGATCGCGGTTGTAGCCCATCGTCGAGTACGGCACGATGCCCGCGTCCAGCCACGGGTTGCCCACGTCGGGGATTCGGCTCGCCTTGCCGCCGCACTTGGCGCATTTCACCTTCACCAGGTCGATCCACGGCCGGTGCGGCGTGTGCCCCTCGAATTGGTCCCACCCTTCGACGGCGCGCTCGCGCAGCTCCTCCCGGCCGCCGATCACGTCGAAGGCGCCGCACGACTCGCACACCCAGATCGGCAGCGCCAGGCCCCAGTAGCGCTTCTTGGAGATCATCCAGTCGCCCATGTTCTTGAGCCAGTCCAGCTCGCGGGCCTTGCCGTTGATCGACTCCGGCAGGAACGTCGCCTCCTCGACGACGCGCATGATCTCCTCGCGCCACTTCATGTCGATGAACCACTCATCGACCAGGCGGAACAGCAGTTCCGTCTTGCAGCGCCAGCAGTGCGGGTAGCTGTGCGGGTACTTCTCAACCTCCAGCAGCAGCCCCTTTTGCTTCAGGTCGTTGAGGATCCAGTCGGTCGTCGCGTGATCGACGGCCGACTTGCCCGTCAATTCGCCAAAGCCGGGGAGGTAAACGCCCTCGTCGTCGAGCGGGGCGATCGGTGGCAGACCATGCTCCCGGCCCAGGCCGAAGTCCTCCCGCCCGCAGCCGGGGGCGATGTGGACGATGCCCGTCCCTTCCGCCTCGCCGACCAGGTTCCAGGCGATGACCCGATGAGCCTCGCGCGCCGGCGTCGCCGGCGCCCAGCCTTGCCGGGTGGCGACCTCGGCGACCATCGCCGGGTAGCCCGCGGCGTGCTGCTGCGCCGGCAGTTCGTCGAACGGCCCGTCATACGTCCAGCCGATCATCTCGGCGCCGGACAATTCTCCCTCGATCTCGAAACCGCCGCGCTTCTTGAAGATCTGCGCCAGCGATTCGAGCCGTTGGAACTCCTTGTACTCCTTTTGCTTGAAGTCCTCTTCGAGCCGCTTCGCGCTGAACGCACCTTTCGCCAGGTAATACAGCTGATCGCGATGCCGCACCTTGAGATAGGTGAGCGCCGGGTTGACGGCCGCGGCGACGTTGCTCGTCAGCGTCCAGGGCGTCGTCGTCCAGACCAGGAGGTTCTCGCCGGGCCGCCCGCGCAGGGGGAAGCGCACGAACACCGCGCGGTGGGAGACCAATTTGTAACCCTCGTGCATCTCCATCTGGCTCAGGCCGACGGCGCAGCGCGGGCACCACGGCATGGCGTCGTAGGCCCGGTAGACGAGTTGGCGGTCGTGGCACTTCTTGAGGAAGGTCCAGATGGTGTAGTTGTTCTCCTCCGACATGGTGAAGTAGCTGCGCCGCTCGTCCGGCGGCTTCTTCCAGTCGTCGCCGCGGTCCCAGTCCATCCAGTAGCCGAGGCGGATCGACTGATCGGTTTGGCGGCGGGCGAAGAAATCGACGCGGTCCTTGCAGAGGGTGACGAAGCGGTCGATGCTGGCGAAGCGGTCGCCGGGGACGAGGTTCTCGATGTCGCGCTTGGAGTTGAGCTTCAATTCCTTCTCGACCTCGACCTCGACCCACAGCCCCTGGCAGTCGAAGCCGTTCTGGTAGCGCAGCTCGTGGCCGGTCATGGCGAAGTAGCGCTGGTAGGCGTCCTTGTAGGTGCGCCCCCAGGCGTGATGAACGCCCATCGGGTTGTTGGCGGTGATGGGGCCGTCGAGAAAGGACCACCTCGGCTTGCCGGCGTTCTTGCGGCGGAGCTTCTCGAAAATGCCGTTGCGCTGCCAGAACTCCAGCACGGCGCGCTCGTGGGCGGGGAAATCGACCTGCGTCTCGACCTTCTCGAACGGCATGAGCAAGACCTCGCGGGGCGGATCGAAAACCGTTATCTTATCATAGGACCAGGAGCGGCGGCAGATGTTCGCCGGGGCGCTGAGAATACCCGGAGGCGCAATCATGAACCAGCAGGGGAAGGATGCGATGGGCCGATTCTCGGTGGACCTCACGGTCGGCAACTACAAGGATGTGATGAAAGCGGAAGAAGGCAGTCTTCCCCCGAAAAAGGTGCGCCAGATGCAGGTCCGAGGCGTCGTCGATAGCGGTGCCTCGCGCCTCGTGATTCCCGAGAGCCTGGTAGCGTCGCTCGGGCTCACCAGCGCCGGCAAAGGAAAGGTCCGCTACGCTGACCACAGAAGCGTTACCCGCAAGCGCGTCAAGGACGTGTGGGTGAGAATTCAGGGTCGCGAAGGCTCGTACAACGCTATTGTTGAGCCGAACCGCACCGACGTGCTGATCGGGGCCATCGTGCTGGAAGATCTCGATTTCCTGGTCGATTGCGGCACACAACAGCTAATCCCGCGCGACCCCGACCTGATTGTTTCCGAGATTGAGTGACTGCATGCCCCCGATTCGTCTCGCCGTGTTGCTCTCCGGTGAGGGCACCACCTTGCAAAACCTCCTCGACCGCATCGCCGACGGCCGACTGCGGGCCGAGGTGGCGTTGGTCGTCTCCAACCGTTACGACGCCTTCGGCCTGGAGCGCGCCCATCGCGCCCGCATCCCCACCGCGGTCGTCGAGCGCTCCGACTGTTCCTCCCGTGAGGAATTCGGCCGCCGCATCTTCGACCTCTGTCGGGAAGCGAAGGTCGATCTCGTCTGCCTCGGCGGCTTCCTGCAGCTCCTATCGATCCCCGCGGACTTCGCCGGCCGCGTCATGAACATCCATCCGGCGCTCATCCCGGCCTTCTGCGGCAAGGGCTTCTACGGCCACCGCGTCCACGAGGCGGCGCTCCAGACCGGTGTCAAGGTCAGCGGCTGCACCGTCCACTTCGCCGACAATGTCTACGACCACGGGCCGATCATCCGGCAGCGTGTCGTCCCCGTCCTCGACGACGACACGGCCGACACCCTCGCCGCCCGCGTCTTCGAGCAGGAATGCGAGGCGTTTCCCGAGGCGATCCGCCTGTTCGCGGAGGGGCGGCTGCGCATCGAGGGGCGGCGGGTGCGCGTCCTCTGAGGGTCGGCCATTTCGCGCTGGCGCGAAACGGCAAGCCCGCGCGCACCGCGGGCCGCCGCGAGCTACATTTCGAGAGTGCCGCCTGACGCGAACAATTGAGTAGGACGCCGCATGATCGGCCGTGTCTATCTGGGCCGGTATGAGACCATTCGCCTCCTGGGAGAAGGCGGCATGGGCCGCGTCTACCTCGCGCGCCAGCTGGACCTGGGCCGGCAGGTCGTCGTCAAGGTCATGCACGACCACATCGCCGCCGACCCCAAGTTCTGCGAGCGATTCCAGCGCGAAACGCTCGTGATGGCTCGCTTCCAGCACCCCTTCGCCGTCACCCTGTACGACGCCTCCCTCAACGACCCCGAGGGCCCGTGCATCATCATGGAGTACGTGCGCGGCGTCACCCTCGACACGCTGCTGCAGCGCAACTCGCGCCTGACGCCGGTCCGCGTCGGCCGGCTGCTCGGCCAGCTGTGCGAGGTGCTACAGGCGGCGCACACCGACGGGATTATCCACCGCGACCTCAAGCCGGCCAACCTGATGGTCGTCGATCCCGACACGCCCTACGAGCACATCAAGGTGATGGACTTCGGCCTGGCCAAGCTGCTGGGGCCGTGCGAGATGCAGGGGGGCAACATCACCGGCGCCGAGTTCGCCATCGGCACGCCCGGCTACATGTGTCCGGAGCAGGCCAAAGGCGAGGAGATGGACCACCGCGGCGACCTGTACAGCGTCGGCGTCATCCTCTACGAGTTGTTGACCGGGCGACTGCCCTTCAGCGGCAGCTCGACGATGGACGTGCTGATAGCCCACGCCACCGAGCCGCCGCCGCCGTTCACCAAGGTGGGCGCCGCTGACTGGGTACCGCCGGCCATCGAGGCCGTCGTGCAGGCGTGCCTGGCCAAGACGCCGGCGCAGCGGCCCGGCCACGCCCGCGACCTGGCCGAGCGCTTCGAGACGGCCCTGGCCCACGAGGAGGCGCTGCAGCAGCAGGCGCTGCCGCGCCAGGACCCACGTGCCGCCCCGCGCCCGGCCGCCGGCATGCCGAAGGCGGCCGTCGTCGCCGCCACCGACCCGTTCGTCATTATCCACGAGTTCGAGGCGTGGATGCCGGAGAAGATCGCCTCGTACAAGCTGCGCGGCTTCGTCCACGACGCGGGCGGCGAGGTGATCGAGAGCGTGCCCGGCCGCATCCGCGTGCGCCTGGGCGGCAAGGGGAGCGCCTACGCCGGCGCCGGCCTCGTCTCCTGGTTCGGCATCGGCCGCAAGTCGAGCTTGATCGACCTGGAACTGCAACTGCAGAAGGGCGACCCCGGCCGCGACAGCCTGCTGCACATCACCGTCGTCCTGCGGCCGGCCGAGACGACCTCGGCCAGCCCCGACTGGCGCGACCGCTGCGCCCAGATCTTCTGCGACCTGCGCGGCTACCTCATGGGACAGTCGAACGCCTGACGCGCCGAAGCCGATCGCTGCGGCAACATTCGTTGCATTCATTGCGCGCTGGCGTCCCGGCGCAACGAATCCCGCGCCGCGCAACGAATGCAACGAATTCCACCTTCGCTCTATCCCGGACACCACCGCGCTCACCCGTCACTGCACCCTCTATCGATGACACCGATCCCGAATGAGGTTCAATCAGGCCGCTTCACCAATCCTTCTTCGATTTCTTTTTTCCCAAATCCCCGAAAGGGCTTGACAGGCGAAATAGACCGTTTATAATGTGACGAAATCTGGATTGCCTGACATTCGGCAGCTGCTATTCTTGCCCTGCCGAGTCCTGTGGAGTGGGCTGCTCTCTCCCGAGGTCCGTTTCTCCTTCTCGAGGAACCGTCCTCATGCCCGTTCGGCTGACAGGAGCGTCACGATGCGCCACTGGATCCTCTCCCTGTTCCGCAGCCGCTTGCGCTCCCGGGT
>DATFNV010000668.1:0-18360 GCA_035266225.1 Gemmataceae bacterium
GTCGCTGACGGCCGGCAAGGACGTGAAGCTGACCGTCGTCCGCGGCGGCAAGTCGCAGGACGTCACCGTCAAGGCGGGGGAGGGACTCTAACATGAGGCGCTTCACGCACGCGGCGATTTTGCTCCTCCTGACGGCACTTCCGGCCCGGGCCGAGGAGACGAAGGCCGAGAAGGCGGTCGTGGTGCCGTTCGACCTCCTCAAGACCAAGCACGTGACGCTGGACGTCAAGGTCAACGGCAAGGGGCCGTACCGGGTGATTTTCGACACCGGGGCGCCGATGACGGTGCTGAACAACAAGCTCGCCAAGGAGGCGGGGCTGCCGGCCGGCGGCGGCCTGCTCGGCGGCCGGCCGACGAAGGTGAAGACATTGGAGGTCGGCGATCTCAAGGCGGAGAAAGTGCCCGTCGTCGTCATGGACCACCCGCTCATCGAATTGATGTCGAAGGAGAAGGACATCGGCCAGCTCTACGGGATCGTCGGCTTCCCGTTCTTCGCCCGCTACAAGATGACACTGGATTACAAGGCGAAGAAGATTACCTTCACGCCCAACGGCTTCGAGCCGCCGGACGTGCTGGAGGAGTTGCAGGAGACCGTCAAGGGCCTGCTGAGCGGCGAGCAACCGCCGGCGAAGGTGCTGGTGCCGGCGGCGCAGTGGGGCCTGGTCGCCGAGAAGGCCAAGGAGGACGAGGAGGCGGGCGTGACCCTCAAGGAGGTGATGCCGGGCGGCGCCGCGGCGGGCGCCGGGCTGCTGGCCGGCGACCGGCTGCTGACGCTCGACGGCCGCTGGACCGACAGCCTTGCCGACCTGTACACCGCGGCGGGCTTCGTCAAGCCGGGGACCACCGTGAAGGTCGTCGTGACCCGAGGCAAGAAAGAGATGACGTTCACCGTCAAGCCGACTGCGGGGTTGTGACGACGCCGTTTAGCCGCCGCCCTCGGGACGGCGCGGAGAGCGCCGCCCCGAGGGCGGCGGCTAAACGGGATTTGCGAGAACAGGAGGATTGCAGAAATGTTCAAGCGTCTCATTGCGCTTCTGCTGTTGGCCGGCTCGCTGGCGCCGTTCGTCGTCTCCGGGGAGAAGGCGCCGTCCGCGCCGGGCAAGAAGGTCGCCGACTTCACCCTGCCCGACCCGCGCCAGGACGGCAAGAAGGTGTCCCTCGCCGACGTCAAGGACAAGGTCGTCGTCGTGGTCTTCGTCGGCACCGAGTGCCCGATCAGCAACGCCTACATGCCGCGCCTGGTCGAATTGCACGCGGAGTTCGCGAAGAAGGGCGTCGCCTTCCTGGCGATCAACGCCAACAGCCAGGACACTCCTGAGAGGGTCGCCAAGCACGCCAAGCAGCACGAACTGCCGTTCCCCGTGCTGAAGGACGCGGGCAACGTCGTCGCCGACCTGTTCGAGGCGAAGCGCACCCCGGAAGCGTTCGTCCTGGACGCGGAGCGCAAGGTGCGCTACCGCGGCCGCATCGACGACCAGTACGGCGTCGGCTTCACGCGGGCCCAGCCCGGGCGCCGCGACCTGGCCGAGGCGCTGACCGAGGTCCTGGCCGGCAAGCCGGTGACGACGGCGAGCGCCGAAGTGGCCGGCTGCCAGGTCGCCCGCCTGGTCAAGCCGAAGCAGACGGGCCGGGTGACCTACGCCAAGGACGTGTCGCGGATCCTGCAGGACCGCTGCCAGGAGTGCCACCGCCCCGGCCAGATCGGGCCGATGTCGCTGTTGACCTACGACGCCGCCGCGGCCTGGAGTGAGACGATCCGCGAAGTGGTTCAGGAAGGGCGCATGCCGCCCTGGCCGGCCGACCCCAAGTACGGCAAGTTCTCCAACGACCGCCACCTGTCCGACAACGAGAAGAAGGCCGTGCTGGCGTGGATCGACGCCGGCTGCCCCAAGGGGGACGACAAGGACCTGCCGCCGCCGAAGAAGTTCGCCGACGGCTGGCGCATCGACAAGCCGGACGTGGTGCTGAGCATGCCCGAGGAGTTCACGGTGCCGGCGCGGGAGCGGGAGGGCGTGCCGTACAAGTACTTCTGGGTCGATCCGCACTTCGACGAGGACAAATGGGTGACTCAGGCCGAGGCGAAGGCCGGGGCGACGTCGGTGGTGCATCACATCCTGGTGTTCGTCGAGCTGCCCGGGACGAAGTTCGACCCCGAGAGGCCGATCGCCCCGGTACTGTGTGGCGTGGCCCCGGGCGACACGACCCTGGTCCTGCCGCGCGGTGTGGCCAAGCGGGTGCCGAAGGGGTCGAAGCTGGTCTTCCAGATGCACTACACGCCGGACGGCAAGGAGCGGAAGGACCGTTCGTCGATCGGGCTGGTCTTCGCCAAGGCGCCGCCGGAGCGGGAAGCGATCACCCTGGCGGTCTGCCGGCCGGGGGTCCTGTACATCCCGGCGGGGACCGACAACCAAAAGGCCGACGCGACGTTCACGTTCCGCGAGGACGGCCACATCCTGGGCTTCATGCCGCACATGCACCTGCGCGGCAAGGACTTCACCTACGAGGCCCGCGTCCCCGGCCGCGAGCCGGAGGTGCTGCTGTCGGTGCCGCACTACAACTTCGGCTGGCAGGCGTCGTACCGGCTGGAGACGCCGTACCCGATGCCGAAGGGGAGCAAGCTGCACTGCGTCGGCCACTTCGACAACTCGGCCAAGAACCCGAACAATCCCGATCCGACAAAAGACGTGACCTGGGGCGACCAGACGTGGGAAGAGATGCTGATCGGCTGGACGGAGATCGTCTACGACCGCAAGCCGAAGTGAGCCGCTTGCGGCTTCGCACGCTTGACTGCGAAGCCGCAAGCGGCCGGCGGCGCTCACTTGAACATCTTGTTATTGCGGTCGCCGCGCGACATCAGGTAGGCGACGAGGTCGAGGACCTCGTCCTCCTGGAACGTGTCGAGCAGCCCCTTCGGCATCATCGACACCTTCGACTTCTGCATCGACTCCACCTTCTTGGCGTTCACCTTCGTCTGGCCGTTCGGGTCGAGCATGTTGGTCATCACGTAAATCTCGTCGTTGTTCTGGTTGACGATGCGGCCGGTCACGCTCTTGCCGTCGGTCGTCGTGATCGTCACCGCCACGTACTGATCGCTGATCTCCTTGCTCGGGTCGAGGATCGACTCGAGCAGGTCGCGCACGTTGAAGCGGCCGGAGATGCCGGTCAGGTCCGGCCCCTGGGCGCCGCCCTCGTTATCGAAGCGGTGGCAGGCGAAGCAGTTGGCGTGGCCGAACAGCGTCCGGCCATTGTCGAAGTCGCGCTTCTTTTTCAGTCCCTTCTCCACCAGCGGCACCAATTCGTCGAGCTTCCATTCCCTGACAAACGGCCGCGGCTTACCCACGGTCGGACCGCTGGGGATGGGGCGCGCCTCGAGGATCGGTTTCAGCTCTTCCTTCTCCGTGGCGGTCAGGGTGGCGAGGGCGTCGTCCTTCATGATCTTCATGAAGCCGCCGATGCTGGCCCCGCCCTTGAAGTTCGCCGCCTTGAGGAACCAGGTGAAGTACTCCTTGCGCTGCGGCATCGTCCAGCCGGTCTTCAGCACGCGCAGCGCCCGGGCGTACTCCATCTGCTCCTCCTGCGTCGGCGCCTCCGCCATAATCTTCAGCCCCTTGGCGGCGATACTCGGTGCTTCCAGGTAGACCAGGAGCTGGCACAGCTCGGCGTTCAGCTCACGGCTCTTCGAGGGAAAGAGCGGGTCGAAGCGGGCGATGAGCTTTTGCCGCGCCGCCTCGTCCGGCTTGCCGGTGCGGTTGAACAGGATCGCATAAACGCGCAGCAGGTCGGGGCGCTGCTCCGTCGGTAGCCTGTCGAAATCGATGCGGGCCAGCGCATCGAGGACCGGCCCCTGCAGCTCCCGGCCGGGGACCGGCTGGCCTTCCTTGCGCGGGTGGTGGAACGGATCCTGCCCGGTGGCGCGCACCAGCGCCAGCAGGGCGGCGAGCGCCCGGGCCGGCTCCTTCTCACTCAGGGCGCGGTCCTGCCACGTCCTGGGATCCTGGTGTTCGATGGCCACCCGGGCGGCGAAGCGGACGAAGCGGTCCTCGTGGCCCAGGTACGGCCAGGCGGTCTCGACGGCCTTCGGGTCCTCGTGGCCGTGGAACGCCTCCAGCTTGTGCCGCAGCGCCCGCACCTCGGCGCCGGCGCCGGCGGCCTTCGACGGCTCAGTCGAGTCCTTGCCGACATAGGTGACACGGTACAGGCCCGATTGCGTCTTACGGCCGCCGATGGTGAAGTACAGCGCCCCGTCCTTCGGGTTGACGACCACGTCGGTCAGCTGCAACGGCGTGCCGCTGGCGAACTCCTCCAGCTCGCCCCGGTAGGCGCTGCCCTCCGGCGTCAGGTGCAGGGCGTAGAGCTTGCCGTAGCTCCAGTCGCACATGTACAAGGCATCCTGGTACTTGGCCGGGAACTTCGCCCCGTAGCCGAAGCACATGCCGGTCGGCGAGCCGGGGCCGACGTTGTAAATCGCCGGCAGGCTGTCGGGGTAGTACGGCGGCCACTTGCCGGCGCCGTTGCGCCAGCCGAACTCGGCGCCGCTGGTCACCAGGCAGACGCGCGTCGGCCGGTACCACGGCGTGTTCATGTCCCATTCCATGTCCGCGTCGTAGGTGAACAGCTCGCCCTGGCGGTTGAAGGCGGCGTCGAACTCGTTGCGGAAGCCGGTGGCGAACAGCTCCCAGCGCTTGCCGTCGGGGTCGGTCTTGTAGATGCAGCCGCCCGGCCCCAGGACACCGCGCATGAAGCCGTTGCCGTCGGGCATCCGCGGCAGCAGGTGGTCCTCGCCCCACAGCTTCGGCACGCGCGAGGCGTCCAGCGGCTTCATCATCTGCGTCATGTTGCCGCAGACGATGTACAGCGACTTGCCGTCCGGCCCGGGCAGGATGGCGTGCGAGCCGTGCTCGCCGCTGCCGTTGACCTCGTGTAGGAACTCGGGCTTCTCGAAGGTGTCGCCGCCGTCGCCGGAGCGCACGCGCCACAGGCCGCGACGGGGGTGGTGCTCCTCGCCCTTGTCTCCTTTGAATTTCACGTCCTCGTTGACCATGACGTACAAGCTGTCGAAGGCCCACAAGAGGCCGTGCGCCCCGCCCAGCGGCAGGTTGAGCTGCTCGACCTTGGTGTCCTCCGCCTTGCCGCCAATGGGCGGCGGAGTGATGCGGTAGAGCGGACCGTACTGGTCGGAGACGATGAGGCGTCCCTTGGGGTCCGCGGTCATGTTGACCCACGAGCCCTGCGCTTCCTTCGGCACCGAGTAGAGCAACTCGGCCTTGAAGTCCTTGGCGACCTTCAACGACTCGCCGGGGGTGGCGAGCGGCGCCTTGCGGCCGGGCGCGACCCCCGCCAGGGCCGCCTCGGTGATCTGCGTCCAGGGCCCGCCGCCGAGGGCCGCGACGACCGTGGCCGGCTTCCAACCCTTCGCGTCATAGTCGGCAGTCTGCCAACCCTTGTTCACCTTCTCGGCGGCCAACCAGCTCTCGTCGGTGACGACGACGAACGGCTCCCGACCCTGGGCCACGAAGGTCAGGCGCACCAGCAGGCCGGCCGGGCCGCTGTCGTTATGCCCCTTGACGGCGATGACGTGCTTGCCCTCGCCGCCCCTCTTGAACAGGTCGGTCAGGTCCTTGGCGACCGGTTCCTGCCAGTCGCCGTTCTCCGCGACCTGCTTGCCGTCGAGGAACAGTGTCAACGCGTTGTCACAGGTGGCCTGGAGCTTGACGGCGCTCACCGGCCCCTTCACCTCGATCTCCTTGCGGAAGTAGATCGTCTGGTTTTCCTTCGCCGGGCCGAGCCAAATCCACTGCGGGGCGGCCGCGGCCGGCTTGACGTCCTCTTCCTCGCCGCCGCCGCCCGCCCCCGGCTTCGGGGGGAGCTTCGTCAAGAACTTCACGCACACCGGGTTGCCGACCGTGACGGTGTTGTCGGTCGGCTTCAGCGCGCCGGTCTTCTGGTCGATCTCGAAGACGGCGAGGTTGTTGCTGTCCTGGCCGGCGACGACCATCCACTTGCCGCTGGGATCGACGTTGAAGTTGCGCGGCACCTTGATGCCCTTGCCCTCGTGGCCGGCGGCGGTCAGCTGGCGCGTCTTCTCATCGACGGTGAAGATGGCGATGCTGTTGTGGCCGCGGTTGGAGACGTAGACGAACTTGCCCGACGGGTGAACGAGGACCTCGGCCGTCGAGTTGCCCTTGTGCGGCGCCGGCAGGGTCGAGAGGGTCTGGACCTTCGTCAGCACGCCCTTCTGGGCGTCGTAGTCCATCGCCGTGACGGTCGAGTCCATCTCGCCGCAGAAGTAGGCGTGCTTGCCGTCGGGGTGGAAGGCGAAGTGGCGCGGGCCGGCGCCGGGGGGGGTGTCCATCGCCGGCGGGTCGTTCGGCGTCAGCGTCCCCTTGGCGGCGTCGAACTTGTAGACGAGGAGCTTGTCGAGGCCGAGGTCGGCGGCGACGGCGTAGTGGTTGGCCTTGTCGAGGTTGATCGAGTGGGCGTGCGGCCCCTCCTGGCGGCCCTTATCGACGCTGCTGCCCTTGTGCTGCACGAAGGCGGTCGCCTCGCCGAGGCTGCCGTCGTCCTTGATGGGCAGGACCGCGACGCTGCCGCCGCCGTAGTTGGCGACGAGGACGTGCTTGCCCGCCTTGTCGAGGCTGACGTGACACGGCCCCTCACCGCCGGAGGACTGCTGGTTGAGCAGCTTCAGGTCGCCGGTCTTGGGGTCGAGGCTGTAGGCGTTGACGGCGCCCGCTTTCTTGCCGCCGAAGTTGCCGATCTCGCCGACGGCGTAGAGGAACTTGCCGCCGGGATGGATGGTGAGGAAGGTGGGGTTGACCGTTTCGGCGACGAGGGTAGGCTCTGAGAGCTTGCCGGCGGCGGGGTCGAACTCGCAGCGGTAGATGCCCTTGCTCTCCTTGCCGGTGTAGGTGCCGACGTAGACCCAGGACTTGTCGGCGGGGCGGTCCCCCTTCTCGGCGGCACCGGCCGGCAAGGCCAGGGGAAGTAGGAGTGCGGCCGCGAGCCACGCTGCGGCACGGAAACTAGCCAACGACATGTGGTGACCTCCGGTGTGATCCCGTCTGGGGTGATCCTGACATTCTGCGGACCGGAGGGCCCGAACGCCAGCGCGTTTTCCACAATCGCCCGTGTTGGATCCCTGCCGTTCCCGGTAGCCGCTTGCGGCTTAGCGCGGACGCTAAGCCGCAAGCGGCTACCGGGAACGGCCTCCACGGAGGGAGGTTTCGTGAGTCAGCTCGCCGCGCCGCTGCCCTTGACCGCCGCCCCCGCGCCCGACGGCCTCACTTTCTGGCAGGCGTGCGGCCTGTGGGCGCTGGCGGTGGGTTTCGTCGCCTTCGGCTTCCTCGTCGAGTTCCGCGCAGTCTTCCTGCACCGGCCGATGACCGACGTGCAGGTGTACCTGCGGGCCGCCTGGGCGGCGCGCACCGGCGCGGACATCTACGCCATCACCGACGACAACCACTGGCACTACCACTACCCGCCGCTGCTGGCCATCCTCGCCGTGCCCCTGGCCGACGCGCCCCCTGGTGCCGACCGCACTGGGTTGCTGCCGTTCCCCGTCTCGGTGGCCGTGTGGTACTGGCTGAGCGTCGCCGTCCTGGCGGCCGGCATCCATTCCCTCGCCTCGTCATTGGAACCGGGGTCGGCCCCGGGTAGCCGGCGCTGGTGGGCGCTGCGCGTGGGGCCTCTCCTGGCTTGCCTGTCGCCGATCCTGGCCACCCTCATGCGCGGCCAGGTCAACCTCTTCCTGCTGGCGCTGCTGTGCTTCGCGGGGGCCGCAATGCTGCGCCGCCGGCCCTGGCGCGCCGGGCTGTGGCTGGCCGGCGCCGTCTGCCTCAAGGTCATCCCCGCGTTCCTCCTCATCTACCCGCTGTGGCGGCGCGACTACCGCTGCCTGGGCGGCTGCGTTGCGGGCATGATGGTCGGGATGGTCTTCATCCCGGGAGCATGGTTCGGGCCGGCGCAGACCACAGGTTACTTCGAGGAGTGGTATCATGTGTTAATGCGGCCGGCCCTGGGCAGGGGGGAGGACCACACGCGCGACAAGGAACTGATCGGGGCCACCTCGACCGACAGCCAGTCGCTGGGCGCCATCCTCCACAACACCATGCACTTCGACCCCTACAAGCGGCCGCGCGAGCACTCGGCGACGGTGCGCCTTCTTCACTGGCTGGGCGGCGCCCTGATGACACTCGTGACCCTGCTGGCCGCCGGCCGGCGGGCCGGCGGGCATCGGTTGCGCTCGCTCCTGCTCCTCGGCGCCCTGACGCTGGTGATGCTGATGCTGAGCCCGATCTGCCACCTGCACTACTTCTGCCTGGCGCTGCCGCTCATCATGGGGCTGGTGGCCCTGCAGTGGGAGGTGTACGGGAAGAAGCTGAGCCTGGGGCTCATCGTCCTGGTGTTCGTCAACTTCGTCGCCAACGGCATCACCCACTTCCCCAACACGGACGCGGCGCGCGACCTGGGCCTCGCCGCCTACGCCACGATCCTGCTCTGGCTCTTCGCGGTCGTGATCCTGTGGCAAACGCGGCCACGACCGGACGGCAGCGTTTCATGAGAACGACTCAGAATACCAGGGGATTCCGGCTCCTGGCCCTGGTCTTGCTCTGTCTGGCGGGGTGCGACCGGCGCAAGATCGAGGTCGGCCCGGGCGACGTGCCGCTCTCGGAATTCAGCGCCAACGTCAGCGCCGGCGACCTGCTGGACCCGGCGACGGCCGAGTCGCGGCTCGCCCTCTACCTCGACGAGCTGGCGGCCGCCGGCTACAAGAAGCAAATCCGCATCATCCTGCCGCCCGACTGGGGGCCGCGCATTTACGAGCACTGGTTCCCGGTGATCCGCGGCCGCGGCTTCAAGGTGCTGGCCATCCTCGGCCAGGAGCGGCGCGACAGCGCGGCCGACGCCGACGCCGCGGTCGCCTGGGTCAAGCACGTCCTCCCGCTGGTTCATTCGGACCTGATGGGGATACAGATCGTCAACGAACCGGCCTACACGTTTAGTCCGGGGGAGTACGCCGCCTACCACCGCCGGATCGCGCCCCTCGTGCGCCAGCTGGCGCCGGGAGTGCCGATTGTGGCGGGCGATTTCGGCGTGCCGGAGAAGGGGCAGAACAGCCTCGACGTCTGGAAAGAGGTCGTCGCCGCCGGCGCCTCGGATTATGACGTGCTGAGCATCCATGTCACCGGCTCGCGGAGGGAGGGCGAGCTGAAGGACTTCGCCGCGCGCTTGCGCGACCTCGCCGGGCCGGGCCGCCGCGTCTGGATCACGGAAGGCGACTGGGGCCAACTGCGCTTCCTGCGCCAACAGGGCGTGGCCGTCGAAGAAACCTTCATTTACACCTGGAACGACGACGCGCTGCCGGCGCTCGTGCGGCGCCCGGGGGGAAAGCTTCCCTGAGCATTTTGCCCGGCCGGCTTACGTCGCCCATCATTCCCTCATTGACGCGCCTCTCGTCATAGACACACTTTCAGAAACGACGATTGAGCAACTTTCATTCAAGTGAGCCCGTCTCCCTCCGAGACGTGGGGTATCGTTTTCACTGTCAAGGTAAGTGGTTTACCTTGGCTTAAGCGGAATTACCAACGGGAGGGATCCCGAACCAACAACTCGTCTGGAGGTCAGAGTCGTGAGAGCAGTCTCTCTGCTGTGTGGCGTGGTCGGCGCGGTCCTCATCTCTGCCCCGCCAATCTACGCCTGGCCGAACTGGAAGCCGACCTGCTCGTCCGAGTTGCTTGTGTGCCCCGGCCCCAAGGGCGACAAGGGCGACAAGGGTGATAAGGGCGACAAGGGTGACAAGGGCGACCAGGGGCTCAAGGGCGATCAGGGCCCCAAGGGCGACAAGGGCAACAAGGGCGACAAGGGTGACCAGGGGGCCAAGGGTGACCAGGGCCTCAAGGGCGACGCCGGTAACGATGGCAAGACCGGACCCAAGGGCGAGCAGGGACCTAAAGGCGACCAGGGGCCCAAGGGCGACCAGGGATCCAAGGGGGCCAAGGGCGATCAGGGGGCCAAGGGCGACCAGGGATTCAAGGGCGATGCCGGCAGCGATGGCAAGCCGGGCCCCAAGGGCGACCAGGGCCTCCCGGGGCCCAAGGGCGCCAAGGGTGACAAGGGCGACCAGGGACCGGATGGCAAACAAGGCCGTCCCGGAGAGACGAAGGTCATTTACGTCCATGTCTACGGCCCGGGTTCCGGGGCGCCGAGTTGTGGCTGCTGCGACGCCGGTCCCGCTTACCCGGCCCACGCCGGGTCCGGTTACCAGCCCTACGCCGCCCCCGGTTTCTCGCCCTACGCCGGCCCCGGTTACCCGACTAACGCTGGTCCCGGTTACCCGACCTACGCCGGCCCCGGTTATCCGACCTACGCCGGCCCCGGTTTCGCGCCCAACGCCGCGCCCCGCGGCGCGGACCGCGGGCCCCGCACCCTGGACTTCGGTAACATGGAGTACGGCCTCCGCACCGTGGACTTCATCGGAGTCGGGCCGGCCCGCGGTCCCTCGGCTCGCCCCTGAGCCGTAGCCGCTGGAACTGACGCTCAGGCCTTCGCACTTCACAGAAGGCGGCTGCCGAATGGCTTGCCGCCTTCTGTCTGTTTTCGCGGTTCCCTTCCCCCCTTGCAAAGTACCCTGTCGAACGCGACAACAAGAGGAAGGATTCCACCCTCGCACCGCGCCGACCTGCCCCGCCCTGAACCGGGAGCGCACCCCATGCCACCTTCTGTCCGCACCGCTGCCCTCGTCTTCCTTCTCTCGTGGGCGCCGTTGGCCCGCGCCGCCGACGTCGATTTCACGCGCGACGTGCGGCCGATCCTGTCGCGCCACTGCTTCAAGTGCCACGGCTTCGACGACAAGGCCCGCAAGGCCAGGCTGCGCCTCGACGTCCGCGAGGACGCCGTCAAGAAGGCCATCGTCCCGGGCAAGCCCGACGACAGCGAACTGGTCCGGCGCCTCTTCGCCGGCGACGACGAGGTCATGCCGCCACCGGCGACGAAAAACCCGCTCAGCGACGCGCAGAAACAGACCCTCAAGCGCTGGATCGCCGCCGGGGCCGAGTACAAGACGCACTGGGCCTTCGTCGCCCCGAAGCAGGCGCCCTTGCCGAAGGTGAGGCAAACCGCTTGGCCGAGAAACGCGATCGATTATTTCGTCCTGGCCCGCCTCGAGGCCGAGGGGTTGCGGCCGTCGCCGCGGGCGGATCGCACCACCCTGGTGCGCCGGCTGTATCTCGACTTGACCGGCCTGCCGCCGACGCCGGAGGAGGCCGACGCCTTCGCCAGGGACGATTCGCCCGCCGCCTACGAGCGCCTCGTCGATCGGCTGCTGGGTTCGCCGCACTACGGCGAGCGCTGGGCGCGGCGCTGGCTCGACCTGGCCCGCTACGCCGACACGAATGGCTACGAAAAGGATCGGCCGCGCTCCATTTGGCCGTACCGCGACTGGGTCATCCGCGCCCTCAACGCCGACCTGCCGTTCGACCGCTTCACGATCGAGCAGCTCGCCGGCGACATGCTGCCCGGCGCCAGGCTCGATCAGCGGGTGGCGACCGGCTTCCATCGCAACACGATGCTCAACGAGGAGGGCGGCATCGACCCGCTGGAGTTCCGCTTCCACGCCATGACTGACCGCGTCAACACCACCGCCACCGCCTGGCTCGGCCTGACGCTCGGCTGCGCCCAGTGCCACACGCACAAGTACGACCCCATCCCGCAGCGCGAGTATTACGGCGTCATGGCCTTCCTCAACAACGCCGACGAGCCGGAGATCGAGGTCCCCACCCCCGGCCTCGCCGCCCGCCGGGCCGAGATCGAAAAGCAGGTCGCCGCCATCGAGGCCGACCTGCCCAACCGCTTCCCGACCGGCGACGAGATTCGCTGGCACTCGCCCAGGCCGGCGGGCGCCACCTCGGCCGCCGGCGCCACGATGAAGATCGATGAAACCGGCGTTCTCGTCTCGGGCAAGGCGCCGGAGCGCGACACCTACACCGTTGTCATCGACAGCGACCTGGCCGACGTGGCGGCGCTGCGCCTGGAAGCGCTGACCGACCCGTCGCTGCCGAGCACCGGCCCCGGCCGCACGGCGCACGGCAACTTCGTGCTGACCGAGGTGCGCGTCAGCGCGGCGCCGAAGGACGCGCCGGAGAAGGCACGGCCGGTGAAGATCGCGCGCGCCGACGCCGACGCCGCCCAGGACGGCTTTCCCGCCGCCCACGTCCTCGACGGCGACGCGAAGACCGGCTGGGCGATCCACGTCGCCGGCAAGTGGAACGTCAACCGCACCCTGACGCTCACGCCGGAGAAGCCGGCCGGGTTTGCCGGCGGCACCCGCTGGACGATCACCCTGGAGCAGCAGTACGGCACGGGACACACGCTCGGCCGCTTCCGCCTGGCCCTCGGCCAGAAGCCCGACGACAAGCGCCCCGTCGAGGCACGGCGGCGCGAGCACCTGGAGAAGAAGTTCAACGAGTGGCAGGCCCAGGAGTCGGCGCGGGCCGTGCGCTGGCAGGTGCTGAAGCCGGCCGAGGCCAGGAGCAACCTGCCGCTGCTGACGGTGCTCGACGACTCGTCGGTCCTCGCCAGCGGCGACATGAGCAAGCGCGACGTCTACGATGTGGCCTGCCGTGGCGACTTCAAGGGGGTGACGGCGCTGCGCCTGGAGGTGCTGCCCGACGAGAGTCTGCCGAAACGCGGGCCGGGGCGCATCTTTTATGAGGGGCCGTTTGGCGACTTCTTCCTGAGCGAGGTCACGCTGAATGCTGACGGCAAGCCGGTGAAGTTCGCCCGCGCCAGCCAGAGTTTCGGGACCAGCGCGGCGGCGGCCATCGACGGCGACCCGCTCACCGGCTGGTCGATCAACGGCGGCCAGGGCCGGCCGCACGCGGCCGTCTTCAGCCTGGCGGCACCGCTGGGCGATGTCAAGGCGCTGTCGGTGCGCCTGCTGTTCGAGCGCTACTACGCCGCCGGGCTGGGCCGGTTCCGCCTCTCCGTGACGACCGACCCGCGCGCGATCGAGGCGCGCGAGATGCCCGCCGAGGTCGAGGAATTGTTCCTCGTCCCCCCGGCGAAGTTCACTGCCGAGCAGCGCGAGCGCCTTCTGCGCTATTACCTCTCCGTGGCACCGGAATTGGCGGGAGAGCGCGAGGCGATCAAGCGGCTGCGCGACCAGGTGCCGGCCTCGCCGACGACGTTGGTGATGGCGGAGCGGCCGGCGAACAACCCGCGGCCGACGTTCCGGCACCACCGCGGCGAGTTCCTGCAACCGCAGGAGCGCGTGGAGCCGGAGGTGCTGTCGGCCGTGTTCCCCTTCCCGGCGGACCAGCCGCGCAACCGCCTGACCTTCGCCCGCTGGCTGGTCGATCCGGGCAACCCGCTGGTCGGCCGGGTGACGATGAATCGGCAGTGGGCGGCCTTCTTCGGCCGCGGCATCGTGCGCACGGCGGAGGATTTCGGCTTCACCGGCGAGCCGCCGACGCACCCCGAGCTGCTCGACTGGCTGGCCGTCGAATTCATGGCGAGCGGGGGACGTGAGTCCCCCGGCTGGTCACTCAAGGCGATGCACCGCCTGATCGTGACGAGCGCGACCTATCAGCAGTCGGCGCAGGTGACGCCGGAATTGCTGGCCCGCGACCCCGACAACAGGCTACTGGCGCGCGGCCCGCGCTTCCGGCTGGAGGCGGAGCTGCTGCGCGACGCGGCGCTGGCGGCGAGCGGCCTGCTGTCGCCCAAGGTCGGCGGGCCGAGCGTCTTCCCGCCGCAGCCGGCGAGCGTGACGGCGGAGGGCGCCTACGGGGCGCTGGGGTGGAAGGCGAGCGAAGGCCTGGACCGCTACCGCCGCGGACTGTACACCTTCAGCAAGCGCACGGCGCCATTCGCGATGTTCACGACCTTCGATGCCCCCAGCGGCGAGGCCTGCGTCGCCCGGCGCGAGCCATCGAACACACCGCTCCAGGCGCTGACATTGCTCAACGACGCCGCGGTCATCGAATGCGCCCAGGCCCTCGGCCGGCTTGCCGTTTCGCGGGAGGGGTCGGTCGAGGAACGGGCGGTGTGGCTGTTCCGCCGCTGCCTGACGCGGCCGCCGACCGACGAGGAGCGGGCGGCGCTGACGAAGTTCTACCGGGCGCAGAAGGGGCGCTTCGAGCGCAAGGAGCTGGATGCCGCCAAGGTGGCCGGGCCGGGGGATGGGGACGTCAACGAGCAGGCTGCGTGGACGGTCACGGCGCGGGCCGTGCTGAACCTCGATGAGTTCGTGACGAAGGACTGAGGCGAGCGGCAACAAATCCTCTTCCCAGGCCTGCGCACGCGCTCGGCCGGGGATGGCGTCGGAGTATTGTGTCAACTCGCGGGGAGGGTGACACAATACTCCGTTGTCGCAAGGCGTTGCAAGTCAACGGGTTGTGACGCGCGGCGCGAGTATTGTTTCACTGCCTGCGGGTGTGACACAATACTCGGGCGGCGCGCGGCATACCTGGCCACGGCAGAGGGAGACCAACACCCGCCGCTCGCCTACTCAATGCCCCCGGTGAGGATGTCGTTGGCCAATGGTCCACTCGGAGCGACGAGGAGGCCGGCATGTGTCTGTACGTCCGTCCGGCTGCTCCGTGCGACGCTTTGGGAGCGGTAATGGGGGTGGCCCGTGGGGAGGTTCGACGTGACGGCGCGGCAAACGGCCAAGCGCGAGCCGGTCGGCTTTTTCCGCTGGACGCTGCCGCGCCTCGACTCAGCGCTGGCCTTCGCCGGCTGGCTCGACACCCGGACGGCCCCGCAGCTGCCGGAGGGCGAGTTGACCTGCGACGCCCTGGCCGAATTCGCGACCGCGGGACGGCCGGAGATCCCGTGGATCTTCGTGACGGAGTTCCAGACGGAGCCGAAGGAAGACGACCTGGAGCGTGCGCTGGAGTACATGCTGCGCTTCCGCCGGGAGCGCCGTCCGTCGTCGGATCGGCGGCTGAAGTACCTTGTGGGCGGCCTGTTGCTGAGCCTCACCGGCCCCGCGCAGCCAGACCTGTTGGCCATGCCTCTGCCCGGTATGGCGGAGTTCGGCCTGGGCGGCCGCGTCGTGCGGATGGCGCTGCGCGAGGAAGACGCTGCGGCGACGCTGGCCCGGGTGGCGTCCGAGGAGCTGAGCCGCTGCGTGCTGCCGTGGGTGTCGCTGATGCGTGGCGGTGGGCAGTCGGCTATCATCGAGGAGTGGAAGCGCCTGGCTGATCTGGAGCCGGACCAGCAGGTTCGGTTACAGTATGCAGCGGCCGCCCGGGTGTTCGCGGAACTACCGGGCGTGCGGTTGCAATGGGAACAGGCCCTGGAGGGATGGAACGTGCTCGAGTCACAGCAAGTCCTGGAGTGGCAGGCCGAGGCCGTCCTCAAGAGTCAAAAGGCGAACGTGCTGCGCCTGCTGGAGAAGCGCTGCAAGGCGCCGGTCCCAAGCGACTTGGTGAAGGCGATCCACGCGACTCAGGATATAAATCTCTTATTGCGCTGGTTCGATGCCGCCGTGGAGGCGAATACCTTCGATGACTTCCGCGCAGCGACACAGCCGCAGCGCTGACGCGCGGCGTGTCAAGAGACCGGTCGCAGAACCTGGAGTGGTCCAACGTGCGCGAGTCACAGCAAGTCCTGGAGTGGCAGGCGGAAGCGCGACGGGCGGACCTGCTGCGCTTCCTGGAGAAGCGCTGCAAAGCGCCGGTCCCGAGCGACCTCGCGACGGCCATCGAGGCGACGCAGGACATGAACCTCTTGCTGCGCTGGGTCGATGCCGCCGCGGAGGCGAACACCTTTGACGACTTCCGCGCGGCCACGCAGCCGCAGCGCTGACGTCATCGGCCCACAGACGGCGGCAGAAACCTGGCCGGAACCACATCGAGAGAATCTCGGGGAAACAAGGGGTCGGGGGTCGTTCAGACAATTTGTCTGAACGACCCCCGACCCCTTGTTTTCGCCGGTCGTGACCGGCTACACCGCCGTCGATTTGACCGCGACGGCAGTTTGGTGACATAATGCAGACTCCGCTTCTTCCCGAGGACGCAATGACCGAGATCGAACTCACTGACAAACAGCGGCGGGTACTCGCGGCCGGGCGGGGCAAACCGCTCGAGGTCGTGGACCCCGACACGCAACAGCGCTACGTGCTCGTCGCGCGCGAGCAGTTCGAGCGTGTGCGTCCCCTCCTGGAAGGCCCTCCGGCGCAGGCCCCGGGACCGAGGACGACGCCGGCCGGCCCTGCCCCCGAACGCCAGCCGCTACGGCAGCGCGTCCGGGAGTTGCCGCTCCCCCCCGCGGTGGCGGCCGAGGCGAAGCGCTACGGCAAGCGCCTCGGCTTCTGGAGGGCCAAGCACTTCCGGGAACTCGAAGAGCAGATGAAGCTCCAGCACTACTACGGCGGCAAGTGGATCGCGTACCTCCAGACCGACGAGGGCCCAGTGGTCGTCGCCGCAGCCGACAGCCTCGATGACCCGTCGTTCGACCAGCAGCTTTCCTTCCTCACTGCGGAGGAACGCCGCAGTGTCCTCATTGACTCTCCCAGCCGGCTCTTCGATGAGGAGAGCTTAATCTAATCCTCACCCCATTCTCCGATGAAAGTTAGGCTGGCCCTTGAGCCGAGCGCGAGCGACGGCGAATCCTGTCCCAGGCCCGTGGTCCGGCTTCAGGTTCGGGACCGCTACGGTGCCTTCGCCGCGTTGAAGTTTCGCGTAGATTCGCAGGCGGACGTGACAACGATCCCCATCAGCCTCGCCGAGCGCGAAGCGATCCCGTTCACGAAGGCAGCTCCCGGCACGGCGCGCGGCATCTCGGGGAGGGTGAAGAAATACCGCGACCGGATCGGCCTGGTGATCGCCGGGCGCGAGCACGACTGGCCCTGCGACTTCACGGAGCCGGCCATCGACCCGGAGACGAAGCAACCCTTGCCGGCTCTAACCCCTGTGCTCGGTCGGGCCGGCTTCCTCGGCGAATACGCCATCTCCATCGATGGCGACTACCTCATCATCACGAGGATTGGTCCGATCCGTCGCTGGTTGCGGCGGCTGCTGCACGAGTTGTGGAGACTCGCGGGGATGGTGCATCCGGTGGATCGGCCGCTGTGAAAGACGCACGGCCCTCCTCGTGGCTTGCCCTTGGCGTGCAGCCAGAGGACAGGTAACTTACCCTGACTCTTGGCCGTCAGAAGATCGTGCCGGTAGACGCTGGGCAGGTTGCAGCAGAGGATTGCGTGTATCAGCAACAGGGGGTGCTCCTCTTGTCGAGTCCAGCAGCGTGTCAAGCGGAGGCACAAAGGGGACATTCTGCATCTCGCCGAAATGCAGAATGTCCCCTTTGTGCTTCCCCCCTTTATGCTTCCCCTTTATGCTTCCCCCTTTGTGCTTCTCGAAGCTGGTGAAAGGTTCCCTCCGCCTATGGCCTGGGGGGCCCCGCCTTCTGGCTGGCCTGCTGCATAACCCAGTCACGGGCTCCCGCCGGCAAGGAAACCACAGGAGGCGTGCCGTAGTTGAGCGAACGGGCGTAGCGGCCTCTGTCATAGGTCGTGGTGAAGACCTCGCCGAGGTCGATGCGCAGGTCGGGGTCGGGGACCTTGAGCGGGATCGGTATGGTCGGCAGGGGCTGGCGCAGCGTCCAGGCGTAGACCTGACAGTTGGGCCGCTGGTCGCCGCGCGAGACCAGGACGTAGTAATCCCCGGCCGGCAGTGGGTCGCGCAGGCGCAGCCGCCGCCCGCCGAGCAGCAGGTCCACCTCGACGAAGTGGACCTGCCGCCTGAGCAGGGCGAAGCGCTTGTCGCGGTAGCGGTGCAGGCCCGGCTCTTCCTTGTTTGCGGGGGAGAGCAGCTCCAACACGGTGACCAGCGACCGCTCAGGGCGGTGCAGGATTTCGACCCAGCGCTCGTGCTGCTCTTCCTCGATGAGCAGGTGAGGAATGGTGACGGGCTCGACTGTGACCGGCCCGACGGCGGCGACCGCACCGAGCGGGGACGGACGGTCCTGGCTGAGAGCCATGTCCGGCTCGATGAGCTTGATCCGATCGGGGGACTTCTCTATGAGATTTACCTTCTCGTCAATGCGCGCCTCGTAATTGTCTGGGAGGCGTTCGTTCACCAGATCGCACAAGTATGTAAGAAACCGGGCCGAGAAGTCGGACCAGTACGCGAGGTCTTCCAGGTACGGGTCCATGCCGGGGAAACGGCTGGACATGGCCAAACCTCCTGACCTACCGGGCAACCCATCACACTCTAACCTAGCCTGGATTCCCACAGCAACCCATTGACCTACCAAAATCACCTCTGTTCCACCCGTCAGCTGCGCTTTTTCCTGCGTCAGCTGCATTACAGCTGTTCTTCTTTGCGTAGACTTATAGACTGACTTCCACCCGGTTAA
>DATFNV010000669.1:0-14716 GCA_035266225.1 Gemmataceae bacterium
CGTGTGGATCGGCGGCCAGTGGGAAGCGTTCCAGGAGTATCGCATCGAGCGGGAAGCGGCACGCCTCTATCCGCACCGTGACCTCGTCGCCGGTGAGGCCTTCTTCGCCTTGGCACCGTAGCGGACGGGCGGTTACGCCCAAAAAGTCCTGGCGCCTGATGTTCTGCCCCCGCAGTCTCGGGAAACGGACACTGGTCCAGTAACGCTTCGGGTCGATCTCGTCGCACATGGCGAGGTACAGGCTGAATGACGCGACCCGCACCGCCCCCTCTTCGGTGTCAATGCCGAACAGGCGCTCCTCCAGGATGCCCCGCAGCGTGTCCGCCGACGGCCGTCTACTGGGGTGAGCGACCTTCCAGCGATGGACGAGTCTCTGGTAAGCTTTGACCAGGAAGATGCCCGAGCCACACGCGGGGTCCAGGATGGTGACTTTCCACTCGGACTCGTCCCAGGGCAGCACCCCGTCGAGGATGAAATCAACCAGGTGGCCCGGCGTGTAGACGACGCCGGTCGGGGCGTCGGCGTCGCCGCGACGGACAAACTCCTCGTAGATGCTGCTAATGAACTCCAGGGGAATCACGTCGAAGGAGTAATGCTTCCAGAGGAGGCGCTGCCCCTGCCGGAGCGCGATGTCTCCTTTGATAAAGCTGGCGAGGAACCGGAGGTGGCTGGGGTCAACGCGCCTCTCTTCGGCCCCGCGCTCGGCCTCGTTGGGGAACAGGTCGCCATTGAATTTGTGGTTCAGCCACCCGAATAACCGGTAAGTGTCGGTCTTGCTTTCCAGAACGCCGCAGAAGTCGGGGTACGACTGTGAAAGGGTGCCGTCAGAGCGCCTCTGCTCGAGGAATTCGGGGTTGAGGGCAGCTCGCCCCCCCTCGTCCCGGCGGTCGGCCAGAAACTGCATGAACATCAACCGCGCGAGCAGGTCGTGGATCGTGTCGTAATCCAGAGGGGGCCGCTCCGAGCGGTCGTCGCCCTCGTGCAGTTGACGGCGAACCTCGCGGAGGTTTTCGAGCAGGAGACGGTCGGCGGCTTTCCGGTGGTCAAAGAACGAGGCTCGCCGGGGCTCACGGAAGAACTCGCCAGAAACCAGCGATAGCCAGGAGAGGGCGTGCGCCGCGGCCGAGGACGGGGTCTGCTCCTGCGCTATGTCGAGTCGGGCATCGGTGATTTCGGCGCTGGCGAACAATTGGCCCTCCGGAGAGGGCGGTTCGCAGCACGACCACGAGCGGATGGCCACCGGATCTACGGTTACCAGCAAAGGGGCCCGGGCGAAGTTCCATGCGAGTCGATGAGCCTCGCGCAGGACCTCTTCCGACGCCGGACGGGGGAACTCCACCACAACGGCGAGAGGGGCCTCGCTGGCCTTCGTCTGGGGGTCGCCTGTCAGAATCCCGACCTTGGCGCGCGAGCAGCCCGGAAGACGGCGGAGGGTCCGTTGGAGCTTCTGCCTGGCAAGTTGAGCAACGACAGATGGACCGGCGCCCGAGGGGCTGAGGATTTCGTCTGGCTCAGGCCAGCCGAGCAGGTCGTGAGCGGCTTGAAGGGACATGGGCCTTTTCGCTCATGACACGCTGTTTCTTCGGTAACGCAAGCCTCATCGCTTGCCCGCTGTAGATGAGACTGTATCTGAACGGATGTTAGTATTCAAGGGAGGGAGGAAGAAAACGACAGTCTTCCACACCGGGAACGACCCGAAGCCACGGTCTGTGCCGAGAGCGCCGGGCCCCTGGAGAAGCACGTCGCACACTACTCCAGGTACTGCTCCGATCAGGAGAATCCTGTCCCCGCCCGTAGCCGCCGGCATGCCGTCCTCCGGTGTCCCGGCCCTCGTCCATTCGTTCCCGTGGCCATAGGGGCGGCCCTGGCCGCCCCTATGGCACAGGTCCTGCAGCCGGCCAGAGCTACGCCAAGTAACCGGATTCACCTACGGTCCAGTCACCCCGCGGAAGGGGCCGCTCGTGCGTCGTCTTGGCGAAACTGAGGAAAGTGGCAATCGCGGCGGAAATCGGCGGCGCAAGCCACAACAAGGCAATGAGTCACGCCACGGGCCACTTTTGCCAGCCACTTTCGCCAAGCGGGAGAAGTGGCCGCCGGTGGGGCGACGATAACCGACCTCGCCGCCGGGTTCCAGCGCGCGACCCGGGAATGCCCGGACCCGCCTTCCAGTTTCCGGCCGTCACTTCCCCGTCGCGTCGGCCACCACTTGCTTGAAGTCCGGGCGCTCGCGGAGCGGGTCCAGGTCCCTGTCCTTCTGAAGCTGCTTGAGCATTGCCGGGTCTTTGAAGAAGCCGGCGGCGTGCCCCTGCCTGAGCAGCGCCACCGCCTGGGCCGCGTAACCGTCGGCCGCGGCCGAATCCTTGTCCTTGACCTTGCCGGCGCAGATGGCGTAGACGCAGGCGGCGTTGTAATCCATTTCGGGGTGGGCGTTCGGCCCCTTGACGAGGGCCAGGGCGGTGGCGGCGGCCTTGACGTGATCGCCGGCCCGCGCCAACGTCAAGGCGGGGACACTCTCCTGCCGGATTGACAGAATCGCCAATGTCCGAAGACCCCTCGCCGCAACCCGCACGTTGCCGTCGTCCAGCTCGAGGCCTCGGTCCAATGCCGCGATGGCCTCGGCGTAACGCCTCAGCCCGTACAGGCAGCCCCCACGTCCTGCGTATGCCTCCGCCAGTTGCTGCCGCAGCCCGGGCGCGGGCGGACCGTCCTTGACGATCGGCTCCAGGTACGTCGTCGCCCGGCTGAGCCATTCGAGGCCGCTGTCGTATTTGCCGTGCTTGAACTCCGCATTGCCCATGAGGGCGTAACTGGTGCCGAGGTTTTCCTTGTAATCGGAGTGAGTGGGGAAGCCGGCCGCGAGCCGCTCGAAGATGTCGAGGCTCCGCCGGCGCAGCCGGGTCGCGGTCGCCGAGTCGCCCAGTTCCTCGGTGGTGTAGGCCAGGTTGGTCAGCGTCTTGGCCAAAAGGTCCCGGTACGAAGGGACGCCGGGCGCCTCCTCGCAGAGTCCCTCGCACAGGGCCAGCGCCTTCTCCTTGGCGTCGCGCGCCTCCTTGGGCCGCCCCTGCTGGCTCACGGCGACGCCGAGGCCGAACCAGGCCCCCGCCAGTTCCTCCCGATGCTCCAGGGGCGCCGAAGGCGCCTCCCCCAGCGGCCGCAGCACGCTCAGCGCCCGGCGGTGGGCCTGTTCGGCCTCGGCGAAGTGCTGCGCGAGGGCGAAATAGAGGCCGCGCATCGTCAAAAGCTGACCCAGGAGAGCGCGAAACTCGGCCTGCTGGTTGGGAAAGCGTGCCTCCGCCTCGGCCTCGAATTGCTCCGCCTCGCGCAGCGCTTGCAGCGCCTCCTCGTGGTGCCCCTCGTGCTCGAGATGCCCCGCACGGTTCCCGCGCAGCTTGACGCGGACGACGTGGTGGTCGGCGACCTCCGGGTGGTCGCGCACCAGCGCCCCGGCAATCTCCTCCCCCCGGTCCAGCGCGGCCCGGGCCTCCGCCGACGCGCCCCGGGCGCCGAGTAGGACGGCCAGGTCGTTCGCTCCCAGGGCCGCGGAATAGCGGTAAGCGTACACGTCCGGGTGGCGGTCGATCAGGGACGAAAAGACCGATTCCATTTCCCGATAGTCGTGGAGGGCCTGCTCGTTCTCCCCCAGCGACAGCCGGATCGCGCCCATCTTGCCGTAGGCCCGGGCTCGCTCCGCCTCGAGCGCCGGGTCGTTGGTCTGCAGCGCGGCCAATTTCTCGTAGTGGGGCAGGACCGAGGCCAGCAGTTCCTTGCGCAGTTCAAAGAAGCCGCGGTCGCGGAGTTTTTCGTTCTCGGTAATCTTGTTGACGGCCGCGTCGAGGGTGGCGTTCGCCAGCTTCAGGGCGTCGCGCGCGTGCTCGGCGTCCCTCTCCGAGGCCGCACGCGCCCCGTTGATCCACACCGCCGCCGTGACGCTGACGACGGTCGTGACGAGCAGCAGCGCCGGGACCAGGACGAGCAGGGCCGCCGCCGCCCGGTTGCGCCGGGCCCACTTCCAGGCGCGCTCCCAGGCCGGCGTCCGCCGCGCCAGGATCGGCTCGCCGTTGGCGAAGCGACGCAGGTCCTCGGCCAGGGCCAGGGCGCTGGCGTAGCGTTTCGCCGGCTCCTTCTGGAGACATTTCAGGCCGATCGTTTCCAGGTCGCGCGGCGTCTTCGGCTGCAGGGCGCTGGGCAGCACCGGCTCCCGGGTGCGGACCTGTTCCAGGGTGTCGTAGATGCTGGCCCCGCGGAAGGGGGGCCGGCCCGTCAGCATTTCGTAAAGGATCGCCCCCAGGGCGTACACGTCGGCGCGCGGGCCGACCTCCTGAACCCGGCCGTCGGCCTGCTCGGGGGCCATGTAACTCGGCGTGCCAAAGACCTGGCCGGCCTTGGTGCGGCCGCTGTCGTCATCGACGCGCTTGGCCAGGCCGAAGTCGCAGACCTTCGGCGTCCCGTCGTTGCTGAGCAGCACGTTGCTCGGCTTCAGGTCGCGGTGGACGATGCCGCGCTCGTGGGCGTAATGGACCGCCCGCGCCAGCACCTCGACCAGGCGCGCCGCCGACTCGGGCGCTTGCGGCGTGCCGTTCAGTTGCGCGGCCAGGCTGGTCCCCTCGACGTGCTCCATCGAGAAGTACGGCACGCCGGCCGATTCGCCGATCTCATAAATCTGAACGATGTTCGGGTGCTGGAGCCGGGCGACGGCCTCGGCCTCGATCTTGAAACGGGCCTCGGCCTCCGCGCCCGCGCCGACGGCGAGTTGCTTGATCGCCACGGTCCGGTTAAGGCCCCGCTGCCGCGCCTGGAATACGACCCCCATGCCGCCCCGGCCCAGCTCTCCGAGCAGTTCGTAACCGGGGTGGGAGAACTGGCCGCGCGGGCCTCCCCCGCCCGGCACGGTTTGCGTCCCCTCGATGGGAGCCGGTTCCGCGAGAGTGGTGTCGGCGACTAGGACATCTCGGTCTGCCATGGCGTGCTTACCTCCTACTTCAACTGCTCATCCAGCCACGCGACCCAGCGGCGCATCAGGTCCTTCTGCCGCACCGGGTCGCCGGGGAAGTGGCCCGCCACGGGGTAGGCCACGAACTTCACCGGCACGTCGTTGTCCTTCAAGGCGTGGTACAGCTGGTACGACTGCGTGATCGGCACGCGCGCGTCGCCCGTCGTCGCCAGGATCAAGGTCGGCGTCGCGATGGCCCGGGCGTAGGTGATCGGCGAGTGCTCGCGATACCCCTTGGCGTAGTCGCCCTTCCACGGCGAGCCGCCGAAGCTGTAGCGCCCCTGCACGTTGCCGTCGCCGAGGTTGTACATGTCGGCCCAGTCGGTCACGGCCGCCCCGGCGATCGCGGTCTTCCAGTCGTGATAATGTCCGATGAGCCACGTCGTCATGTAGCCGCCGTAGGACCAACCCGTGACCGCGACGCGCTTCTCGTCCACCCAGCCGCGCTTCTTCAGCGACTCCAGGCCGGCCATCACGTCCTCGCCGGGCCCCTTGCCCCAGTCGCCGACGATGGCGCGCATGTAGGCGTTGCCCCGGTGGTCGCTGCCCCGGTAGTTCGGCTCGAAGACGACGCACCCCTTGGCCGCGATGAGCTGCCCAAGGCTGTCGAAGCGCTCGACCGAGGCCGACTGCGGCCCGCCGTGGATCAGCAGCACCAGCGGATACTTTTTCTCCGGAACGAAGTCCGGCGGGTAGACCACGATGCCGTCGGCCTCGAAGCCGCCGCCCACCTTCCAGGTCACCGTCTCCACCTTGCCGAGGGCGCGGCCGGCCACCTCCCGGTTGAAGTCGGTCAGGCGCCGCGGCGTGCCGTTGGGCGAGTCCAAATAGTACAGTTCCGTCGGCCGGTCCGGCTCGCTGCCGGTGAAGGCGACGGCCCCGTTGCGACCGACGTGGGCGTCCATGTAGAAGAACCACGTCGGGCTGACGCGCCCCAGGTCGAGGCGGCGCGGCCCGCCGGTCAGCGGGTACAGCCAGAGCGCGGCGCGCGTGCCGTCGTGGCCGCCGACCAGCAACCCCTTGCCGTCGGGCATCCAGACGGAGTGCAGCAGGCAGCGGTCGAGCTTGCCCGTCAGGCAGCTCCCCTTGCCGCCTGTCGCGGGGGCCACCCAGATCTCGTTGACGTTGTTCGGGTCGCCGTCGCGCGGGTACCAGTAAGCAACCCGCGAGCCGTCGGGCGAGAAGGCGGGGAAACTTTCCAGTGAGCCGCGGCCGGTCAGCGGGCGCAGCTTGCCGGTCGCCACGTCGAGGACCTGCACGGTGGTCAGGTCGTTGTCGCCGTCGTGCGGCCGCTCCTGGCGCACCACCAGCAGCGACTTGCCGTCGGGCGACCACGACAGCGGCGAGGCCGACGGCCCGGGCGGCGGCACCGTCGCCAGGCCCCACGACCCCGAGGTGAGGCGCCGGGCCTTGCCGCCCTCGGCCGACACCAACCAGGCGTGGACCGGCTGCGGCGCCTCCCGCGCCAGGAAGTCGTTGTTGCCGACCTCGAAGGCGTCGTTGCCTTTCTCGATCTCCTTCTTGTTCTTCGGCTCGTCCTCGGCGGCATAGGCGATCTCACTGCCGTCTGGCTTCCAGGCGTAGTGCTCCACCCCCTCCGGCGCACTGGTGATGCGCTGCGCGTCGCCGCCGTTCATCGGCATGACGAAGAGCTGGTGTTTCGCCTCCTTGCCGGAGCCGTCGCGGGCCAGGAAGGCGAGGCGGTCTCCCGACGGCGACCAGCGCGGCTGGCCGAGGCCCGCGCGCTCGCGGGTCAGGACGCGATGTTTGCCGGTCGCCACGTCCACCAGCACCAGCTCGGTGTCGGTGCGGTTCTTGTCGTAGTTGGGCCGGCCGACGACGACGGCGATCGACTTGCCGTCCGGCGCGATCTCCGGGTCGAAGAGGGCGACGAGCTTGCCCAGGTCGTCCAGCCCGAAGCGGGCGGCCGGCTTCTTCGCCTCCTTGGGTGGAGTTTGGGCGCAGACGAGGGTCGGGGTCAAAAATGTCGCAAGTACGCCCAGCCATACGAGGCCGGCCGGTGCGCAGCGTCGATACGTCATCACAGGTTCTCCGTCGGTTAGCTCGCGTTGGGACGACAAGGCGCCCCTTGAGCATGATAACGCGAGCCCCCGATGCCACACCAGGGAAGGAGCGCGGCGAGCAGGGCCGTTCGGGATTCCCTGACCGTCACGGATTCTGAGGTGGGATCCCGGAAGGAGCCTGGCCAAAGGGGGGGTTGGCCAAGTTCGCGGGGTTCACTTGGCCAAACCCCCACGCCGCACTCAGCGAGAGGTGAACTGGCCGGCCGCCGCTGGTCGTCACGTTGATGTCCACGGTCCCGGCCGACTGCGCGGTGCGTCGCTCGGCTGGATTTCGGGAAAGAGCGAAGCAGAAGCGTCTGGGACGCCCGGCTCAAGCCGCGACGGCCTGGCTATTGACAACGCGTTTGGCGGGAAAGCGTTGCCATCGTTCTTTCGGGAGGGTAAGCTCAACGTGAAGGTTCGCAGCCGAGGCCCCAGAGAGCGTTCCTCGGGAAAGGTCGATTGACACGCACGTCCTGAACCAGGGCGGCAAGGGCGTGCGCAGGCCGCTGGATCGGTTGGAGTGAGAGAAGTCCTGGCTGGCGGCACGCTGTCGCAGCCGGGTAGGCTTTAGCGCACGCCAGCGCCGAAGGCTCTCGGGCCGGAGGCGACGGCAACGGCTTGCAGGACAGAGAGTTGCCACCTGGTTGAGGAGTCGGGGCGGCCGGGATAGGCTGCGCCGGGCGCGCGAGTTCCAGGGGATAGGTTGTGCAGAGGCGCGATCCGTCGGAATGGAGTGCGCAATGTAATAACTGGTTCGGCCGCAAAGCCATCGGTCTTTACACGGGAGGCGACTACATGGCAGACGACATCGGCCCAGTCGCCCGCCTTTTTGCACAAGAGGTGCCCGAGATCAGTTCGGGAAGCAGCGAGATCAAGGCCATCGCGCGCAAGCCCGGATACCGTAGCAAGCTCGCCCTCCAAAGCCAGGATCCAAGTGTGGATTGCATCGGTGCCTGTGTCGGCCTCCGCGGCCACCGCATCAAGAACATTGTCGATGCGCTCGGTGGGGAGCGCATCGACCTGATCCGCTGGAATGATTCTCCCGAACAACTGATTGCCAATGCGTTGCAGCCAGCGGTCATTGAACGCGTCATCCTGCATCCGGCGGAACTCCGTGCGGTGGTCGTTGTCCAACCCGATCAGGTATCTCTGGTTCTGGGGCGCCGGGGTGAGAATCGACAGTTGGCCAGCGAACTGTCGGGCTGGCAGATTGAAGTCGAGGAACTGTAGGGGTGGACGGCGCACAAAGACGCACAAAGAGGCCGCAGCTCATTTCTCGATGGATTGAAGGAGGCTTGGCCATGAATGTCATCGAAGAGACGATCGAGGCCACGCTCGACTCGAACGGTCAGCTGCGACTGACACACCAGCCGCGGCTGCCGCCTGGCCCCGTGCGAGTGACGATCCGTGTCGCCGCAGCGGTTGGGCCACGGCGCGGCCTGGCGGACGTGATCCGGGAGATCGCAGCCGAGCAGCGTTCCCGCGGCTTCCCGGGACGGTCGGCGGAAGACCTGCGCGCCGAAGACGACGCTCGCCTGGCCGAGGACGCTGAGCGGGATCGGGAACTGGACGGCGCGCGCCGCGGGGCCTCGTCGGGAGGGCCATGAGTGCTGTACTACCTGGACACCATGATCGTTATCTACGCGGTCGAGGGCAACCCCGCCGACCAGCAACGTGCCTTAAATCACCTGGCCGCGCTGGAACAGGCCGGCCATCGATTCGCGATCAGCGAGCTGACCCGCACGGAATGTTTGGTCCCGCTTTTCGGCATTGGCGCCGGCCAGCGGCTGTCGGACTTTTTCCGGTTCTTCCACGGGCCGAACCTGCGGACGCTGGGCCTGACTGCCGCGATGCACCCCCGGGCCAAGCGCTATCCGAGGTGGTCACACATACCCGGCAATGCCGCCCGCTCAGCCGAAGCGGTACGGGCTAGCCGACGCCCTCCATCTCGCCGGCGCGATCGAGTTCGGCTGTGACGTGTTTCTGACCAACGACAACCAATTGGCCAACTTCCCGGACATCACGGTCGAGGAGTTGCCGTGATCGTGACCGAGGCCGTATCGCCGAACCAGCCGTTGCAGCAGACGGGGCCGGCATCACGGCTTTTCGTGGTATTCTGGTGTTGCAGCCGGCCCCGCTGCTGAACTTGGTCGTTAGGGTGGCCATGAGCGCCTTCTCAAGTTCATGGTCTTGTGATGGCAAGCAACTCCCAAGAGATGGGGCTATGCGAAGGGATCGAATCGAAACCGGACGTTTCTACACCAAGAATCACGGGCTTTTCGCTCGCGAGGTCATCGGCGATGACGGAAGGAACGTCATTTACCGGGACTACAGCTTGAGCGATGGCAGGCCCATCTCCACTCGCAGCCAGTGTCAGTACTCCTCCTTTTCCAGTCGGGCCGAGCGGGAATGTACGGCGGCGGAAAAGGCCAGGTGCGACGTCGCCGCTATGCAACGGAAGACGCAGGAGGAGTCAGACCAGTTCAGGGGGATTCTGGAGATTCCCATGCAGTACGCCATGTTCAAGATTCTCGACGCGATGAAGCTGGAGTACATCTTGGCATACTTGGATGCCAAAGGCTACGCGATTAGAAAGCGAGAATAAGCGGCGAACCCCGAACAAAGCCGCTGCTGCGGACGTTGGGGGGCCATCATGTAGTTCAGGCTCGGCAGCATCACAGCCCCCCCAACGCCGCAGAGCTTGGTCGTTAAGGCTTCCAATACTCTAGATACCTCCATTAGTGAACGGCTGCACCTCGACCCCGCACCGTGTCAACTCCGCGCGCAACGTGCGGACGAACGCCAACGCCTGCGGGTTGTCGCCGTGGACGCACAGGGTCCGTACTCCCTTCTCGCGCAGCAGCCATTCCGCCTGTCGCACTGCCTCTTCCGGGTCTGCCACGAAAGCGTCTGGCCGCGAGCGCGGCACCAGCGAGCCGTCCGGCAGGTAGCGCCGGTCCGCGAACCCCTCGGCGACGAAGGCGACCCGCCCGGCGCTGAGTGCTTGCAGTCGCGAGTCCGGCAATCCCATCAGCGCCAGGCCGAACAGCTCCGTCGCGGCGACGACCGGCCGGGCGTAACTGTCGTCGCGGCAGGCTATGTTGTAGAGGGCGCCGTGCGGCTTGACGTAGCACAGCGGCAGCCCAACCGCCTTCGCCATGCCTGCGAGCGCCCCGATCTGGTAGACGCAATCCTCGAAGATTTGCTCCGCGGTGCGTGCCAACTCCCGGCGGCCGAAGCCTTCGCGGTCGGGGAAGCCGGGATGGGCGCCGACCTGGACGCCGTGGCGGGCGGCGGCGGCGAGCGCGGCGTGCATGGTGGCCGGGTCGCCGGCGTGAAAGCCGCAAGCGACGTTCGCCGACGTGATCAGCGGCATCAGCTCGGCGTCGAAGGGGCAGCCTTCGCCGAGGTCGCAGTTGAGGTCGATGGACATGGCGATTCCCCGTTAATCCCGCCCCGCCCCGCCGGCGGCGGCGCAGCACTCCCTCGCCTTCTTCACCGTCGTCGGACTCGGCGCCAGCGTCGTGGTCGGCGTGCAACTCATCCCCCGCGTCCTCAACGTCTTCGTCGGCGCTGCCGGGTCGGTCGTCTTCTCACTGTGGGTGTGGGCCTTCCACGGCCTGACCTGGTTAAAATATCGTCGTCGCAAGGCCGCGGCCCCCGGCGCGGCCCGCGGCTGACACACGGACCGGGACACCGACACACTCCCTCCATGTTCACCAGGATCATCTCCGGCGGGCAAACCGGCGTGGACCGGGCCGCCCTGGACGTGGCCCTCGATCTGGGCCTGACCTGCGGCGGTTGGTGCCCGCGCGGCCGCCGCGCCGAGGACGGTCCCATTGACCACCGCTACCCGCTGAAGGAAACGCCGTGGGACGGCTACCCGCAGCGCACCGAGTGGAACGTGCGCGACGCCGACGGCACACTCATCCTGACCCGGGGCACCCCCGACCGCGGCACCGCCTTGACCGTCGAGGTGGCCAAGCGCTACGGCCGGGCGTATCTCGTCATCGACCTGGGGAAACCGTCCGACCCGGAGGAGGTCCGTACCTGGGCGCGGGCTCAGCGGGTCGGCGTCCTGAATGTTGCCGGGCCGCGCGAGAGTAGCTGTCCCGGCATCCACGACCAGGCCGTGGCGTTCCTTCGGGGCCTCCTACAATCCCCCTCAGCCGGAGCATCGGCCCCGGCATGACGAGGGCCCCCCCGCGCAACATCCGCGATGAATCACGAATCGACCGACGGCCAAAGGGGAGACGAAGGAGCCGTGGAGGGCGAATCGATCCGCTCTTCACCCCGTTCCTTCTTCGTCCTCCCTGCCCCATCGCTCCTCCTGTATGGGGCCATGGTCGTCGCGGCCGTCGCGCTATTCCTGCTGGTCCGGGCCTACGGTGAGACGCTGACGGCCCCGGAAGTGGCCGCGGGAGGGGCGACCGGACACGCGGTCGCCAGGAAGGGCGATGCCCTGCTCCAGGTGCTCCTGGCCCTGGCCGCGGTCGTCGCCGGCGGCCTGCTGCTCGGCCGACTGTTCGCCTGGGTCGGACAGCCGCCGGTGATCGGCGAGGTCGTGGCCGGCATCCTGCTGGGGCCGTCGCTGCTCGGCCAGGCGGGGTCGGCCGTGATCCTGCCGGACGCCGTCGCCCCCTACCTCGGGGTGATCGCCCAGCTCGGCGTGATCCTGTACATGTTCGTCATCGGCCTGGAGCTGGATGCCGGCCGGCTGCGCTCGCGGGCGCGCACCACGGTCCTCACGTCGCACGCCAGCATCGTCGTCCCGTTCGTGATGGGGTCGTCGCTCGCCCTCTGGCTGTACCCGGTGCTGTCGCACCAAGGCGTGTCGTTCACCAGCTTCGCCCTGTTCATGGGCGTGGCGACTTCCATCACCGCTTTCCCCGTGCTGGCACGCATCCTCAGCGACCGCAGCATGGCGAAGACCGAGCTGGGCGTCCTCGCCCTGGGCTGCGCCGCCATCAACGACGCGACGGCCTGGTGCCTGCTGGCCTTCGTGGTCGGCGTGGCCGAGGCCCAGGTTTCCGGGTCGCTGCTCGTCTGCGTCCTGTCGGTGGGCTTCGTCGCGTTGATGATCGTCGCGGTGCGGCCGCTGGCCCGGCTGTTTGTGCGCCGCTGTGAGGAGGGGCCGCTCACGCGGGGCCGGATCGCGGTGGTGCTGGTGGCGGTGCTGCTGTCCGCCCTGGCGACCGAGGCCATCGGCATCCACGCCATCTTCGGGGCATTCCTGCTGGGCGCCGTCGTCCCTCACGACAGCCGGGTGGCTCGCGAGATCGGCCACCGGCTGCACGACGTGGTGACGGTCCTCTTGCTGCCGGCGTTCTTCGCCTACACCGGGATGCGAACGCAGATCGGCCTTGTCTCCGGTGCGGAACAGTGGTTGCTGTGCGGAGTGATTATCGTGGTGGCGACGGCGGGGAAGTTCGGCGGCACACTGATCGCGGCCCGGCTGACCGGCCTCGGTTGGCGGCCCGCCGCGTCGCTGGGCCTCTTGATGAACACGCGCGGGCTGATGGAATTGATCGCGCTGAACATCGGGTTGGACCTGGGCGTGATCTCGCCGGCGCTGTTCGCGATGATGGTGCTGATGGCCCTGGCGACCACGCTGGCGACGACACCGCTGCTGCAACTGCTCGCGGCAAGGAAAGCCCACGGAGCGGGCGGCGGACGGTAGCCCCGGGCGCAACCCAGGGAATGTCTCACGGTGCCCCACCGGCCGACTTCGGCGCCGGCTGGTACGCCTGCGTGTCCTGCTCCGCGTTCGACCTCCCCTGTGCCTGCATGGCGGCCAGCGCCCCGGCGTCGGCGAAGGTCAGCAGTCCGCGCCGCCGGTAGCTGGCCAGGTCTTCGAGGATCACGCCCACCTCCTGATAGCGCTCCTCGCGCCGCCGGGCCAGCATGCGGCGGACGATCACCGTCAAAGGCGGCGGCAGGTGCGGCGCCACCACGTCCAGGCGCGGGGCGTCCTCCTGGGAAATCTGCACCAGCACCGCCGCCGCCGAGCCGCGGTCGAACGGCAGGTAGCCGCTAAAGACGTAGTAGAACGTCGTCCCCAGCGAGAAGACGTCCGAGCGCTCGTCCAGCGGCTCGCCCAGCGCCTGCTCCGGGCTCATGTAGTGCGGCGTGCCCATGATGATCGCGCGCGGCGTCAGGCCGCTGGGCGGTCGCTGCACCTGCTTGAGCAGGCCGAAGTCGCTCACCTTGACCGCCGCCTCGGAGGTCAGCAGCAGGTTGTGCGGCTTGAGGTCGCGGTGCAGGATACCGTGGCGGTGGGCGTAGGCCAACCCCTCCAGGGCGTCGCGGAACCAGCGCAGGCCGACCTCGATCAGCGGCGGCCCCTGCTGCTGCAGGTAGCGGGCCAGGTCGCCGCCGGCCATGTACTCCATCGCCATCCAGCCCAGGGTACCGCCGCCGGGCCCGGCCGTCGTCCCCGCCGCCAGGATCTGCACGATCTGCGGGCAGCTGAACTGCGCCAGCACGACCGCCTCCTGGTTGAAGCGGGCGAACAGGTCGGCGTCGGCCGCGCCCGCCTGGTGGAACAGCTTGACGGCCACCGTGCGATTGAGGCTGAGCTGGACCGCCTGGTAGACCTCGCAGATGCCGCCGCTGGCCAACTTGCGCTGCAACTTGAACTCGCCGCCAAGGAGCATCCCTTCGTAGCCGGAGGGGCGCGACACCGATCCGGAACGGCGGCCCGGGGTGGCCGTCACCTCCCCCGGGGAAGCGCGCGTGTCGGCGGCGACGGCCTGCGCCGCCAGCAGGTCGCCCTGCTCCAGGTGGGCGAACGACTGTTGCAGGCGCTGGCGCAGGACGTCGGTGAACTCGCTCAGCGACCGGCCGTGCAGGGTGCCGCTGACGCGCAGCACGATGACGAAGTAGCGCCGCGCCCCCGCATCCGTGCCGCTGTCGAGGTACGGCGCCACCTGCACGTCTTCGAGGCTAAACGCCAGGGCGGCCAGCGCGGTCGTGAGGCAGGCGAGGGTGCCGGGGTGGTCGGTGCCGACGACCGTGACCTCGAAGGCGTGCGCCGCCAGGGGGCGCAGCTCGACGGCGACCACCGCCTCCGCCGACAGGTGGCCCAAGAGGCGCAGGTGCCGCGACACTTCGGCCACGGAGTAGCGCTCGAAGTACGACGCGGGCAGGCTGTCGAAGTGGCGCGCGACCAGGACGGGGTCGAGGTCGGGACACTGGCTGCGGACCGACTCTCGGAGGGAAATCATGCCTGCTGCTCCTTCCGTACCGCGCCAGGGGATGGGGCTGCGATCCCGTCGGCGCCGACGAGGGGAAGTAGTCATTCTGCCGATTCGGGGGCACAAATCCAAGGACAGCAGGGGTCGGTCCCCCACGAATGGACTGATAACGGTTGATAACGGGAGGGAAAACGGGGGCGGGAGTCGAATACCTTCGACTCCCGGACACTGTAGTATCAGCGGTGAGGCGGCTCGACCCCTGCCGGCTTGCCCGGCAGGTGAAGCAGGTCACAAGCTAACCGGGCGCAGAGGACATTGGCCTTCGACCCCTGCCGGCTTGGAGATCGTCCAGCTTTTAAGTGGTGTTGGTCACGGGGTTTGCGGCGGCCGCCTTGGCCTGCTTGGCCCGGAGCTTCGTCTCCGCCGCCTCCACCGTTACCAAGTTATGCGCCAACACCATCAGC
>DATFNV010000670.1:0-8950 GCA_035266225.1 Gemmataceae bacterium
TTCTCGGTGACGGTGCCGGTCACCTTGCCCTTCTTGGCCTCCTTGCAGATCGTCTTGTGGTTCTCCTTGTCGCTGTCCGTGTCGAAGTAGAAGATCGAGTCTTCCTTGTCCGTGTCCTTGATCTTGCCCTTGACGACGGTCGCGCACTTCGACTGGCCTTCGACCTTCAGATCACACTTGGCGCAGGTGATCGAGCCGGTGACCGTGACTTCCTTCTTCTCTTTCTCCTCGGCGGTCACGCTCAGCGTCAGGGCGAAGACGATCGCCACGCCGAGCAGCATCGACAGAGCAGTTCTCATGTGCAGCCTCCCTTGTGTGTCTCTCCGTCCCCCGGTGTACGGACCGAAGGCAACGTAAGGGGGAGTATATTCCGGCGCCGGCGGGTAAGCAACAGGCTATTTCGCACGGCGAGGCACTTCGCTCCGCGGCCGGGCATTCGCCATTGACGGCAATGCCACCGCGCCTACAATCAACTCTTCTCTTCAGGGTGATCACCAGGGCGTAACCACGGTTGTCGCAACCGTGGACCCTGTGAAGAACAGCAGCGCCGGGACCGATGAACGACGCCATCCGCAAAGCCGACGTCCTGATCGAAGCCCTCAGCTACATCCGCACCTTCCGCGACAAGCTGACGGTCATCAAGCTGGGCGGCAGCGCCATGGAGGACGCCGACGCCTTGCGGGCCACCCTGCAAGACGTCGTCTTCATGGAGACGGTCGGCTTGCGCCCCGTCCTCGTTCACGGCGGCGGCAAGCCGATCGACCGGGCCATGGCGGCCGCCGGCCTCGAGCCGCGCAAGGTCCAGGGCCGCCGCTTCACCGACGGCGCCACCCTCGATATCGTCGTCCGCGTCCTGCGCGACGAGGTCAACGCCGGCGTCGTCCGCGGCATCCGCGACCTGGGCGGCCGGGCCGTCGGCCTGCACACCGGCCCCTTGCAGTGCCTCTTCGGCGAGCAGTTGCTGCTGCCCGGCACGGACGGACGGCCCATCGACCTCGGACGGGTCGGCCGGGTGACGCGCGTGGATCGGCCGCTCATCGAGGACTTCTGCAAGGCCGGCGTCGTCCCCGTCATCCCGTCGATCGCCCTGGACGACGCGGGCGGCTGGCTGAACGTCAACGCCGACACCGCGGCCGCCGCCGTGGCCGCCCATTTGCAGGTCGAGAAGCTCGTTTTCCTCTCCGACACGCCCGGCATCCTGCACGACCTCCGCGACGAGGAGTCGCTGGTCCGCAGCCTCGACGCGGCCGGCTGCCGCGACCTGATCGGCCGCGGCGTCATCGACACCGGCATGATCCCCAAGGTGGAGGCCTGCCTGGACAGCCTCCGCGCCGGCGTCAAGAAGACGCACATGATCGACGGCCGACTCAGGCATTCGCTCCTCCTCGAAATCTACACCGACCGCGGCGTGGGGACGGAAATCGTACTCGCTCATTGATCCTGTGCCCGTGCCCGTGCCCGTGCCCGTGCCCGATCTGGGGAACCGGGCACGGGCACGGGCACGGGCACGGGCACGGGATTCTCACCATGACTTCCCAGACCATCATCGACCTGTTCAAGAAATGGGTCATCGGCAACTACACGCGCTACCCGGTCTGCCTGGTGCGCGGCGAGGGGTCGCGCGTCTGGGACGCGGAGGGCAACCGTTACCTCGACCTCTTCCCCGGCTGGGGCTGCGACATCCTCGGCCACTGCCCGCCGCGCGTCGTCGAGGCGGTGCGCGAGCAGGTCGGCGAACTCATCCACGTCCCGAACACCTGGTACACCGAGGCGCAGGGGCTGCTGGCCCAGGCGCTGGGCGAGCGCAGCGGCATCGACGGGCAGTCCTTCTTCTGCAACAGCGGCACCGAGGCGGTGGAGGCGGCGATCAAGCTGGCCCGGCTCAACGGCAAGCCGGATCGCCGCTACAAGATCGTCACCATGTTCAACAGTTTCCACGGCCGGACGCTCGGCGCCCTCAGCGCCACCGGACAGCCGAAGTACCACCAGGGCCTGGAGCCGCTGCTGGCCGGCTTCGCCTACGCCCCCTTCGGCGACCTCGACGCGACGGCGAAGCTCATCGATGGCGAAACATGTGCCATCCTGTTAGAGCCGATCCAGGGCGAGGGCGGTATCAACTTGCCGCCCCCCGGCTACCTTGAAGGGCTGCGCGAGCTGGCCGACAAGCACCGGCTGATGCTCATCTTCGACGAGGTGCAGGCGGGCATGGGTCGCACCGGCAAGTGGTTCGGCCACCAGCACTGGCCGGTTAAGCCGGACGCGATGACCCTGGCGAAGGCGCTGGCCGGCGGCCTGGCGATGGGCGGCCTGGTCGCCCGCCCGGAGGTGGCCGAGAAACTGCGGCCCGGCACGCACGCCGCCACCTTCGGCGGCAACCCCATCGCCTGCCGCGCCGCCCTGGCGACCATCGAAACCATTGAGGCCGACGGCCTCCTGGCCCGTGGCCTCGCCATCGGCGAAGCGTTTCGGCACCGCTTCGAGGCGCTGCGGGCGCGCTGCCCGCTGATCGTGGACGTCCGCACCCGCGGGACGATGATCGGCGTCGAGCTGGCGACCGACGGCGTGCCGGTCGTCAACGCCTGCCTGCGGCGTCGGCTGCTCATCAACTGCACGCACGGCACGGTCCTGCGCCTGCTGCCGGCGCTGACGCTGACCGACGCCGAACTGGACGAGGGCTGCGGCATCCTCGAAGAGGTGCTGCTGGCGCACAAGCCGCACTAAGTGTTTAGCGGCGGGTCGCAGACCCGCGCGGGTCTGCGACCCGCCGCTAAACGGCACCGCCTGATAACGACAACTGACCTCCGGTTATTGCCATGCGACACCTGATCGACCTGCTGGACCTGAGCGCGGACGAGATCACCCATCTGCTCGACGAGGCGGCGAGTCTGAAGGCGGCCCGCCAGCGCGGCGAGTACGTCCCGATCCTGCCGGGGCGCGTCCTCGGTTTGATCTTCGAGAAGCCGTCGCTGCGCACTCGCGTCAGCTTCGAGACGGCGATGGCCCAACTCGGCGGCGTGAGCGTCTTCCAGGGCGGCAAGGAATGCGGCCTAGGGTCGCGCGAGTCGGTGCCCGACTTCGCCCGCGTCATGAGCCAGTACGTCGATACCGTGGTGCTGCGCGTCTACAAGCACGCGACGGTCGAGGAGTTCGCGCGCTACTCGACGTGTCCGGTCATCAACGGCCTGTCGGACTACTGCCACCCGTGCCAGGCGCTGGGCGATCTGCTGACGGTGCGCGAGCTGTTCGGCGCCGTGGCTGGCCGGACGGTGGTGTTCGTCGGCGACGGGAACAACGTGGCCCGCTCGCTGGCAGTCGGCTGCGGCAAGCTCGGGGCGCGCTTCGTGCTGGCGGCGCCGGACGGCTACCACTTCGACGAGGACTTCCTGCGAACCTACAAGGCGAAGGTGACGGGCGGCGAGTTGGTCCAGAACGGTGACGCCCGCCACTCGGTTGGCGATGCGGACGTGATCTACACCGACGTGTGGACCAGCATGGGGCAGGAGGAGGAGCGCGAGCGGCGGAACGCCCACTTCGGCCCGTACCAGGTGAACGAGTCGCTGCTGGCGCTGGCGCCGGCGCACGCCCGGGTGATGCACTGCCTGCCGGCGCACCGCGGCGAGGAGGTGACGGACGGCGTGATGGACGGCAAGCAGAGCGTGGTGTTCCAGCAGGCCGGCAACCGGCTGCATGCGCAGAAGGCACTCTTGAAGTGGCTGATGACGTGAGGCGCTCATGTCACCATTCCGCGTTAACCTCGGCGGGGAAGGCGAAGTCCCCGGCGTGCTGAATCAGCAAGGTCGGTGGGTCTTGACACGGGGGTGGCGATCCAGCGAGACGATCCAGACCTTCAAACAATTGGTCGATGCCGGCTACCGCTTCTTGATTTGCGATAACCTCGATCTGCCGCTGCCCGACGAATGCTGCGACGAAGTTCTCACGAACAACGTCCCTCCGTTCGACTCGGTGACGCATTGGGGCCCCACTATCCAAACTAGCGAGGTTCGGCGTATCCTGAAGAGTGGTGGGCGATGGATTGATAACGGCGATGTTCACTACGTGAAGCCATGAATGCGTTCTTCGCGCTTTTCGAGCGGAAAAGCTCCTCCCCCGAGCCCGGCTGGGCAGATCGTGAGTTCCCTGCCATCGTGGCCGAGAGTCCGCTGCACCTGTGGCGGCCTGGCGACCCGATCATTGGGCGGGGCTCCCGGCTGCTCGTCGGCGTCGCGACGTGGTCGGGCTACGACATGCGGCTCCTGGATGTACTGGCGGAATCTCTCCGCGGGGGGGGCGCGAGTCAACCGCTGGTCGAGGTCTTCAACACCGCAGAGTGCCTGCGGCGGCGAGATTTCAAGAAGTACGTCCCCAGAAATCACCCTGTATTCCACACCCCGCTTGTCGGCATTTGGCAAGACGGCGAGTTGATTTGGTCCGGGGAAGGCCATGAGGCCCGCGAAGAGGTGGCACGCCGTTTTCATTCCGGGTCAGCGGAGATTGTCGCCTATGTTCAGGATTGGATAAAGGCCCGACGAGCGGGGAGGGCGTGACCATGTCGTCCGGACGTCATGACAGCCGCCGGCCCGACCAACTCCGCCCCCTGACGTTCCAGCGCCGCTACACCGGCCGCGCCCCGGGCAGCGTCCTCGTCCGCATGGGGCGCACCACCGTCCTCTGCACCTGCTCCGTCGAATTGGCCGTGCCTCCTTTCCTCGTCGGCAGCGGCAAGGGCTGGCTCACGGCCGAATACAACATGCTCCCCGGCAGCACCAGCCCGCGCAAGCCGCGCGACCGCACCGGCAAGATCGACGGCCGCAGCGTCGAGATCCAGCGCCTCATCGGCCGCAGTCTCCGTGCCGTCACCGACCTGGCCCGCCTCGGCGAGCGCACCCTCTGGATCGACTGTGACGTCCTGGAGGCCGACGGCGGCACCCGCACCGCTTCGATCGACGGCGCCTACGTCGCCCTCGTCGATGCCCTCACCGCCCACCGCGAAGCGCTCGGCCCGGCGTCGGGCATCGTGCGCGGCAGCGTGGCCGCGGTCAGCGTCGGCCTGCTCGACGGCGCCGAGTTACTCGACCTCGATTACGTCGAGGACAAGGACGCCGACGTCGATTTGAACCTGGTGATGACCGGCGGCGGCGACATCATTGAGGTGCAGGCCGGCGGCGAAGAGGCGACCTTCCGCCGCGACCAGCTCGACCGCCTCCTCGAACTCGGCAAGCTGGGCATCGACGCCGTCACCCGCGGCCAGCGCGAGGCGCTCGGCTCGGACTGGCCGGCCTGATCCTCGTTCTCTCGGTTACGGAGGACCGCTCCGCCATGACACCGCCCGCCTGGGTCCACAAGCGCGACGGCCGCCTCGTCCCCTTCGAGGCCGACAAGATCAGCCGCTCGCTGTTCGCCGCCACCGAGCAACTCGGCCGCTCCGACGCCTTCCTGGCCCGCGAATTGACCGACGGAGTCCTGCACTTCCTCAGCAGCGATGCCGAAGGCAGTATCCCCACCACCGCCGACATCGCCGAACTGGTGGCCAAGGTGGTCCGCGAGCTGGGTCAGCCGACCCTCGCCCGCGCCTATGCGGATCACAAAGGGAGGAAGTCCGCGCAGGGCGCCGCGACCAGGCCCATCTCCGTGCGGTTCGTCCCGACCGATCCGCTGCCGTCGGTCCTCGCGGAGTGCCGGCGCGCCTACGCCCTTGGCGCGGTCTTTACGCGCGACCTCGTCGCGGCGCAGCACGACGGCCTGCTGACCATCGGGAACCTTGACGCTCCCCTGGAACTGGCCGCCAGCGCCCCGGCACCCCTGACGCCGCTCCTCGAACGGTTACTCGAGGTGCGACAGCTGACGGCCGGCGTCGTGGCGCTCGACGGCGTCGAGCACGCGCTGGCTCGCTCTCCCCTCCCCGAGCAAAGTGCCACAGCCAGCTTTGTCCGCGACCTGGAGATCGGCCTGCGCGGGACCGGCCTGGGCGCCGTCGTCAACCTGAACGTCGCGGTGCCTCCCCCGTGGGCCGACGACCTCGCCGAGGGGCCGCTCTTCGCCGGGCAGCGTTCCGATACTCCCCCCGACCGCCTCGCCGTGCTGGCCGAGGTGCTGCTCCAGGCCCTGGCGCACGGCCCGGCGCGGGCGCGCATCGACTGGCACCTGGGCGAGCGCGACTTCACCCCGGCTTCAGCCGAGCGCCTGCGGCGGGCCGCCCGCCTCGCCGCGGAAGGCGCGGCGCTGGCATTCGTCTTCGACCGGCCGCGCCGCCCCATCGCCCTGGCCGAGGGGATCGATCGCAAGCATCCGGCGCTGCTGCTCACGGTCGGCCTGCACTTGCCGCGACTCGCCGGGCAGTCGGGAGCGGGCGCCGACCCGGCGCTCTTCCTGCGGAAACTCGGGAGCCTCGCGCGACTGGCGCTCAGTGCCGCGGTGCAGAAGCGCGACTTCCTGCGCCGCCACGCCGCCGACCGGCCGGCCCTGACTCGCGGCTTCTTCCTCGACCGCGCCCGGTTGATGGTGGCAGTCGTCGGCCTCGACCGGGCGGTGCGGTTGCTCACCGGAAAGGGGCTCTGCGACGGCAAGGGTCCGGAGTTCGGCCGCCAGGTCGTGCAGCGGCTGCGCGACGTGCTTCGCGAGGACGGACGGGCCTGTCTGATCGACACCTGCCTCGACGCGCCCGCCGGCTTCACCTTCGACGCGACTGGCCTCCCCGATCCTTCCGCCATCGCCGGCGTCACGGCCTGGGACGCGGCGGCGCCGGTGAAAGCGCAGCTGCGGGCCGCCGGCGTACTCCACGCCGTCGCTGACGGTGGGACGGCGGCGCTGCTGCCGGACGAGGAGCGGGCCGCCGGCGCGGAGCAGGTCGCGGAGTGGCTGCGCCTGGCGTGGTCGCAAACCGACGTGGGCCGCCTGTGTTTCGTGCGACCGGCGCCGGCCCAACGGCAGCTCACCCTCCCGGAGTGATGGCGCCCGGGTCCGCTGTTACATCTCTTTTCCATTTCCTGATTGCGGTCGGAGGCCGGTCGAGGTACACTTCTTCTATCCGTGCCCCCTACTCGCTCCCCGGGGCCCTCGCCCGACTGACTCGACCCGATGGACACGACTCACCTGGACTCCGCCGCGCCGGCGCCTCGTTCGCCGTCCGACCCGCTGCACTCGCTGCGCAGCCTCGGCGAGTTCCGCCTCCTGCGCCCGCTCGGCGAAGGGGGGATGGGCTTCGTCTTCCTCGGCTACCACGAGACGCAGGACCGGCACGTCGCCATCAAGGTGCTCGCCGACCACCTCGCCTGCAACCAGTCCTACATCGATCGCTTCTACCGCGAGGCCAAGAGCGGCAGCCTGCTCAACCACCCCAACATCGTCCGCAGCGTCACCGCCGGCCAGGACCGCGCCACCCTCAAGCACTACCTCGTCCTCGAATACGTCGATGGCCCCAGTGCCCGCGCCCTGCTCGACCGCTACGGCAAACTGTCCGTCGCCGACGCGGTCCACGTGGCGCTCGACATCGCCCGCGCCCTGGAGCACGCCCACTCGCGCAACGTCGTCCACCGCGACATCAAGCCCGACAACATCCTCGTGACGCGCTCCGGCGTCGCCAAGCTCGCCGACATGGGCCTGGCCAAGCGGACCGACGAGGCCAGCCACCTGACCGCGGCGCGGCAGGGCTTTGGCACGCCGCACTACATGCCCTACGAGCAGGCCATCAACGCCCGGCAGGCCGACGGCCGTAGCGACATCTACGCCCTGGGCGCGACCCTCTATCACCTTGTCACCGGCGAGGTGCCGTTCTCGGGAGCCAACCACCTCGAGGTGGTCGAAAAGAAGGCCCTGGGCGTGTTCCTCCCCGCGAGCGCTATCAACCCCGAGGTGCCGCCGGTCCTCGACGAGATCATCGACAAGATGCTGGCGCGCGACCCGCGCGATCGCTACCAGACGGCCAGCGAAGTGATCATCGACCTGGAGCGTGCGCGGCTGGCGTCGCCGGTCCTCAGCTTCGCCGACTTCGACCTGGCCATGCAGGATCCGGTCGCCCAAAGATATCTGGCGTCGTCCGCGGAGCCGACGCGCATGGACGTGTCCGCGGCGGCGGCGGCCGCGCAGGCCGGCGCCACAGCCGACCTGTGGTATCTGCGTTACCGCGGTAAAGACGGCAACTGGCGCAAGGTCCGGGCGAAGACGCAACAGATCGTAGAGGGGTTGCGCGCCGGCAAGTTGCCGGCCGGGATCGAGGCGTGCCGCGAGGACCAGGGCGACTTCCGCCCGCTGCGCGACTACCCCGAGTTCCGCGCCCTGGCCGGCCGCCTGCGCCGCCGCGCGCCGCTCAAGCCACGCCCCAAGCCCGACGTCCCCGTCGCGGAGCCCGTCGTCTCGCGGCCCACGCGCTGGCGGTTGGTGCTGCTCATCGGCGCCGGAGCCACCCTTCTGGCCTGCGCCGCGCTCGCCGTCCTGTTCCTCTGCTTCGTACGGGGCGCTTGATGCGGTTCAGGCGGGGCCGATGCTCTACCGGCGGCTCGAGCCCGACCCGTTCGTCGCCCAGGCGGGGGGCTGGCGGGTCTGGCGTGGCCGGCCCTGGTCTTGTGGCAGCGATGGCGGCGCGGCCGGGCTTGCCTGTCCGCGTGCCGTCCCTCAGCGGCTGCCGTGGCGAGGGAAGGGTGAGTTCCGCGGCCGGAGGCGACGCTAATGCGGAGACAAGGGAGGTGTTGTTCGACCCCTGCCGGCTTGGAGATCGTCCAGCTTATGGAGCGTTTCGTGCCAACGGTTTACGTCGATCCGGGGTGGACAAAGATGGGGGGAGCAGCTGCCATGACGGGGTTGCTACACCATCGTTCCTTGCAGGAGTCCCCCCATGCCTATCCTACCCCGCCGCCGCACCGCGAACAGCACACGCCTCCGCTTCGGCACGCCCCCCTGGCACGATACGCACCCCGCCCGCCTCGATATCGAACAACGCCTCGCCCCGGACCACCTC
>DATFNV010000671.1:0-10949 GCA_035266225.1 Gemmataceae bacterium
CGGGCCATCGACATGAATCGCAAGCGCACGGACTACCTCAAAGCCGGGGTCCAGGAGTACGTCGTCCTGTGCGTCGAGGAGCAGGAGTTGTACTGGTTCCACTTCCCTTCGCGGCGGCGGCTGAAACCGGATAAGCAAGGGGTCTGGAAGTCGCTCGTCTTTCCCGGTCTGTGGCTGGACGGGCCGGCCCTGATCGCCCGCGACACGGCCCGCTTGATCGCGACGGCTCAGCAGGGGACCGCCACGCCCGAACACGCCGCGTTCGTCGAGCAGTTGCTGGCGGCGCGCGACCGGTCGCGGAAAGGACCAGGCCGCTGAGGGCACGCCACCGCTGGCGCCACGGCCTCAGAGGCTGAGAAAAACTCGGCCTGCGAGGTGTTGGAGTCCCGGCTTTAGCCGGCTAAAGCCGGGACTCCAACAGACGCCCTCCCCATTTTTTCTGAGGCCCTCACGGCAGCTGCGGCGAGAACCAACGCTACAGTTCCTGCAGTGGCTCACGAGGGGGCGACCGGTTACCCCCGAATGACTTCCAGGGTCGTGGGGCAGGCCGCTGGCCGGCCATCGTTTCCAGGCAGGCCGGCGGCCTGCCCCACGGTCTGGAAACAGGCACTACGCCACGCCGTACTTCTTGAACCATTCGAGCAGGCGCTTCCAGCCGGCCTCGGCGGCGTCCTTGTTGTAGCTGGGGCGATAGTCGGCGTTGAAGCCGTGGCCGGCGTCCGGGAAGACCACGATTTCTCCCGTCTTCTTCTCGTTCTTGAGTGCGTCCCGCATCTTCTCGACCGAGTCGAGCGGGATGGCCTGGTCCTTGCCGCCGTACAACCCCAGCACCGGGGCCTTGAGCGAATCGACCACGTCGATGGGGTACTTCGGCTGCAGGTCGGTGCCCTTGCCGACCAGGCGCCCGTACCAGGCGACGCCAGCCTTCAGGTCCTTGCTGTGCGCGGCGTAGAGCCAGACGATGCGCCCGCCCCAGCAGAAGCCGGTGATGCCCAGCTTCGACGTGTCGCCCTTGCCGTCCTTCTTCACCCAGGCGGCCGTGGAATCGAGGTCCGACATGACCTGGGCGTCGGGCACCTTCGAGACCACCTTGCTAAAGATCTCGGGGATGTCGGTGATCTTCGACACGTCCCCCTGGCGGCGGAACAGTTCGGGGGCGACGGCGAGGTAGCCGGCCTTGGCGAGGCGGCGGCAGACGTCCTTGATGTGCTCGTGGACGCCGAAGATCTCCTCCACGACGAGGACGACCGGGAAGGGGCCGCCCTTGTCGGGCATGGCTCGCTAGGCGGGCATTTCCCCTTCCTTGTCGTCGTACTTGACGGGGACCTTGACCTCGCCCACTTCCAGACCTTTGCTGTCGGTCTTGATAGTTTCGGCGGAGATCGGTTGCACGGCCAGCGCGAACCCGGCCGCCAGCGTCGTGACGACGAACTCCCTTCGGGTGGGACTGACCCAGGGCAACAAACCTCGCAGGTCTTCGTGCATGGGTGGTGATCCTCCTCAAGGGGATGCGAACCGCGAATGGCGGAAGGTGCAAACGAACGGGACCAGGAAACGAAGTGTACGCCCCGGCCGCCGGACCGTCAGTGTCGGGCGCCGGCACGCGATGTGTTCCAGGAGGAGTCGGCGGGTCGGTCAAGCGCCGGACACGCGGCCCTGGCGGACGGCGAGGCGCGAGTGCCTTTTCATTCGGGAGCAGGTGGCTTGAACGCCGCCCCGGCAACGGTAACAATGGGTAGCTCAGGACAACCCAGAGGGGTGCCCGACCCAGGCCGACGCGGAGGTGTCACCGTGCTCACCGCCAACTGCCCCTGCTGCGGCAACAAGGAATCGGTCGCCGACAGCGCCCGTGGCCGCCGCCTGACCTGCTCCAACTGCGGCACGCCCTTCGTCCCCGGCGCCGCGGCCCCCCCGCCGCCGAAGCCTGAGGGACCGCCGCCCCCGCCCCTCGTCGAGGTCGTGCCCATCAACCCGCCGGCCCCCGCGAGGAAGAAGCCGGCACCGCCGCCGGCACCGCGCCGCCGCCGCAAGAAGGAGCCGGAGGAGGTGCCCGAGGTCGTGCCGGACGCGGCGGGGGACGAGGGCGAGATGTTTGTCCCACCGGCCGACGACGTCGAGTACGGCGGGTCGCGCAAGAAGAAGTCGGGTGGCCGCAGCGTCGCGCTGGTCCTGGGCCTCGTCGCCTTTGTCGGCGTGCTGCTGTGCGGCGGGATCATCGTCGGCGGCGTCGTCTTGCTGCGCCCATACCTGGAGGAGTCCGTCGCCGAGAGCACCGCGAAAGAGGGAGGCGCCACGGAGAAGAAGGCGCCGCCTCGCGAAACCGAGTTCGTCGAAGCGGGCCAGAAGGCTCGCGCCGGCGACGTGCGCGTCAGCGTCACCTCGGCGGCGGTCGATTTCGTCACGGGGACCGAGGGGGGCGGCGAATTCAAGTCGAAGGACCAGCTGCTGGCGATCAGGGTGCGCATCGAGAACGCCAGCGACACGCGCAAGGTGGAGTACACCGGCTGGGGGGCTGCCGAGCCGCCGGCCGGTGAAGACGGGCCGCGGCTGTCGGACGAGAACGGCGACAGCTACAAGCTCCGCACCTTCGGCGGCGGCCAGCGGATCGCGGGGCAGGTGCGCTCGGAGTCGATCCTGCCGCGCAAGGTGACCAGCGACCTGCTCGTCTTCGACCCGCCCGCGGACGACGTGGAAACGCTGACGCTGGAGCTGCCGGCGCGCAATTGCGGCGGCACGGGGAAGGTCGGCTTCAAGGTCCCGCGCTCGACGATCCGCTTCGGCGACAAGCCGGCGGAGTCGGACGCGTCCAAATCGATCGTGGACCTCATTGAGGACTTGAAAGACCCCGACCGTAACACGCGCCTGGCGGCGGCCAGAGCATTGGCCGCCCAGGGTCCCAGGGCGGCGAGGGCGGCGACGCCGCTCGGCGAGATGCTCAAGGAGGACGATCCCGCCCTTCGCCTGGCGGCGGCGCAAGCGCTGGGCAAGATCGGCCTGACGGCGCACGGGGCCTACCCCGCGCTGCTGCGCGGCCTTGGTGATCGGGACGAGGCCGTGCGCAAGGCAGCGCGGGCCGCGCTGGGCCAGGTCGGCAACCCGCGCCCCGAGGACATCCCGGAGCTGCGCGCGGCCATCAAGGATCCCACGCCCGCGGTGCGCGTCTTCGCCCTGGAAGCTCTGCTGACGATGGAGCTGGACCCGAAGACGGCGGCGCCGGTTTACGCCGCGGTGCTCAAGGACGAGGACAAGACCATGCGCCTCCGGGCGGCGCGGGCCCTGGGAAAGGTGGGGCCGAAGGGACGAGAGGCGGCGTTCCCGGCGCTGCTGGGGGCGATGAGGGATGCCGACCCGGACGTGCGCAAGGCCGCCGGCGAGGCGATCGAGGCGCTGGGGCCGCCCGCGGCGGGCGACCTGCCGGCCCTGCGGGCGTTGCTCAAGGAGAAGGGGGCCCCGCCGGAGCTGCGCGCCCGCGTGGCGCGCTCCCTGGGGGCCCTCGGCCCCGGTGCGCGCGAGGCCGTCCCCGAATTGGGCGTAGCGCTCAAGGACCCGGACGTCGATGTCCGCCGCGCCGCCGCCGCCGCGCTGGCCCAGGTCGGCCCCGGGGCGAAGGAGGCCATCTTGCCGCTGATGGACGCGCTGAAAGACAAGGACAAGGAGGTGCGCCGCGCCGCGCTGGTCGCCGTCGGCAAGTTGGGGGCCGAAGGCAAGTTGGCCTCGATTGAGGTGTCGGCCCTGATTACCGATAAGGATCCGGACCTGCGCAAGGCGGCCGGCCGAACGCTGGTGCAGATCGACCCAGACGCCGCGCTACCGACCTACGCCCGGGCACTGTTCAAACTGGACGACGACGGAGTTCGCCTCGAGGCGGCGGAGGTCCTCGTCGCGATGGGCGCCGACGCCAAGCCGCGCGCCGCCGACCTGATCGCGGCGGTGGGGGACAAGAATCCTGCGGTGCGCTTGAAGGTGGCCAAGGCGCTCATGCAGGTCAACCCCGCGACCACCGCGCCGGTTCGTCCGCTGGCCGAGCTGCTGTCCAGCAGCGATGCCGCCGTGCGCCGCGAGGCCAGCGAGTTGCTCGCCGCGATCGGCAGCGTCGCTCGGGACGCCGTGCCGGAGCTGACCAAGGCCCTCCAGGACAAGGAGGTGGCCGTGCGCCGCAACGCCGTCGTGGCCCTGGGCAAGGTCGGCGAGCCGGCGAAGCCTGCCGTGAAGGACCTGGTCCGGACCCTGAAGGACCGCGAATTTCACGGCCCGGTCGCCGAGGCCCTGGTGAAGATCGGCCCCGACGTCATCCCGAACCTGATCGAGGCGCTGAACGATAAGGAGAACAAGGGGGCGGTGTGGTTGGGGGTGGCGATCACCCTGGGGAAGTTCGGCGGCGACGCCAAGGATGCCCTCGACGCCCTGGAGAAAGCCAGCCGAGCCGAGCCGGACGAGGACGTCAAGAAGGCGATGCGCGCGGTCGTGAAGGAGATCAAGATGAAGGGGTAACGCCGTCCCGCGCACTTCGTCTGGCCCGGAAAAGGCCGTACCGGTACACTGGGCGACCAGAACAAGGAGGTTCCCATGCCAACGTCGCGTATCCTCATCCTTACCCTGGCGCTCGCCCTGCTCGGCTGCGGGGACAAGAGCGACCCCGCCACGCAGAGCAAGCACGACCCTGCCCCGCCCTCCCAGGGCGACGCCGCCACCGAAAAGGCGCCGCCCAGGGAGGTCGCCCCGAGCCCGCCCGCGCCGACACCGCCTGCGCCCCAGCCGCCGGTCGGGTGGACGCAGGACCTGAAGCAGATGCGCTTCCCCGAGACCGCCGCGGCCGGAAAGATGCACGGCCAACCGTTCCAGCCGCAAACCGGGGAAGTGAGCCGGGTCCGCGGCCGCTTCCTCACGCTCCGGCAGGGCGAGGAATTCAGCCCCGAGGTGGAGGTGAAAATCCTCCTTTCCGGGGGGAAGGGCGACACCTTCTCGGGAAAGAGCTACGAAGTTGCCCCCGACGCCAACCCCGCCACGGCCGCCGAGCCCCTGCCGCCGGTCACCCTTTTCTGCAAGGGGCAGGATCCCCAAAACCCCGAGCCGGTGATCTTCACCTCCAGGTACGCCCTGCGGCTGGAGTTCGGGCAGGAGAGCGACGGCAAGCTGCCCGGCAAGATCTACCTGTGCCTGCCCGACGAGACGAAGAGTTACGTGGCCGGCACCTTCAGCGCGGAGGTCGAGCCCGATTACTCCAAGCCACCGCGCCCCGACGAGACCCCATGTGTCGTCGGCCGGATCGCGCTGCCGGGCAAGCAGGAGATCAACGTCATCACCGGCCTCGTCGGCCTGACCGCGGACGGCACGCCGGTCAGCAACCTGACGGGGACGGCGCTGGTTCCGGACGTCGAGACGTCGGTTTCCTCGGCGACGGCGCCGCCGCAGCGCAGCAGCCTGGCCCAGGACGCCGAGGCGGGCTGCGTCTGCCGGCACGCCCGCCTTTCCCCCGGCCGTTACCTGGTGTTCGTCGGCTCCGGCGACCGTTACATCGACTGGCGCTGGGTCGAGGTGAAGGACAAGGCGCCGCTGACGCTCGACTTCGCCCTCGACCCGAAGGCGGCGGGGGTGCTGGAAGTGACGCTCGCCAAGGACGCCAAGGACGGCGTGCGCCTGATCCCGCTCGACGAGGCGGGCAAGGTGCCCGACATCAAGGAGGCACTGAGCCTTCTGTCCCTCGCCATCAAGACTGACGTGCCGGCGAAGGACGGCCGGGTGGTCCTCGACGGCCTGCGCCCGGGACGCTACCGTGCCGTCGCCGGCGCCGTCGAGAAGGACGTGACGGTGAAGGCGAAGGAGACGATAAAGGTCGATCTCTCCGCGCCGTGAGTGGAGGTGCGCACCTTCTTGCGCCAGCCGCTTGCGGCTTCGCAATCGTTCCTGCGAAGCCGCAAGCGGCTGGCGCTGCAAACTCTCAACCCATCAAGGCATTGATGAACTCGCCGCAGCTGGCGAAGCGCCGCGGCGGTTCGTCGTGCAGGGCCCGCGCCAGGACGTCCCGGTCGGCTGGCCCGAGCAGGCCGAGGTCGAGCCCCGGCCGGGCCAGCGGCAGCATTGAGCGGCCGCGGCCCCGTGGCGGCAGGCTTCCCGTCAGCATCTCGTGGTACACCAGGGCGAGGCTGTACTGGTCGGCCGAGCGGGTCACCTGCCGCTCGAACAATTCGGGGGCGGCATGGCGCGGGTTGATTTGCGCCATCGACCGGCCAGCGGGCAGCCAGAACAGCGGCACCAGGCCGAAGTCGGCGACGACCAACCGCCCCCCTTCCAGCCGCAGCGAGCGCGGGCAGATCGCCAGGTGCAGAAGCCCGAACTGCTCGAACAGGGCGTCGAGCGCCTCCGCCGCCTGCCGCAAGTGGTGCAGCAGTTCCGTACGTGGGATGCCCGATCCGTCCTCGGCGCGGCACTCCTGCCAGCGGTCACGCAGGCTCGGGCCGGGAACGTCGCCTACCAGGGCCAGGCGCCCCGGCCCGTTGAGCAGCACGTCGGTCCGCGCCAGCGCCGGGTGCCGCAATTCCCGCAGGCGGGCGACGGCCTCCTGCTGCACTTTCCAGGCGCCCTGGTCGAAGCCGTAGACGTATTTGACCTGGCGCGGCCGGCCGTCCGGCCCTTCGGCCTGCCACACCTCCGACAGCGGCCCGCGTTCCAGGCAGCGCGCCAGGCGGAAGCCGGGGAGCGACTCGGAGCCGCCCGGCCCGGCGCTGGTAGTGACCGCATTTATGCGGTCCGGGCTGTCCCCGACCGCAGATATGCGGTCACTACGAGCGGGCCGGCCGCCTTGTAGGGCCCGGACGAATTCCAGGCACGACGCGAAGCGCTCGCCCGGCACCTTCGCCAGGGCGCGGGCGACCACCGGCCGGTCGGCGGGGGGCAATCGGCCCAGGTCGGGCGCGTCGCGGGTGTGCTGCAGCATCAGCTGCCGGGCGTTCTTGCCGGCGAACGGCACGGCGCCGGTCAGCAGTTCGTGGTAGACGGCGGCGAGGCTGTACTGATCGCTGTGCGGGCTGATGCTGCCGGCGAAGACCTCGGGCGAGCAGTACAGCGGCGTCACGGCGCCCAGCGGCGACTCGCCGGCGCGGAAGCGACCCAGGCCGCTCACCAGGCCGAAGTCAGCCACCTTGACGTGGTTGCTCACCAGGAAGAGGTTTTTCGGCTTCACGTCGAGGTGCTGTAAGCCGTGGCGGGCGTTCATCAGGTCGAGTACCTCGGCGGCCTCGGCGAGGTAGCCCAGCAATTCGTCGCGCGGGATGCCGGCCGCCCCGGCCCGCTGCCGCTGCCGCAGCACCTTGTCCAGGTTGCTGTCGGCCAGTTCCATCACGATGAGCAGGCGGCCGCCGAGGCGCTCGACGCGTTCCATCGACACCAAAAAGGGATGGCGAATTGACTTGATGCGCTCGATGGCCCGCCACTCCTCGTCGGCGGCGCTCGTCGCGTCGTCCAGCCCGGCCGGCCCCTCGACGAACTTGATGGCCTTGAACAGCCCGCCCGGCGCCTCGCACTTCCACACCTCGCCGAACCCGCCGCGGCCCAGCGGCTCCAGCAGGCGGTATCCGGGGATCGGCTCGGCATTCGGCTCGGTGAGGACGCTCATGAGATCGCTCGGGTTGGGTTCACTCCGCGGCGGAATCGGCCCGCGTGCCCGCCACGACGGCGCCAAGCACGCGGACGCCGAGGGCTTCGAGGCGGGCCCGCGCCGCCTCGACCTGCGGCAAGCGGCTGGCCCCGCACAGCACGGCGAACAGGGCGGCATCGACGTGGCGGGCGAGCATCAGCGTGTCGGCGACCGCCAGCAGCGGCGGCGTGTCGATCACCACGAAGTCGTACTGCCCGCCCAGGTCGGCCAGGAGCGGGCCGACGTCGTCCTGGGCTAGCGCCTGCAGCGCGTGGTCGTCGAGTCGGCCGGCGGGGAGGACCCACAGGCGGCTGACCGGCGTGGACTGGACGACCTGGGCCGGGGTGATTTCGCCGCGCAGCACCTCGGCCAGGCCCGGCTCTCCCCCGAGGCCGAAGACGCGGTGTGCCGCCGGCCGGCGCAGGTTGGCGTCAAGCAGCAGCGTCCGCCGCCAGGCGCGGGCGAGGCTGACCGCGAGCAAGACCGCCAGCGACGTTTTCCCCTCGGCCGCGGCCGCACTGGTGACCAGGACCGTGTGCAGGCCGTCCGCTTCCATGTCGTGCAGGAGCCGGGTGCGCGTCGCGTCGGCCGCCTCGGTCAGCCGCCGGTGATTGGGGTCCTTCGTCGAAGGGCTGGCGCCGGCCAGGCGCCGGCGCACCGTCCGGGCCGCGGCGGGGAGTGTGCCGAACAGGCGCAGTCCCGGGGCGCGGGCCACGTCTCCGGCCGAATGGACGCGCCGCGTCCGGTATTCCTGCCAGCCGTAGCCCAGGAGCACGACGCCGATCGCACAGCCCGCGGCCAGCGCCGACCGCGCGGCACGAGCGGGGCCGGGGTCCGGAGGCGCCTCGGCCCGCTCGTCGAGGATCGCCTGGGGTGGGGCCCGAACTTCCTCCGCGCGGGCCTGAGCCTCGGCCTCCGCGGCGCGCAGCGATGCCTCGGCCGCCGCGACCTGCTCGACCAACCTCTCGGCCGCGGCGAGGGTGGCCAACAGGGCTCGGTCTTCCGCGTCGAGGCGGCGCACTTCCGCGGCGAGGCGCCCTTCGGCCTCGGACCAGGCCGCGATTTGCTGCTCCAGCTGCGGCGCGGCAGCAACGGCGGTCGGCGCCGGCCGGGCGGCGAGAAGCCGCTTGCGGACGCGCTCGCGGTGGTCGCGGAGGTCGCGCTCGACGCCGGCCAGGGCGTCGCGGTACTCGGCCAACTTCGGCGGCACCCGGCCGGGCTGGGCCAGCGCCTCGAGCCGCTCGATGTCGGCCAGGATGGTCGTCCTCGCCTCGTGCAGCCGTGCCCACTCGACGTCGTCGGCGAGCTGTTCGTCGAGCCCCGGCGTCATCATGGTGTCGCCGGCCGGGGCGTCGCGCGCCCGCAGCCCGGCCAGCTCGATCTCGGCCGCGGCGCGGCGGGCGGCCAGCTTGTGCAGCTGCTTGTCGGTGTCGCCGAGTTTTTCGAGGGTTAAGCGCTGCTTTACGGCCAGGTTGCGGGCGTCGGCGGCGCCGGCGGCCGCGGTCAACTCGCGCAGCCGCGCCCTCGGCCCGCCAAGGCGTTCGCGGGCGGCGCAGGCGGCGGCCTCGGCGCCGTCGAGGCGGTTGGCCGCGGTGCGCCGGTGCGAGACGTTAAATTCGCCGGCGGCGGCCTCGGCCAGGGCGTTGACGACGCTGGCCAGGTCGGCGGCCGGCTCGCCGCTCAGCGACAGCACCACGGCGTCGCCCCCCGGCGGGGCCTGCACGTCGAGGGCGGTACCGAGCCACGCCGCCGGCGCCGCTCGTTCGCGGACGGGGCGCAGGTCGGCGACGCCAGGCTCGCCAAGGGCTGCCGAGAGGGTTGAGGCGTCCTTCACCAACCGGGCCAACTCGCGGCGCATTGATGCCGGGTCGGCCGTGGGATCCTGGGGCGCCGGACGGGTGACGCGAAGACGGGCGACGACGGCCGGCAGCGGAGGCGGCAGGGCGAGCCGGCCGAAGACGATGCCGATCGCGGCGCAGGCGGTGCCGACGAGGAGGGCGCGGCGCCAGCAGCGGCCGACGGCGCGCAGGAAGGCGGCGCCCGGCGGGCTGCCTCCCGCCAGGGACGGCAGCGGATGTGTCGCGCCCGGCTTGGCCAACATGGGAAGCGGTTCCCTGCGAGTAGTTCTCTCGCGCCGTGCGGCGGGGGCACGCCCCGGCGCACTCTCACGCAGAGAATCTAGCACACGCCGGCTGCCGGAGGGCCGCAGGGCCCCAAGGCCGGATAACCATCGCAATGGCTTTTTCAAACTGCTCACCTTAGGGTTCTTGCCCCTTTTGTTTCCCTTTGTTGTCGCTGACGCCGCTGAGCGGTTCATTGACGACCGCATCCCAGGCGATCTCTTGCAGTACTCGGTTGAGCTTGTCGTCCCAGTTGGGATTTTTGTCGCTCTTCAAGAGTCTGGGCAGGGCCTGGTTCAATTCCGGGGCGATTCGGGTAACACTTGCGGGGGTCGCCGGGACGGGTCTCGGGGTCAGCGCGAGGCCGTTGTGTGCCACCGGGGCCGAGTTCTGTGCCACCACGTGGCACAGAACTATCCCCTTGTCACATTTCGATTTACGGCGAAGAAATGAGGTGTGTGCCACGTGCCACGGGGGTGTGGGGGGAGGTGGCACAGAACCCCTGCCCAGCGCCGCCCGCGCTGCCGATCCGACCCCATTGCTGTCACCTCAGGGTGAACCAGGCCGCCCGAAAGGCCTGGTTCAAGCGCGCGGGCACCTGGTGAACACTCGCGTGGCACGGCCCCGGACGTCGCGGCCTCGTGGGGTACGCTGGCGCGGGACCTGGCGCCGCCCCGGCCGCACCGGGCGTACGTCCGCGTCGCCGGGTCTGCCAAAAGCGGTTTCGTTTCACCGCCCGGTGAAACGAATCGCGTTTCCCGATGTCCTTGTCCCTCCACGCCTTGCGCCGCCGGAAACCCATTCGTTTCACGACTTTGGTAGACACCCTTCGGGGGGGGCAATGAAACGATTCGTCAGGTAGCAAATTGGGCCACATCGACGGGCGAGGTGAATCTCTACCTCAACCGGAGACCGGGCCCACTGACTGTCACTCCGCTTTGAACCATGCCCCGCGCCGGCTGCTACCCGTCGTTGAACCAGGCGGCTGTGCTCAAGTTGCGGGCATGTTTGTTCTGCAAACGGCTTCCCTGATTGACACCGCTCTTCGGCGGGTTATCATCGGCTATCGCTTGACCAGCAAGGAAGCCGTTCGCCAAGAGGAGTCGCGTTGCGAATGTAATAAAGATGGCAGAAGTGATAATTACAAAGCCGGCGGGACTGGCGCTGATTGACGGGGTCAAGGCCCTCGCGGACTT
>DATFNV010000672.1:0-2836 GCA_035266225.1 Gemmataceae bacterium
GCCATCATCGAGTCGGCCCAGGGCAACCCCGCCGAGGCACGGCGGCTCCTGCAGCAGTCCCTCGGCATCTTGGAGGGCCTCGGCAACCTGCGGGGCCAGGCCGCCTCGCTGCACGTGCTGGCCATCATCGAGTCGATCCAGGGCAACCTCGCCGAGGCGCGGCGGCTGCTCCAGCAGTCCCTCGGCATCTTCGAGGACCTCGGCGACCTGCGGGGCCAGGCCGACTCGCTGTTAGTGCTGGCCAGGATCGAGTTGGCCCAGGGCAACCCCGCCGAGGCGCGGCGGCTCCTGCAGCGGTCCCTCGGCATCTTGGAGGGCCTCGGCGGCGAGCTGCAGGAGCAGGCGTCGACCCTCACCATGCTTGCGCAACTCGAGGCGGTCGAGGGGGACCTCGAGAAGGCCCTTGCCATGGCCCGGGAGTCTGTCCGGCTGCTCGAGGGCATCGGGAGCGCGAAGGCGGCGAAGGCGCGGGAGATCCTCGCGGACCTCGAGGCACGCACCGCGGGCGGATCGGGTGGAGCACCGCCGCTCCTGGCGGAATTGAGCGGGCTGCCGGTGCGGGCGAAGGCCGCGGGGTCGGAGGAGGGACTGGCTGCGATCGACGCCGCGCTGGAGGAGGCGAGGCGGCAGGCGGTGCCGAGCCGGGAGGTCGTCGCCCTGCTGGCGCGGGGCGTCGCGTGCTGGAGCGCCGGGGATGTCGCCGGCTGCGACGAGAGCCTGCGGCGGGCCGAGGAGGCCCTGGCCCGCGTCAGCGAGGCGGAACGCGGCGCGCTGGCCGAGTTGGTGGAGATGGCCAAGGCCCAGATTGCCAAGTCCACGGCGGCCGGGCCGAAGGAATCCGATCAGCTCTACGCAGAGGCGATGGCGACGGATCAGGCCGGCGACATGGCCGGGGCGCTGGGGCTATTCGAGGCCTCGCTGGCGGCCTCGCGGCAGGAGGGCGACGCGCGCGGGGTGGCGGTCAACCTGCTGATGATCGGCCAGGCGCTCCGGGTCCTCGGGCGGGCGGACGAGGCGAGGGAGCGGCTGCGGGAGGGGCTGGAGGTGGCGCAGGATCTCGGCGATGAGGAGCTGCTCAGGGCCTTGCAGGAGGCCGCCACGGTGGTGACGGCGAAGGCCGAGGGGGCGGCGAGGGGGGACGACAATGTTTCTGAGCGATGAACGACGCGATGTGTTCCTGCCGCTGGCAGCGACCGGGATGGCGGAGGGGGTGGTGCAGAAGCTGGAGGCGCTGGGGATCACGACGCTGGAGGAGCTACGCGATACGTGGACTTATGGAAATCGACAGCTCTTGACCGACTACCTGGGCGAGTCGCCGGTGCGGTTCGCGATGTATCGGCCGGCGCCGACACTGACGAGGGCCGCGGCGGCGACAGGGCCGGGGGAGAGCATCAACCTGGGGGCGGCGGGGCGGGTCCCGCCGCTGGTTCGGCACGCGAGGGGGCTGGCGCTCTCGGCGTCGCAGCTCAAGCGGCGGGCCGAGGCGCCACCGGGCATCGCCCTGGGCGGTCGGCGCGGGGGGCGGCCGGCGGCGGCGGGGCTGGTGTCGCTGATCGACAAGTTCCCGGCGGTGCGCGACCAGGGCCAGCGCGGGACGTGCGTGGCGTTCGCCTCGGTGGCCTTCCTGGAGTTCCACCTCGCGGGCGGGTCGGCGAAAACAAAGCGGCGGTCTGAGCAGTTCCTCTACTGGGCGTGCAAGGAGATCGACGGCATGCCCACCCAGGAGGGAACGACCCTCGCCGCGGCCCGCAAGGCGATGAAGACGCACGGGGTCTGCCTGAACGCGACCTGGAAGTATGAGCCGCTGCCGATCGGCCCGACGGAGGGGCAGGGACCACCGCGGGACAAGGCGGTCGCCGAGGCAAAGCAGACGCGGTGGGCGGACGCGGCGGAGCAGTCGCCGGCCGGCGACGTAGACGCGATCCGAGGCCATCTCGACGGGGGCCGGCCGGTTGTCGTCGGGGTCCTGACGTTCTCGAACTGGGACTTCCCCTCGGCGGCCGACACGGGCGAGATCGGCCTGCCGCTGCCGCTCTCACAGCCGGACGGTGGCCACGCGATCTGCCTGGTCGGGTACGAGCCGAAGCCGGATGCGCCCGGGGGCGGAGTGTTCCTGTTCCGCAACTCTTGGAACAAGTCGTGGGCGACCGGCAGCCGATACCGGGCCGGCTACGGGACGCTGTTCTTCGAGTACGTGCGGCAGTACGCCCTGGAGGCCTACCGCTGAGGCGGCTTCAGGCGCCGGGGATCGACGATCAGCCCGCGGGGGCGCCGGACCGGGTTGCGGCAGCGCTCGCGGTAGTCGGCGGGGAGGTAGCCCTCGACGATGCCGATCAGGCGGTCCACCTCGGTGGGGACGGTGTCAAGCGCCTGGGCCATGCCGGCGGGGTTGTCGAGCGCGTAGGCGAAGAACGACTCGGCGCTGTCGATCCCGAACTCGGCCTCGAGCTTGCGCCGCACCGGATCGGGAAACGCCCGGATTTCTTCGAGGAGTTTCACTTCAACCTCCACACCTTTGAGCATCAGACGGCTTCGTGGCACCGACGTCAACCTCCTCCGGTATTATCGCTTCAGTCCCGCGGCTTGACCATCCTGATACGAAGGCTCCCCAATTGTATAAATCATGATTGATCATGAATAATTTATCGCGTTCATTTGTACCTCGAGGAGAGTCTCATTCTTAGTGCGCCATCCGCCTGGAACCGTGCAGGGAGCGTTGATCTGCTATGAAATGGCTGGAGGCTGAAGGGGACATTCACTATTGTGCCAAATGGCATGGAGCGGCAAAACCATCTCGCGAAAGAGGTCCGTGACAGTTGGCATCAATAACGAATAG
>DATFNV010000673.1:0-20426 GCA_035266225.1 Gemmataceae bacterium
TGGGTGCGCGACTTCCCGCCGCCCCGGCCGGCCTGGCCCGACCAGCCGAAAATGCCCTTCGACGTCGCCCCCAAACCGGCCCTCCTGGGACACAGCGTCTTCGTCCCGTCCTCCGTCACCGACGGCGTCACCGCCTACGACGCCGAGACCGGGGCCGAAGAGTGGACCTTCACGACCGACGGCCCCGTCCGCTTCGCCCCCGCCGCCTGGGACGACCGGCTCTTCGTCGCCTCCGACGACGGCCACCTGTATTGCCTGGAGGCGGCGAGCGGCCGGCTGCTGTGGAAGTTCCGCGGCGGCCCGTCGGAGCGCAAGGTGCTGGGCAACGATCGCCTCATCTCGACCTGGCCGGCGCGCGGCGGGCCGGTCGTCGCCGACGGCACCGTCTACTTCGCGGCCGGCGTCTGGCCGTTCATGGGCATCTTCATCCACGCCCTCGACGCCCGCAGCGGCGAGGTCGTTTGGAGCAACGACGGCGACGGCTCCACCTACCGCAAGCAGCCGCACCAGGCCGACTCCTTCGCCGGCGTCGCCCCCCAGGGGACGCTCGCGGTGGCCGGCGAACGGCTGCTCGTCCCGAGCGGCCGCTCGGTGCCGGCCTGTCTCGACCGCAAGACCGGCAAGTTGCTGCACTACCGCCTTGCCGATAACTCCAAGATCGGCGGCGGCTCGGAGGTGCTGCCCGGCAAGGACCTGTTCCTCAACGGCGGCTTCGCCTTCGACCTGGACACCGGCGAAGACCTCGACCCCGTCGGCGAGCCGGCCGTCGTCGCCGGCGACGTGCTGTACGGCGTCCAGGGCGGCGAGCTGCGGGCCTTCGACCTGAGCCGGGCGCGCGTCTCGAAAGAGACAACCGATCGCAAAGGGAAGAAGGGGAAGCAAACCGCCTGGGAGCCGCGCAAGGTGGCCGCGGTGCCGGTGCCGCGCCTCGAAGTCCTCATCCGGGGTGGGGCCCGGCTTTACGGAGCCGCCGAGGGGCAGGTGGTGGCGTATGACCTACCGCTGCGCGCGGCGGGCGCACGGCCGTCGTGGCAGGCGAAGGTGGACGGCCGGCCCGCTCACCTGGTCGCGGGCGGCGGACACCTGTTCGTCAGTACGCGCGAGGGGCGCCTGTACTGCTTCGGCGCCGACGACTCCGAGCCCAAGACCTACCGCCGCCTCACGGCCGAGCCGTCGGACGCCGACGAGTGGACCGAGAAGGCCGAAAGCGTCCTGACCACTACCGGCGTGCGCGAGGGCTACTGCGTCGCCTGGGGCGTCGGCAGCGGCCGGCTCATTCACGAAATCGTCCGCCAGAGCCGGCTGCGCGTGATCGTCGTCGAGCCCGACGAGCAGAAAGCGGCCGACTTCCGCAAGGCGATGGCTGACGCCGGCCTGTACGGCGAGCGCGTGGCGCTGTGTACGACAAGCCCCGACGCCGTGGACCTGCCGCCGTACCTGGCGAGCCTGATGGTGTCGGAAGACCCGGACGCGGCCGGCATCGACTGGCAGGCCGGCTTCGTCAAGAAGGCGTTCGCGTCGCTACGGCCCTATGGCGGCGTGGCCTGCCTGGCTGTGCCGGCCGATCACCGTGCGGCGTTCAGCGAGGCGGTAAGTCGGGAAACCACGCTGGCCCAGGCCAAGGTGCGCGAGGCCGGCGCCTGGCGGTTGCTGACGCGCGAGGGTCCGCTGCCCGGGTCGGCCGACTGGACTCACGAGAACGCCGACGCCGCCAACACGCGCGTCTCGCGGGACAAGGTCGTCAAGGCGCCGCTCGGCCTGCTCTGGTTCGGCGGCTCGTCCAACGAGGGCGTCCTGCCGCGGCACGGCCACGGCCCGCAGCCGCAAGTCATCGACGGCCGGCTGTTCATCGAGGGCGTCGATATGATGCGCGCCCTCGACATCTACACCGGCCGGCCGCTCTGGGAAGCGAAGCTCCCTGGCGTCGGCAAGGCTTACGACAACATGCTGCACCAACCCGGGGCTAACGCCGGCGGCAGCAACTACGTCTCCCTGGGCGACGGCATCTACGTCGCCTATGGCCCGTCGGTCGTGCGCCTCAACCCCACGACCGGCGAGCGCCTGGCCGAGTTCCGTTTGCCGCTGCCGCCGAAGGGGAAGGAGCCGCCCACCTGCGGCTTCCTGACCGTCGCCGACAACTACCTCGTCGCCGGGACCAACACCCTCAAGCCCGACGCGCGCGCCAAGGTCGGGGCGGTGTCGTCGAGCGAAAACCTGGTGGTGATGGACCGCCAGACCGGGAAGGTGCTGTGGACCGCGACGGCGCGGAGCGGCTTCCGGCACAACGCCCTGTGTATCGGCGGCGGCCGGCTGTACGTCATTGATCGGCCGTCGGCCGACCACCTGGCGCGGCTGCTGCGCCGCGGCGACGCCTCTCCGGCCAAGCCGCGCCTCGTCGCCCTCGACCTGCGCACCGGCCAGGAGGCCTGGAGCAACACCGCCGACGTCTTCGGCACCTGGCTGAGTTACTCGGTCAAGCACGACGTCCTGGTGGAATCGGGCCGGGTGACGCGCGACAACCTCTCGGACGAGCCGAAGGGGATGCGCGCCTGGCAGGGGCGCGACGGCAAGGCTCTGTGGTATCGCAAGGACTACCTCGGCCCGGCGATGATCCGCGGCGACACGGTCTTGAAGGACAAGAGCGCCTGCGACCTGCGGACCGGCGCGCCGCTCATGCGCGACGATCCGCTGACCGGGGAGAAAGTGGAGTGGACGTGGGCGCGGACCTACGGCTGCAACACGCCGGCGGCGTCGGAAAACCTGCTGACGTTCCGCTCGGGAGCGGCGGGCTATTACGACCTGTGCAACGACGGCGGCACCGGCAACCTGGGCGGCTTCCGCTCCGGCTGCACCAACAACCTGGTGGTGGCCGACGGCTTGCTAACAGCCGCCGACTACACGCGCACCTGCACGTGCAGCTACCAGAACCAGGCGTCGCTCGCCTTCGTGCCGGTGGCGGATGGCGAAATGTGGACGTACTTTGGCGCCCGCGAGGTGAAGCGGCCTGTGCGGCGCGTGGGGATCGCCCTGGGCGCCCCGGGCAATCGCAAGGCGGAGGACGGCACGCTCTGGCTGGAGTACCCGACCGCCGGCGGGCCGTCGCCGCGCGTGCCGGTCAGCGTGACTCCGGCGTCCCCCGACTGGTTCCGCCGGCATGAGTCGCAGGTGAGCGGACAGGGCCATCCGTGGGTGGCGGCGTCGGGCGCCCGTGGCCTGCGCTCGGTCGCGGTGACGCTGGCCCAGGACAACAAGCCGCGGACCTACACGGTGCGTTTGACCTTCGTGGAGCCGGATCGGCTGCCGCCGGGGCAGCGGGTCTTCGACGTGGGACTGCAAGGCCGAACCCTGCTGCACGATTTCGACATTTCCCGGGAGGCGGGCGGGCCGGGGCGCGGCGTCGTCAAGGAATTCAAGGGCGTCACGGTGGTCAAGGACTTGCTGGTCACGCTGACGGCGACCGGCGGCAAGCACGGGCCGGTGCTGTGCGGCATCGAGGCGGTGGAACAGTAAGCCGCTCGGCCGCTTGCGGCTTAGCGCGAACGCCAAGCCGCAAGCGGCGCGATTTCCAATTTGAGGAGCGCATGAGCCGCACCTGGCTACTCCCCATGTTCCTCCTGCTCGCCGTGACGCCGCTGCGCGCCTGCGATACACCGGTCTACCACTACGCCCTGGAAAATTGGCCCGCCGACAGCTACCGCGCCACCGTTGTCCATCGCGGTGCGCTCGCCGCGAAGTCGCAACGTCTCGTAGAGAATCTGAAGGAGCGCGCCGCGTCGGCCAACCTGACCGTTCAGGTGATCGACCTCGACCGCTCCAGCGCCGCGGATCTGTCCGAGCGCCTCCGCACGACCGATGTGTCGGCGCGGCCGGCCCTGGTGGTCAGCTACCCGGCGGCGATGAAGATCGAGACGGACGCCTGGTCCGGCCCGCTAACCCCGGAGGCGGTCGCGGCGCTGTTCGATTCGCCGGCCCGGCGCCAGGCGGCCGCCCGGCTGCACGCGGGGGAAACGGTCTGGCTTCTGCTGGAGAGCGGCACGAAGGAGACCGACGCGGCCGCCGCCAAGGCGATCGAGGAGAATCGGCCAGCCGCGCCGCCGTCCTCGCTCCTGCGGCTGCGGCGCGATGACCCCACGGAGGGGGTGCTGGTGCGCCTGCTCCTCGGCAGCGAATCGGACCTGGCGGGGCGCAGCGAGCCGATGGCCTTCCCGGTCTTCGGCCGCGGCCGGGTGCTTTACGCCCTGGTGGGCGCCGGCATCACCCCGGACAACGTGCGCCGGGCGGCGTCGTTCATCGGCGGAGACTGCTCCTGCACGGTGAAGCGCGACAACCCCGGCACCGACCTGCTGCTGACGGCGGACTGGAGCGACGTGCGGGCTGTCAACGGATCTCCCGACGTGGAAAATCCGGTGTGCCCCGCTGTGGCTGCCGGTGAGCGGGCCGAAGCGGCGCCGCCGAACGGCAGCGGCTTGTCGCGCGGCGCCCTGTGGGTGGCGGTTGTCTTCGCGGGCGGCCTTGTGCTGCTGACGGGCACGCTGGCCCTGCGGTCGCGCAAGCAGCCTCCGCCGGGCCCCGGGTCTGCTACCATGAGCCGGGCGAGTACACGCCCGCATGGCCCAGACCCGAGGCCCCCATGAGCCAGCACGCCGACCCCGTCAGGACCGTACCGGAGCAGGAGGGGCAACCCATTGCCCCGGCCGACGATCCCCCGTCCCACATCGGCCGCTACCGCGTCGAGAGGCTGCTGGGCCAGGGCGGCTTCGGCCGCGTCTACCTGGCCCGCGACGAACAGCTCCAGCGCCGGGTGGCGGTCAAGATGCCGCACCCCTACCTGGTGACCCGGCCCGAAGACGCCGGCGCCTATCTCACCGAGGCCCGCACGGTGGCCGGCCTCGACCACCCGCACATCGTCCCCGTGTTCGACGTCGGCAACACCGAAACCTGCCCGTTCTTCATCGTGTCGAAGTACATCGAGGGCAGCACCCTGGCGCAGAGGATCAAGGCCGGTCGCCCTTCCTTCGGCGAGACAACGGCCCTGGTGACGACGATCGCCGAGGCACTGCACTACGCCCACCGCAAGGGACTGGTGCATCGGGACGTCAAGCCCGGCAACATCCTGCTGGACGCCGGTGGCCAACCGTTCGTGGTCGATTTCGGGCTGGCGCTCAAGGAGGAGCATGTCGGCCACGGCCCGAAGTACGCCGGGACGCCGGCCTACATGAGTCCCGAGCAGGCGCGTGGCGAGGGGCATCGCGTCGATGGCCGCAGTGACGTCTTCAGCCTGGGCGTGGTCTTCTACGAGTTGCTCACGGGCCGGCGACCATTTCATGCGGACTCACGCGAAGAACTGCTGGAGCAGATCGCCACGCATGAGCCACGTCCACCAAGGCAATGGGACGATACGATCCCGAAGGAGCTGGAGCGGATTTGCCTCAAGGCCCTGTCGAAGCGGGCCTCGGAGCGGTACACGACGGCCAAGGACATGGCCGACGACCTGCGCCACTTCCTCGGCTCACCCGATTTATCGGTTCGCGAACCGATCAATCAGGCGAGCGCTACGCCACAAGCGGCGACCGAGCTGCCCACGCCAACCGCCCCGCCCTCGGAAAGCCAGCCGGTCAAGATCGTGCCCAAGGGGTTACGTTCCTTCGACGCCCACGACGCCGATTTCTTCCTCGAACTGGTCCCCGGCCCACGAGATCGCGAGGGGCTACCGGACAGCATTCGCTTCTGGAAGACACGCATTGAGGAGACCGACTCCGACAACACCTTCGCCGTGGGGCTGATCTACGGGCCGTCGGGCTGCGGCAAGTCGTCGCTGGTCAAGGCGGGCCTGCTGCCCCGGCTGGCCGACGACGTGATTGCCGTTTACGTCGAGGCCACCGCGCAGGAGACGGAAACGCGCCTGCTGAACGGGTTGCGGAAGCGGTGTCCGGCCCTGCCCGCGCAGCTGGGGTTGAAGGAGGCGCTGGCCGCACTGCGCCAAGGGCAGGGCCTCCCGGCGGGCAAGAAGGTGCTGATCGTCCTGGACCAGTTCGAGCAATGGCTGCACGCCAGGAAGGAAGAGGAGAACACGGACCTGGTGCAGGCCCTGCGGCAGTGCGATGGTAGCGGGGTGCAGTGCGTCGTGATGGTGCGGGATGATTTCTGGATGGCGGCGACCCGATTCATGCGCGACCTGGAAAATCGGCTTCTGGAAGGCCAGAACTCCGCGGCGGTCGATCTCTTCCCGCTTCGCCACACCCACAAGGTGCTGGCGGCCTTTGGTCGGGCTTTCGGTTCCTTGCCGGAGAGCACCAGTGAACTCGGCAAGGACCAGAAGCAGTTCCTCGAGCAAGCGGTGGCGGGTTTGGCTCAGGAAGGCAAGGTGGTCTGTGTTCGCCTGGCCTTGTTTGCCGAGATGATGAAGGGCAAGTCGTGGACGCCCGCCACGTTGAAGGACGTCGGCGGCACCGCGGGCGTCGGCGCGACCTTCCTGGAGGAGACGTTCAGTGCTGCCACCGCGCCCCCCGAGCACCGCTATCACCAGAAGGCGGCCCGGGCCGTCCTGAAGGCGCTGCTGCCCGAATCCGGCAGCGACATCAAGGGTCACATGCGGTCTTACGCCGAGTTGCTGGCCGCCTCGGGCTACGCCGGCCGTCCCAGGGACTTCGATGACCTGATCCGCATCCTCGATAGCGAAGTCCGCCTCATCACGCCCACCGATCCCGAGGGGAAGGACGACTCGGCGAGCGGGGGGTGTCAACCCCCCGGTTTGGCGAGCAACCGGGGGGTTGACACCCCCCGCTCGCCGGATCGTTTCTACCAACTCACCCACGATTACCTCGTTCACTCATTGCGGGACTGGCTGACGCGCAAGCAGCGGGAGACGCGCCGCGGCCGAGCCGAGCTGCGCCTGGCCGAGCGCGCTGCCCTGTGGAGTAGCAAGCCGGAGAACCGCCACCTGCCCGCCTGGTGGGAATGGGCCAACATCCGTCTCCATACTCGCAAACGCGACTGGACGCCTTCCCAGCAGAAGATGATGCGCCGCGCCGGCCGCTCTCACGCCGTTCGCGGCACCCTGCTCGCACTCGTCCTGGCCCTCCTCGCGTTCGGCGGCTGGTGGACGTTCGGGGCGCTGCGGGCGCGGGCGCTGCTGGACACACTGCTGGCCGCCAAAACGGCCGACGTGCCGGAGGTCGTCCACGACCTGAAGCCGTACCGCCGCTGGGCCGACCCGCTGCTGCGTGACAAATGGACTGAGGAGGGTCTCGGCGACGGCAAGCGCCTGCACGTCGCCCTGGCCTTGCTGCCGGTTGATCCGGGTCAGGCCGACTACCTCTGCGACCGGCTGCTGGCGGCCGGCGGGCCGGATGAGGTGAAGGTGATGTGCGAATCGCTGCACAAGCACGCCCCGGATTCGGCCGCGCGTTTCTGGCCGGTGTTGCAGGGCGAGGCGGAGGGCCGGCCGCGCCGCTTGCGGGCCGCGTGTATCCTGGCCCTGTCCGACGGGGACGACCCGCGCTGGGCCGGGGTCGGCGACGCAGTCGTGCGCTGCCTGGCCGCGGAGAACATTCTTCTCCTGCGGGACTGGGCCGAATTGCTGGACCCGGTTCGGGCGCATCTCATTCCCCATCAGGTCAGGCGCCTGGTGGAGGCCGACGCCGGCGGCTTTGCCGCGTTCCTGGCCATGTTGCGTGCCTATCCCGAGGACGCGCCCGCCGCGCTGCACGCGCAACTGGAGCGCTCGCTGCCGGCTGGTGCCAGCCAGGAGGAGAGGGAGGCGCTGGCCCGGCAGCAGGCGCAGGCGGCGGTGGCGCTGCTGCACCTGGGGCGAACCGAGCGTGTCTGGTCGTTCTTTCACCAGGGCGAGGACCCGACGTGCCGGACCTACCTCGTCCATCGCTGTGTCGCGCTGGGGGTCGATCCGGCTGTCCTGGCGAGCCGTCTCTTGGGGGACGAGGAGAAGGACCCCTCGATCCGCCAGGGGCTGCTGCTGGCCCTGGGCGATTACAGCGCGGACCAGCGGGCGGAGGTGACGCGCGGGCCGCTGCTGGATCGAGTCCAGAAGGACTACCGGGACGAACCCGATCCGGGCCTTCATTCTGCGGTGAAATGGCTGCTGCGCCGCTGGAAGATGGCAGACCGGCTCCCGCAGATCGCGGCGGGTCGCCGGCCTAGGGCCGGGGAGGTCGTGAAACCGCGCTGGTACGTCAACGGCCAGGGGCAGACCTTCGCGGTGATCCCCGCCCCGGGCGAATTCGAGATTGGCTCGCCGCCAGAGGAGAAGGGTCGGTTTGCCGGTAAAGACCGCCCCCGGGTGAAGATCGACTACTCCTTCGCCGTGGCGGTCAACCTGGTCACGGTGGCCGAGTTCAAGAAGTTTCGGCCGGACTTCCAATACGAAACGCAAATCAGCCCGGGCGAGGACACGCCGATCAACTACGTGAGCTGGTTCAATGCGGCGGCGTATTGCAACTGGTTGAGCGCGCAGGAGAAGGTTCCCAAGGACCAGTGGTGCTACGAGCCCAACGCCAAGGGTGAGTATGCCGCGGGCATGAAGCTGAAGGCGAATTACCGGGAGCTGTCGGGCTACCGGTTGCCGCAGGAGGCGGAATGGGAATATACCTGCCGCGCGGGCACGGTGACGGCCTGGTCGCATGGTTCTGATGAGGCCCTGCTGGGTCATTACGCCTGGTACATCCTCAATGCCAATCGGATGATGCATCCAGTAGGGTCTTTGAAGCCGAACGGACTGGGCCTGTTCGATATGCATGGCAACGCCTTGCAGTGGTGTCAAGATATATATGTAGTAGGAATATATAAAGATAATGAAGATATAAGTAATAAATTTAGTCGTATTCTCCGCGGCGGTTCCTGGGGCGATGACGCCGGCCACTGCCGCTCCGCGTACCGCGTCAGTTTCCTCCCCAGCGGCCGCATGTTCTACCACAGCTTCCGGCCCTGTTTCCGCCTTAACTGATTACAATATTCTCTTTATCCTTTTATACTTTTTCAGTTTGGGATTGAGCCGCCATAATGCGTAAATTATGCTAATTATGTCCTTAATATCATTTATGAGCGCCCCCGGGGACGCGGGGCGTTTCCCCGACGCCATCGGCTGCCGCGTAGCGAGGACTTGCCGCTGAAGCAGCGGGCGCGCAGGCCGAGCTTACCATTGAGGGACGGTGGGCAGTCCGAGCAGAATGAACTGAAGTTGTGCGGACCGATAACCGCGAGGGAATGCTGATGCCCGCCGTGCCCATCACCAGCCAAGAACAATATGAAAAGGCGATTGAAGTGCTTACCCGCGTGGGAGGCACGTGGCAAGGAGTCGGCCAGAAAGAGCGCTTCCTCCTTGTCAATGAGGCCCAGTACCAGGCGTTGCTGGAGGTCCAGGTTATCACCCACGGCAACGCGGGCAAGGGACAGAAACCTGCCAAGAACTCCCGGGCGGGCGGCTAGGACAAACGACAGGTCTTGCGGATTCATTGGTGGCGTCAGAATCACACCGACCAGTCCTCGGTCGTCAGCCCCGGGACGCGGCCGAAATCGCGCCGGTTGCGCGTCACGACAGTCAACCCGTTCTCCAGGGCGACGGCGGCGATGCGCAGGTCCATCGCCCCAACGTTCAGGCGCAGTGTCTTGAGATGCTCGTAGCGCAGGATGGCCGGCTCGGGGAACGGCAGCAAGGCATACCGCTTCCAGATCGGAAACATACGGTTAACCAGGAAGTCATACCAGTCCGCCATCTGCGGGCGTGTGCGGAGGTGACTCAGGTGGGCGAGCCAACCGCGCATCTGCTCCTGCACGCTGAGGGCGGGGACAGCAACGTCGGCGTCGAGATGCGCGGCGAGGTGCTGCACGACCGCCGCCTGTCCGTAATGGGCGAGCGTGATCGTGTCCGTGTCGAGGAGGTAGCGGCTCATGAACCGGCGGGCTCCCCCGGATGGATGCCCTCCGCTTCGTTGTCGAGCCGCCGGTATTCCTCAATCGCCTCTTGCAACGCCTTGTAGGAGAGATCGGTCTTGTAGAGTTCATCGGCTGGGAAGGGTAGCGGAGGGGGAGATGATGAGCCATTCGGCACCGTGATCGTCGCGAGCCGGGCCCCGCTGCGCAAGCGCTGGGCAATGAGCCGCTCGACTTCGCGTGTCGCCGCTTCGGCACTGTCCCCCTCGGCGCTGAGCGCAAACGGCTCGCCGACCCGAGCGCGGAAGCCCCCGCCCCCGATGGGTTCAATGAGAATGGGGAGTTGCATGACTGGGCCCTCCTCAGGAGCGTATCCTGTCGCTCATCGTACCCGCTTCTTCCGCAGCGGTGCAAGAGGGGGCCTCCGTTCGTTCCTCTCCGCAAGTGCCCCAGGTAGAATCCCAACGGCCTGCTGGTCGGGGAAGCGAACGGTGTCGGCGCGCGTTCCTGACACGGCAAGCGCGGGCAGCCCGAAGAGTCGCTCCCCGACGGTTACGTCATGAACGACGCCGACGGGCGCGGCCTGTACATTGAGTTGACCCTGGAGGATGACCGCGCCTGGATCATTAGTTTTCACACGAGCAAGCACTACAGGGACAGCTGAGCCATGAGGTAGCCAGGACTTACCGCTGAGCCCCAGGGATGCAACCCCTGGCTAACGACTGGACGAACTCCACGCAAGGCGGTATGCTAATTGCACACACGGGAAGAGGGACGGGCTGTCCCGCGCCAGATCACGTCGGACCCGTCCCTTTCTTGTCAAAAGGGGCCGCCGATGGACGCCTTCGACTATGTAATCCTCGCCGCCTTTCTCGGCGGCCTCGCCGCCATGCTGGCGTTTTCCCGGTTGGCTCGCGCCGTCGTTGTCCACGCCCTGATGCATCCATTCCGCACCACCTATCTCGACGCCGAAGGGAATGACGTGACTGAGGCCGTGCGCCGTGCGCGCGAAGAATTGGCAAGGAAGGAGACGGGAAAATGACGAAGACGCCCCCGGCACTGGAGCCGGCTCGCAAACTCACCCCCTTCTTCTGCGTGGCCTTTGCCGCGACCCTCTTTGTCTCGCTCCTCCTCTTCTTCGTCCACCTCTACCTCGTCCACCACCAGGAACTCGGCGACGAGGCCAAGCGACTCTCCGACAACTGCGCCACCCTTTATACCTTCGGCTTCGGCAGCGTCCTGGGTCTCCTGGGCGGCAAAACCATGCCATGAAGCGGGGAACCCGACCCGGGAGGACGACCGCGCCTGGGTCATCGGTTCGTGATCTCCGCTCCGCGCCCCGCCGCTGCCGACGGATCGCTCTGGCAATCTTGCGATCGAACCGCGACAATCAATCCGTTCCGTCCCTTACGAAGTTGCGGCCCGCGCCATGAAGATTCGCAAGACCATCGGCATCGACCTCGGCACGACGAATAGCGTCATCGCCATGCTCGACGCCACCGACAGCGCCCTCATCACGGGGCAGGACGAGCACGGCCACAAGATCGTCCCCTCGGTCGTCGGCTACCTGGCCGAGCCGGGCCATCCCGTCGTCGGCCGTGCCGCCGCGGCCCTCAAGGGCAACCCCGGCGGCCCCGTCGCCTCGGTCAAGCGGCACATGGGGCTGGAGCGCACTTTCGCAGTCGGCCCCGAGACTCTGACGCCGCCGCAGGTGTCGGCGCGCATCCTCCTCAAGCTGCGCGAGCTGCTGGCCTACGCGCTCAACGACGGCACTCACGTCCTCGACTCGGCCATCATCACGATGCCGGCCTACTTCAACCACAATCAGATCGAGGCGACGCGCCAGGCCGGCGAGCTGGCCGGTTTCGAGGTCGTCGAGCTGCTCCACGAGCCGACGGCGGCCGCCATCTATTACTCCTGGCTGGAGGGGCACGGCGACGCGACCTACCTGGTGTACGACCTCGGCGGCGGCACCTTCGACGTCTCGGTCATCCGCAAGCGCTTCAGCGATTACGAGGTCCTCAGCGTCAGCGGCGACCCGTTCCTCGGCGGCGACGACTTCGACCGGCTGCTGGCGTCCCACCTCGCCGAGCCGCTCGGCGTCGCGGACGACGCGCCCGACTTCTCGAAGTTCGTCGCCGTCGCCGAAGGCGTCAAGATTGACCTCACCACCCTGGAGCGCGTGGAGCGCTTCATCCCCGACCTGCTGACCGGGGCCGACGGGCGAACGGTGTCGCTGGCGGTGGACGTGGACCGGGCGACGTTTCAGCGCCTCATCAAGGACAAGGTGGCACGCACCATCGACTGCTGCCACGAGGCCCTGGCCCGCGCCCGCGACAAGGCCGGCCTGCGCCTGTGCGACATCGATTACCTCGTCCTGGTCGGCGGCTCGTCGCGCGTGCCGTTGGTCCGCGACACGGTCCGCGCCGCCTTCTGCAACCCGAGCCTCCCCGAGCACGTGCGCCATGCCGAGCCGCTGCTGAGCGAGCCGGACCTGTGCGTCGCCTACGGGGCGGCCCTGCGCGCCGCCACCTACGGCACGCGCTACCTCTTCCCCGACCTGAAGCGGCCCCACAGCTTCCTCCCCGACCTCGACCTGGGGCTCGGCCTGGAGGAGCCGGCGCTGGAGCTGGAGATCCACGTCACCAGCCCGGTCAACGTGCAGGAGCCGGCGTACACCCTGGTCGGCTGCGTCCGCGGCCCCGGCGCGGCGGAGGTGCGCCACGGCGGCTCGGTGCGCGTCCAGACGGCCGACGGCCCGGCCGGAGAGGCGTTCCTGGAGCCGGACGGGGCGTTCGCGCAGGACGTGACGCTACGGCCGGAGACGGGCAACGTGCTTGGATTGACCCTCTGCGACAACGTCGGCCAGGAGTTGGTGAGCTTCCCGGTGTGCGTGTCCCACGGCGCGGCGGGGCGGGCGCTGGGGCAGGGCGTCCTGCCGACGCAGCTTATTACGAAACCTTTGCAGATCGAGGTACTCAACCGAGCGCGGCAGCGCGTCAAGCAGGTCGTCGCCCCCATCGGCGCCACCTTACCCGGCACCTTCGCCTGCACCTGCCGCACCGTCGATCAGTCGGGCCGCATTGTCGTGCCGATCTTCGAGGAGAACCGCGTCATCAAGCAGATGGTCATTCGCGACCTCGACCCGTGGCTGCCGTTCGGCTCGCCGGTGGAGGTGGAGCTGTCCATCGATGTGAAACACAACATCCAGGTCCGCGTTCGGGTGAAAGAAAGCGGGCGCTGCGAGGCCGCCGCCATCGAGGCGCCGCCGCCGCCCCGCCGGCCGACGCAGGCCGCGATCGACGAGGCGCACAAGAAGATCGACGAATTGCTGCCGAACTTCAGCGGTGGCTATCGGTCGCGCGTCCGGACACGGGTGGCACAACTGCGCCAGGAATTGACCGAGGCCCTGCGCTACGACGACGAACCGAAGGCGATCCAGCGCATGGCGGAGCTGCGCGACGTGCTGGACGAATTGGAGGCACGGCAGGGGCAGGAGCTGGACCCGCCCTGGCCGCACTTTCAGGAATTGGTCACGGAGGCGCTCAACCTGGCCGCGGTGGTGGCCGAGGCGACGGGGCGCGAGCGCGAGGCGCTGTCGGCTCACGTCCACGAGCAGGAGCGCTTCGCCCGGCAAGCCCAAGACGAGCGCAATCAGGCGCTGTACCGCACTTCCTGGGAGAACTTGCAGAAGTACCTCTTCCACCTCGGCGGGCTCTTGCCCAACGCGCCGGCGGAAGGGCCGCGGGCGAAGCCGCGACCGGCCGACGAGGAGGCGCGGGCGCTGCTGGAGCGTTTCCGCAGCTACCTCGCCGCGGTGTGGAAGCGCGTCCGTCTCAAGGGGAAGCCGAAGTTGGACGAGCGGTTGAAGGCGGTGGCGGCGCAGGCGCAGGGACTCAACGCCCGCTTGAAGGAGGACGCGCCGGCGGTTCTGCGCGAGCTGCGCCGGCTCATGGCGGAGGTGTACAAGGTGGAGCAGCACCTCAAGGACGGCCGCGACGCCGCCCCGGAAGGAGACCTGGGGTTGCTGGAAGGGACCGTCTGAGCCGCTTGCGGCTTAGCGTTCGCGCGAACGCTAAGCCGCAAGCGGCCATCCATCGGAGGGATTCGTGATGGCCAAACCCGACCCCCCGCGGATCGCCGTCCTCGGCGCCGGCCCCATCGGGTTGGAGGCGGCGCTGTCCGCGCGCTCCCTCAACTTGCCGGTGACGGTCTACGAGCGCGGCCGGCCCGGCGAGCACCTGCGGCGCTGGGGGCACGTCCGCCTCTTCAGCCCGTTCGGCATGAACGCGACGCCGCTCGGCCGGGCCGCCCTCCTCGCCGACAACCCGCGCCGCGACTTCCCCGCCGACGGCGATTGCGTCACCGGTCGCGAGCACGTCACCTGCTACCTCGAGCCGCTGACCCAGTCCGCGGCCCTGCGCGACTGCCTGCGCCCGGGAATCCAGGTGGTGCAGGTCGGGCGGCGCGGCTTGCTCAAGGAGGACATGAAGCGCGAGGGACAGCCGTTCCGCTTGCTGCTGCGCGACGCCAAGGGGCGCGAGACGGTCGAGGAGGCCGACGTCGTCCTCGATTGCACCGGCACCTACGGACAGCACCGCTGGCTCGGCGAAGGCGGCATCCCCGCGGCGGGCGAGGGGGCGGCCGAGCCGCACATCACCTACGGCCTCCCCGACGTCCTCGGCGAGAAGAAGGCCGATTACGCCGGCCGGAGCGTGCTCGTCGTCGGTGCCGGCTACTCGGCGGCGACGACGGTGTGCAACTTGGCGGCGCTCGCGGAGCAGAATGCCTCGACGTGGGTGGTGTGGCTGGCGCGCGGCGCCAAGTCGCAGCCGATCAAGCGCGTGGCCAACGACCCGCTCAAGGAGCGCGACCGACTCGCCGTCAAGGCAAACACCCTGGCCACGCGCGGCGAGGGGAACGTCGAGTTTCATCCGCAGTCGGCCGTCGAGGCGGTCGAGTGGCTGGGGCCGGACAAGGGGTTCAAGGTGACGGCCCGCTGCGGCGGCAAACAGAAGACGTGGGAGGTGGAACGCGTCGTCGGCAACGTCGGCTACACGCCGGACGCGGGCATCTACCGCGAGCTGCAGGTCCACGAGTGCTACGCCTCGCTCGGCCCGATGGCCCTGGCGGCGTCGCTCCTGAAGCACGTCGGCGCCGACTGCCTGAGCATCCCGCCGCAGGGGCCGAACGTGCTGCGGAACCCGGAGCCGAACTTCTTCCTCCTCGGGGCCAAGAGCTATGGGCGCAACTCGAACTTCCTGCTGCGCGCCGGATTCGAGCAGGTGCGCGACGCCTTTGCGCTTATCACGGGGAAAACCGATCTCGATCTGTACCGAAAGCGATGATCTGTCTCGTCAAGTGAAAAGGAGAGTCGGGGATGCGTCCGACGTGGCTGATCGAAGCCGGGGTTTACGGCAATGAAGTTACCCCGCTGCTGGACGAGATCCGGCGGCAGGGGATGGCTGGCGACATCGTGCCGCATCAGGCGTTGAAGAAGGGCTTTGCCCCGGTCATCGGTGGGCAGGCGCTCTCGCCCGACAGCTGCATTATCGCCTACGGCACCTTCCCTTTCGCTCGGCAGATCCAGCTTCACCATCGGTGGGTTCCCGGCGCTTGGTGCTGCGCGGAGAACCTCGACTGCGCCGTTTACTTCGCCTACTTCGGCAAGTTCTTGTTGAATCAGCACTACGCTATCATGCCGGGAGTGGAGGCGATTCGCCAGCGCGACTGGTTGTTCTCGATCTTTGGTGGGGATGATGCGGTATTCGCACGCCCGACGAGTTGCCACAAACTCTTCGTGGGCCGGCGCGTCGAGCGAGAGGCATTCGCCAGCGCCCTGGCCCCGACTCGCTATGACCCGGTCACGCTGGTTGTCATCGCCGCCCCGAAGCCGATCGCGCGCGAGTGGCGGTTGGTCGTCGCTGGTGATAGGGTTATCTCGGGCAGCCAGTACGCTGTGCAGGGCCAGCGAGTTCTTGCCGCGGGCTGCCCGGAGGAGGTCACGGGTTTCGCAGAGTCCATGCTCTCGGATGTGCGGTGGCGTCCCGACCCCATCTTCATGCTGGATGTGTGCGAGTCGGAGGAACGGCTGTGGCTGGTGGAGTTAAACAGCTTCAGCGGTTCCTGGCTGTACCAGTGCGACCTGGCTGCGGTGGTGGCCGCGGCGAGTGAACTGGCCGAGCGCACCTGGAAGGTTCCACCGGACAGAACAGCGCCATGGCCGAAACACTGACGACGCCAATAAAGCTGCTGGTTGTCCGGGAGATCCAGGAAGATGCCAGCGGCGCCGCGCTCCGTTTCCAGGAAGGGGGTCACGGGCGTCTCGCCGTCCGCGACGCCAACTATGCGACCTACTTGCGGCTGGCACGGCGCAGTCAGGAACGCCAACAGCCCGTCGGCATCAGCTTCGGTGAGGGACAGGCCATCACAGAACTGATCCACGCCGACAACGACGTGCCAACGCAACTCTGGGAAGAGGAGCCCGATCGCGCCCGAATCCTCTTTCAGGGCCACGATGGGGTTTTCCGCCTCAAACCCGAGCACCCGGAGGCCGACCGCATCCGCGCCATGCTGGGCGAGACGCTCCGGCAGAAGGCCCGAGTTTGGTTCATCGCTCAGAAGCCGGACCTCGCGCTGCTGCTCGTCCTGCCAGCGACATGGCCGGTAACCGCTTCGCCCGCTCCCGGCGGAAGCGGGAGCGTGGAAAACGGATAAAAATGGTCGAGAATAGTTTCTTGAGAGCAAAAGGTATCGGAGAGCAAAAGGTGTCGGGAGTCGATTCGACTCCCGACACCTTTTCCCCGCCGCGCTGCTCCCTGCGAGAGAAAGAGGATCCAAGCATGAGCCTTGTTCTGGAATTGCCGCCGCAACTGGAAACCGAACTCGCCGCCGAGGCCGCCCGGCTCCACCTCCCTCTCGCGGAGTACGCCCTGCGACTGTTGGCCGCGGGACGAGTCGCAGGGCCTCAGCCGCGCACTGGCGCGGAACTGCTGGCTTACTGGCAGGGCGCGGGTCTCGTCGGCACGCAGCCCGACATTACCGACGCGGTGGCGCACGCCCGCGAGCTGCGGCGGCAGGCAGTGACGCGGGAACGGTCGTAGCCATTGTACGTCGTCCCTACCTCCGTCCTGATCACGCAGGTGTTTCCGGGCCGGCTTGTCCTCAACGCGGAACAGGTACAGGGCGCGCTTCACGCAGGCCAATTGCCGCCCGCTGGCGATGGGGACGTCGATGTACTTGACTGGCCCCTCGTCGAAGCGCTTGGCCGAGGTTGCCCGGGTCAGCTCCGCCAGCCGCGCCTCGCGGTACTGCTCCAGGATGAGGACGCCGATTTGCTCGGCCCGCCGCCGCGGTTCGGCGAAGGTTTCTTCGAGGGCAAGGTGGAGGTTTGGCCGCTGGTAGACGGCGAACTCCTGTTCGACGATGGGCAGCTCGGCCGGGTCGGTGTCGAAGTGCCGGCGGAGCCGCCTGAGCAGCGCCGGTTCGGCCTTGGCCTTGGCGGGCGATTTCTTTTTCTGGGGCATGGGCACCTCAGGGCAACAGGTCCGCCACGGGAATCAACCCCACTTGCTGACCGGCGATGACGAGGGGCACCGAATCGGTCGGGCCGTAGTCGATGCGCTGCCGGTAGGAGGGGATGCCCGTCGGGCCGGTCGGATCGGTGTAGACCTCGACCTGCCGATGGACCAGGTTGATGATCCAGTAACAGACGATACACGCCCGGGCGTACGACCGGCACTTCTCACCGCGGTCGCGTGCTAGCGACGATTCTGCTACTTCGATCACGACAGCGATTTCATGGGGCTCGGGGTGCCGCGTGTAGTAGAGGCTGGCAGGGGAGGGCACGACGACCACGTCCGGTTCCGGCTCGCTGTCGGCCGTGGTGATCGCCGACTGTACGCGGACGCGCCATCCCGTTGGGAGGAGGCGTTCAACCCGTTCGCGGGCATTATCGACGGTGCCGTCATGCGGGGGGTTGTGCGGCATCTTCGGTACGATCCACCCTTCGATCAGCTCGACGGGATCATTCTCGGTGAGGATGCCCGCCTGAATCAGCTGATGGTACTCGGCAACGGTGAACTTCCGCACGGGCCAGGGTGGCACGGCGAAGAGGTTCGAGAACGGCGGCGCTCCGATTGACGACATGCGAACGGCCTCCTCCGGCACGACCCTCGTAACCATCTCCTATCCCACCCCCACGATACCCTCCTGCGCATGTTAAGGTCAATCGCAGCAGTCTCTTACTTCCGCAGCCCTTCCAGCAGCGCCCCGACCGCCTTCAGCGCATTCTCCAGCACCTCCGGCTGCGGCAGCGGCACCTTCAGGTACGACTCGCCCGTCCTCTCGTCGCGTACCACCGCCGCCGCTGAACCACCTCCCGGTCGCGCCGCACCGCCCTTGCCGTTCCCCGCGCCGCCGCCGGCGGCCCCGGCCAGCTGCTGCAACAGCGCCATGCCCACCTGCAACAACCCCGACCACGGATCGTCCACCGCCGGTCCCGGCATCCCACCCGCCGCGGGCGCCCCGGCCCCCGTCGGCGCCGTCCCCGGCTGGCCCGCTCGCCCCGGCCGGCCGCGCCGTCGCGACGGCCGCGGTTCCTCCTCGTCTCCCTCCATCGGCGCGCGGTGCAGCGCCTCCGCGGCGTCGTCGAGCATCTCCTGCGGCGGGATGGCGGACGTAGCCTTCTCCACCGACTCCATGAATTTGTTCAGCCGGCTGCCGCCCAGGAACACGTCCTTCTCGCCGCCGTCCAGCACCCCAGCGAACAGCGACCGCTTGAACTTCAGCACCGACAGCATCCCCTCCTCGATGGTGCCCTGCGCCACGAAGTTCACTACCCGCACCGGCCGCGTCTGACCCAGCCGGTGGACGCGGCCGACGCGCTGCTCCAGCACGGCCGGATTCCACGGCAAATCCATGTTGAACACCACCGTCGCGTGCTGCAGGTTCAGCCCCGTCCCGCCTGCGTCGGTCGAGAGGAACAACCGGCACTCCGGATCGTCGCGGAAGCGGTCGATCAGGTCCTTGCGCTTCACCCCCGGCACGCTGCCGTGAAAGACGACGTGCCCCCAGCCCCGCTCCTTGACGCGGCGCACCAGCAGCTCGTGCATCCGCAGCCACTGGCTGAAGATGACGACCTTCGTCCCCGGGTCTTCGAGGATTTCTTCCAGCAGCGTCGCCGCCTCATCCGCCTTGAAGCCGTGGTCGGTGCGGTGATCGACCAGGTAACTGCTGTCGCAAGACATCCGCATCCGCTGGAGGGCGATCATCAACCGCCGCTGATCCGCCTCGGTCAGGAAGCCGTACCTGCGCCACTTTTGCACGATGTTGCCGACAATCTCCATGTTCTCCTGGTGGTGCTTCGTCTGCAGGGGCGTCATCGGCACGAAGACGTTGCTGTCGAGGCGCCCGGGCAGCTGGTCGAGCACCTGGTCCTTCTGCCGCCGCAGCAGGATCGGCTGCAGCGTCTTGCCGATCCGGTCGAGGTTGCGGTAGCCGATGACCTTGCCGAAGTCGTCGCGCTCCTGGTGCTCGTGCAGCAGCTTGAACGTCGGACCCAGACGAAAGCGGTCCACGAACTGCACGATCGACACCAGCTCTTCCAGCCGGTTCTCCAGCGGCGTGCCGGTCAGCACGATGGCGTAGGGCGACTGGATGCGCTTGACGCTTCGGGCCGTGCGCGTGTTCCAGTTCTTGATCCGCTGCGCCTCGTCGAGGATGACCAGGTCCGGCGACCAGCGGTCGATCAGGTCGATGTCGCGATAAATAGTGTCGTAATTAGTGATTTTGTAAAAGGTGTCGGTGGCGAAGTGCCGCTCGCGGCGGGCGCGCATCCCGTTGACCACTTCCAGCGAGCGGCCGACGAAGCGCTCGATCTCGCGCTGCCACTGGTGCTTGAGCGACGTGGGGCAGACGACCAGGACGCGCTCGACGCCGTAGAGGCGGGCCATGATCTCGGCCGCGCCCATAGCCTGGGCCGTCTTGCCGAGTCCCATCTCGTCGCCGAGGAGGCAGCGACCGGCACGCGCGGCGAACAGGACACCCTCGCGCTGATATTCGTACAGCGGTACGCGCAGCAGGTCCTTGAAGCCGGCGCTGCGGGTGCCGCGCGGGAAGGCCTCGCCGACGCGCTTCTGGCGGTTGTCGGCGTCGCGCACCTCGGCGATGAACGACAGCACGTCGTCGTGCGTGCGCAGATCGTGGTCGAGCTTGCCGGCTTCGTTGAGGAAGGCCTCGAAACGGCCGAACGCCTCGGCCAGCAGCGTGCCGTCGTCGTCGAAGAAGCGGCCGGCGACCCGGGCCAGAGGCACCGGGCAGGCGCTGCCGGGACGGAAGCGCACCTCGCGGCGGGCGCCGTACTGGAGGTAGATCTCGCTGTACTCCGGCTGGTAGCCGGCGCGGAGCTGCTCGGCGGCGCCGCGCTTGCGCTCCAGGGCCGCCAGGGTGAATTCGACGTGCTTGCAGGTGCCGAGGGTGTTGGTGGCGAAGTCGGGGCAGGCGCAGTAGTTGTCGCCGGGGTTCGGCCCGCGGACGTGGAC
>DATFNV010000674.1:0-17541 GCA_035266225.1 Gemmataceae bacterium
CGCATGGGAGAGCCCTCCTTCACCTGACGCGCACGTGCAAACCGCGGACCAAGGATCAAGAAACTGGGCTCGTTCCTTGTTCACCTATACAAACGTTTTTTCCGTTAGCCCTTAGCGTTCGCTTCACCCTTGTGAAGCGAACGCTAAGCCGCAAGCGGCTCAACATTGGTCCGTGAAAGCTGCCATGTCGTCCCTCCCCGAACTGTCTCCCAACGAGGTCGCCCGCTACAGCCGTCACCTCATCATGCCCGAGGTCGGCGTCCAAGGGCAGCAGCGCCTCAAGGCCGCGAGCGTGCTGCTCATCGGCGCCGGTGGCCTCGGCTCGCCGTTGGGCCTGTACCTGGCGGCGGCCGGCGTCGGCCGCATCGGCCTGGTCGATTTCGACGTGGTCGATTTCAGCAACCTCCAGCGCCAGGTGCTGCACGGCACCCCCGACGTCGGCCGGCCGAAGCTGCAGTCGGCCGCCGACCGCCTGCGGGCCATCAACCCCGCCGTACGCCTCGACCTCTACGAGACGCGCCTGACCTCGGCCAACGCCCTGCAGCTCTTCGAGCCGTACGACGTCATCATCGACGGCACCGACAACTTCCCGACGCGCTACCTCGTCAACGACGCCTGCGTCCTGCTGAAGAAGCCGAACGTGTACGGCAGCATCTTTCGCTTCGACGGCCAGGCGTCGGTGTTCTACCCCGGCCGGGGGCCTTGCTACCGCTGTCTCTACCCCGAGCCGCCGCCGCCGGGCGAGGTGCCGAGCTGTGCCGAGGGCGGCGTCCTTGGCATCCTGCCCGGCCTCGTCGGCTGCATTCAGGCGACGGAAGCGCTGAAGCTGATCCTCGGCAAGGGGACGCCGCTCGTCGGCCGACTGGTGCTCTACGACGCCCTGGAGATGAGCTTCCGCGAGTTCAAGGTGCGGCGCAACCCGAAGTGCCCGGTCTGCGGCGACCGGCCGACGATCACACAATTGATCGATTACGACCAGTTCTGCGGCGTGCGCGGACAGGAGGCGGCGCCGGCGCCCGCGAGTGCCGGCGGCGAGACGACTGTTGAGGAGCTGAAGGCCCGCTTCGACCGGGGCGAGAAGGTCTTCCTCCTCGACGTCCGCAACCCACCGGAGTACCAGATTTGCCGCATCCCCGGCAGCACGCTGCTGCCGCTGCCCGAGCTGCCGCAGCGCCTCGGCGAACTGGACCGGGATCGCGAAATGGTCGTCCACTGCAAGAGCGGCGCGCGCAGTCAGAAGGCCATCGCCTTGCTGCGCGAGCAGGGATTCACGAAGCTGAAAAACCTCCAGGGGGGCATCCTGGCGTGGGCGGAGCGGATCGACCCGAGCATGCCGAAGTATTGACCGGCGAGCGGGGGGCGTCAGCCCCCCGGTGAGGGCACCGGGGGGCTGACGCCCCCCGCTCGCCGAATTCGGGAGGAGTCCGAATGGCCCGGACGATCGACTGGATGTATCACCGCAAGAGTTGAATGAGCTGCCGCAAGGCTCAAGGGTTCCTTGAGACGAACGACTTGGCGGTGGACGAGCGGACCGATGCCGCCCGGCAGCGCAAGGGCCGCGACGCGGCGCTGGCGCTGGCGAAGACCGCCGAGCGCGTGGTAATCGCCAAGGGCAAAAAAGTCGTCGAGTTCGACATGAAGAAATCGCCCCCGGACGACGACACGCTGGCGGCGCACCTCCTCGGACCGACGGGCAACCTCAAGGCACCGACGTTGCTCCAGGGCAAGACGCTGCTGGTCGGGTTCAGTGAAGACGCCTATCGGAAGGTGCTCGTTTAGAAACGGTAACAACAAGGACTTCGCCGCTTGCGGCTTCGCAATCTTTCCTGCGAAGCCGCAAGCGGCAAGGCGGGCTACTCCGGCACTTCCCCCTTGAAGCAGCTTGCCGCCTTGCGAGGTTCGCCGGCCTCCTCGTAGGCCCGGCCCATCAGGAGCAGCACGTCGCGCTGGGGCGCCTGCTTGTCCGCCAGCAGCTTGCGGCACAGTTGCAGCGTCTCCTGGGGCCGCCTGGTCTGCAGGGCGATCTCCGCCAGGCGCAGCTGCGCCGAGGCCGCCCATCGGCTTCCCTCCATCTTCGACAGCGGCAGGTAGAGCTTGCGCGCCGCCTCGAGCTTGTTGTGCTCGGAGAGGTCCTGGGCCACCGCGTACGACATCTCGGCAGCGACCGGGCCCTTGATCCCGGACAGCGCCTTCTGGTACACCGCGATCATCTCGTCCGGTTGGTCCAGGTCGCGGTAAGCGTGGCCGATCAGCAGCGGGCCGACCGGCCCCAGCACCGGCTCCTTCTGCTCGACGGCCCACAACGTCGCCAGCAATTCGGTCGCCTCGCGCGCCGACCCTTTCCCCTTAACCTCCAGGAGTTGCCCGTAGGCGTCGAGGAAGAGCGCCGTGGCGCGATATGGCGGCGGGGCAAGTGCTTCGCGGTGCCGGCGCACCGTCTGGCTCGCCTCGTGGGCCTGGGGCTTGTCGGCCAGCAAATAGGCGGCGGCAAGAGTCAGCGCCGCCCCCGCTTCCGTCGGCGTCCCCGCGGACACGGCTAGCGCGTCCTTGAGCGGCTTGATCGCCTGGTCGGGGTCGCCTTCGAGGAGGAACGTCCGACCGATCTGCAACAGGGCCAGCGGCGCCAGTTCGTGTCCCGGGGCGTGGTCGCGGGCCGCATAGAAGGCGGTTCGCGCCGCCGGCGTCTGCCCCTCCTTCAGCCGCACCATGCCGAGGTTGTAACTCGCCTCGACCACCAGCGGCGAGCGGCGGAACTCGTGGACGAGGCGCTCGTAGCGGCCGGACGCCTCCTTCAGCTCCCCGGCTCGCGCCTCCAGGTTGCCCAGCTCGAGGTACGCCGCCGCCGTCAGCCGGTGCCCCGGGTCGCTCGTCACGGCGTTGTTGAGGGCCCGCGTGGCCGTCGTCGTCCGGTAGGCCGTCACGGCCGCGGGTGCCGTCTCGGCCTCGGTCGCCAGCCGCAGCGTGCCGTCCTTGATCGTCGCCACCAACCCCAGCGGGTCGGCCAGCGGCAGGATCAGGTCGATCAGCACGTCGCCCACCGGCAGGTCCTGCCAGGCGACGGCGGCGCCCCGTTCGGCGGCCACCTTCTTCGCCGAGTCGGTCCACTCCACTTTGAGCCGGGCGCGCTCCGCCATGCGTTCGATCAGGGGCATGAGCGTCCCCTGCGACACCGCGGCGCTGACCCGCATCGAGTCCGGCCCCGTGCGCTCCACGCCGACGTAATTGGCGTCTTTCTCGTCCCGGGCCGTGTCGCCCGCCCTGGCCGATTTCTCCCCTTTGCCCTCCTTCACCGCCCCGACCCAGTCCAGCGCCGCCTCGACGGGCCAATCGGCCGCGGTGTAGTCGGCGAGGGCGTCCGAGAGTGGCCCGGGCTTCTCCGGCTTGAGCGCTTCCAGCGTCAGCGTCAGGGCGAGCAGGTAACGGGCGTCGCCGAGGCAGGCCTGGTCGCGCAAGCCGGGCGTGCCGGAGCGCAGCAGCAGCGGGTAGAGGAGGTCCTTGGCCTCCGCCGCCTTGCGCTGCCGAATGAGGACGCGAGCCTGGCCGATCTCCGCGGCCGCCCGGCTGCGCAGGTTCTCCGTCCGCGACACCTTTTGATAGGCCTGGAGCGCTTCGTCGGCGCGACCCAGCCCCTCCTGACACAGGCCGACGCGGTATTGCAGGGCGTCGCGCAGCGCCCCGGAGGCCGTTACGGCAAGCGGGTGATAGATTTTCAGGGCCAGGTCGTAACGTCCTTCCCGCATCAGGTCGTCGCCGCGCTCGACGGTCGGCGCCTCGCCGGGCTTGAGGGGGGAGAGGGTCTCGGGATCCTCCTTCTTCTCGGAGGTGGGAGGCGGCTCCCCGAGCCCCAGCGCGGCCAGGGATTGAGGGTAGTAGTGACTGACGGCCCAGCCGCTGATGAGGCCGAACTGCAGCAGGCACAGGACGAGCAAGATGTAGCCGCCGGCGCGGCCCGGGGGCCGTTGGGCCGGGGCTGCGGCCGCGGCTTGCGGACGGGCCGCTGGTTTGGCCGAGGGATCGGGAACGATGCGTGCCATGATGCCGGAACCCCCTTTCCCAGACGACCGCTTGACCTGCACGCCTGGCAAGTTTTTCGCCGCTGCTTCGATGATGTCAAAAGACCGAGGAAGCGCTGGAGCGAGTCATGCACATAGACAACACATACCTCACGAACCGCACGCTGGGCCAGGCAGACCAACCGGCCGCCGCCAAGAGCGCCGCCGCGGGCGGACAGCCGCCGCCCGCCGCCAGCACGCACGTGCCCTCTCCCGAACTGCTCGACCTCCTCGACCAGGTCCGGCAGACCCCGGAGGTCCGCAAGGAGGTGCTGCAGCGCGTCGCCCAGCGCCTGGCGAACGGCGACTACCTGACCCACGAGGCCGCCATCGATACCGCCGAGGCCATCCAGAAGGCGCAGGAGTGACAGCCCACCGCTTCATACACCATCCGGGGGTGTGAATCAACCTCTCCCGCTGCACCGTTGGCCAAATTGCTTCCTCACCGTGAGTTGCCGGCCTTGCCGCGCCGGTCCCTTCCCGTCCGTATAACAACTTCTCGGACTACCCGGCCGGCGCCGGCCGGCTGCTCGCGTTCCTCCGAGGAGAACCGATCTTGGACCCGCTCGACCCGCTCTCCGTGGTGCTCGGCGTCCTGTGTACGCTCGCCGTCCTCTTCGTCCTGCTGATCGTCCGCACGGGTGGCAACCTGGGCCGCCTGGGCCTGGCCCGGCGCGCCTTTGGGGCGATCTCGCGCGACCCGGCCCTGGCCGCCAAGGTCAACCTCCTACTCAACCCGCCGCCGCCCGAGCCGCCCAGGCCGCCGAAGCCCAATCCCGAGCCGGTGCGCCTGCTGGCCCTGCTCCAACGGGAAGGCCGCCTCATCGACTTCCTCATGACCGAGAACATCCAGGCGGCCGCCGACGATCAAATCGCCGCGGCGGTGAAGGACTTGCAGCCGAAATGGATGGCCGCCCTGACGAAATACCTCGACCTGACGCCGGTGATGACGCAACCGGAGAACACACAGGTCGAGGTGCCGGCCGGCTTCGATCCCTCGACGATCCGGGTGATCGGCAACGTGACGGGGGAGCCGCCGTTCCGGGGGACGCTGATCCACGCCGGCTGGCGCGTCAAGGAGATCAAGGTGCCGACGCCACCCGAGGGCCAGGACGAGTTCGTGCTGCAACCGGCGGAGGTCGAACTGCCGTAAAATGATGTATAGCCGCGCGACGATTTATCGTTTCGCGCTCGCGGCGCGAGCGCGAAACGATAAATCGCGGCCGGTAAACGAGTGGGGTGCGTCATGTCGTCATCGCGTTACGTCGTCGGCATCGACCTGGGGACCACCAACAGCGCCGTCGCTTTCGTCGATACGGGCGCCGGGGAGGGGGCCGACGCCGTCGTCCATCACCTGCCCATCCCGCAGGTCGTCGCCCCCGGCGCCGTCGAAGATCGGCCGCTGCTGCCGTCGTTCCTCTACCTGCCGGGGCCGAACGAATTGCCCGCCGGCAGTCTGCGCTTGCCCTGGGCGGCCGAGCGCGATTTCGCCGTCGGCGAGTTTGCCCGCAACCACGGCAGCCAGGTGCCGACGCGCCTCGTCGCCTCCGCCAAGTCGTGGCTGTGCCACCCGGGGGTGGATCGGCGCGGCCCCATCTTGCCGTGGAAGGCGGCGGACGGCTCGCACAAGGTGTCGCCGCTGGAGGCCGGCACACTCTACCTCAAGCACCTCGTCGAGGCGTGGAACGCCCGGGTCGCCGCCGGCTTGGCCGAGAACCGCCTGGAAGTCCAGGACGTGATCCTGACCGTGCCGGCCTCGTTCGACGCGGTGGCCCGCGAATTGACCGTCGAGGCGGCGCGGGCGGCCGGCCTTGAGCAGGTCACGCTGCTGGAAGAGCCGCAGGCGGCTTTCTACGCCTGGCTCGACGCCAGCGGCGAGGGTTGGCGCAAGCAGGTGGAGGTCGGCGACGCGATCCTCATCTGCGACGTGGGCGGCGGCACCACCGACTTCACCCTGATCGCCGTCAGCGAGGAGGCGGGCAACCTGGCGCTGACGCGCGTGGCGGTCGGCGACCACATCCTGCTCGGCGGCGACAACATGGATCTGGCCCTGGCCCACAGCGCCGCCGCCGGCTTCGCCTCCAAGGGGATCAAACTCGATGCCGGACAGATGCTGATGCTCTGGCACAGCGCCCGCGCCGCCAAGGAGAAGCTGTTCAGCGATCCGGCGCTGGCCAGTGCCCCGGTGACGGTCCTGGGCCGCGGCAGCCGAGTCATCGGCGGCACCCTCAAGGGCGATCTGGCACGCGCTGACGCCGAGCGCGTGCTGATCGAGGGCTTCTTCCCCGATTGCAAGCCCGGCGACGAGCCGCGCCGCCAAAAAGCGGTCGGTTTGCAGGAACTGGGCCTGCCCTACGCCAGCGACCCGGCGATCACGAAACACCTGGCGTCGTTCCTGCACCGGCAGGCCGAGGCGCTGGCCGAGCGGGCGCCGCCCCGGCGCCGGCGAGCGGGGGGTGTGAACCCCCCGGTCAGGTCGGGCCCGACGGCGCTGCTGTTCAACGGCGGCGTCTTCAAGGCCGAGCCGCTGCGCGAGCGCGTCTCCGCGGTCCTGGGAGACTGGGCAAAGGCCACGGGCGGCCCGCCCCCGAAGGTGCTCCCCGGTGCCGACCTCGACCTCGGGGTGGCGCGCGGGGCGGCCTACTACGGGTTGGTGCGGCGCGGTAAGGGGGTGCGCATCCGTGGCGGCACGGCCCGCGCCTATTATGTCGGCATCGAGTCGTCACTGCCGGCGGTCCCCGGCGCCCCGCCGCCGCTCAAGGCGCTGTGCGTCGTCCCCTTCGGCATGGAAGAGGGGACCGAGTCCGACGTACCGGGACAGGAGTTCGGCCTGGTCGTCGGCACCCCGGCGGAGTTTCGCTTCCTGGGCTCGAGCGTCCGCCGCACCGACACGGTGGGCACGATGGTCGAGGAGTGGGAAGGGCAAATCGAGGAGATGAGCCCGATGACGACCACGCTGGAGGCGGCGGAGATGGCGGGGCAGACGGTGCCGGTCCACCTGCACAGCAAGGTCACCGAGGTCGGCACGCTGGAGTTGTGGTGCCTCAGCCGCGACAACAAGCAGCGCTGGAAGCTGGAGTTCAACGTGCGCGAGCGGGAGGAGTAGCCATTGGTCAGGCGGCCAGCAGGCTGAGCGACGGGCGAGTCTCCTCGGCACGCCGCGCCTTGAGAGTCTGTGCCGGCTCGACCTCGAACTGTGCCGAGGTGCCCCCTTGCCGCGCAGTCTCGAAGGCCGCCAGCTTCCTTGCGATCCGCTCGTTGGCGGGGTCCAGTGCCGCCTTCCATTTGGGCGTAACCGATCGGGCGCTCGGTGGTGGGGGGTATGCTCACAAATGGTGGGTATGCTCACAATTCGGGGGAATTGTGAGCATACCCACCGCTCGGCGCAACCCCATGCAGCCCTGTCTCTTGCGCCTTCACATTTCGGCCCGCCAGGGGGTTTGCTCACATTGTCACCTTGTGAGCAAACCCCTCCCCACACCCCTCAGCTTGAGTGAGTCCCCAGACCGGGGACCACTTGCTGCGGACGACCGCTTACGTCCGTTCCATTCCAGACGCTACGTCATAGAAGACGCTGGCGAGTTGGGGAAGCCCGATGCGGTCCCACGCCGCGGCACGCAGGGACGCCAGTTGAGAGGGAGACATCCCCGGGGCACAGAGCCGCAGGTGGTGCAGGAGCCCGTGCCAGTCGGCGTCGTTACGCGCCTGGACAAGCGACTGGAAATCCTGTGGCGTGACTTCCTCCGGCCGCCGCCTGCGCGGGGCCAACTCGAACCCCCGGCGGACCCAACTCAAGTCCGAGCCGAGCCCCGAGAGGCTGCGGCGCTGGACGGCATCCAGCCGGTCCCACAGCCGGGTCATCTCCTCCTCGCCCGTCTCCGCCTCCGCGTCCTCATCCTTGGCCTCAGAGAGGAGACGGTGGCGCCGAAGGAGCAGTTCGGCGTACCGGCGGTACACCTCATCCACGGTCGGAGTGTGCGGGTCCATCGTGATCAACTCTCGTCGATGATCCAGTTGGCGCGCGTGGCCGCCAGGTCCTGTTGGAATTGAGCCAGGAGGACCGTAGCGAGGGGGCGACGACACCGGCCGTCGTCATCCCGACCTTGTGGAGCAATTCCAACCCGGCGGCGACCGCCCCCTCGTTGAAGGCCCCGGCCCCGTGGACGAATACGTTCATTCCCTTGCCCGTCGCCCCGTTGAAGCCGTCGTTTCTCGTTGCTTTGTGCAACTCGTCTTGCCACAATAGAGACGTTCTCAACGACGAGTTGGCCTGCTCCACCGTTCTCGAGAACCGGACCACCCGATGCCTAACCGCACGAGCAAGACCGGCAGTGAGCTGTTCATCGTGGACAACAGCGACGAGGACTGGAAGGTTCTGCGCTACCTCCACGACTGGTGCCAGATTTCGCAGAGCATCGACATCGCTACCGGCTACTTCGAGATCGGCGCCCTGCTCGGCCTCAAGGACGAATGGCAGAAGGTCGATCAAATCCGCATCCTCATGGGCGACGAAGTGTCGCGCCGCACCAGGAAGGCGTTCGCCGAGGGCCTGGCCCGGGTCCGCGGCCGCCTCGACGCCAGCCTCGAAGCGGAGAAGCAGAAGAACGACTTCCTCGCCGGGGTGCCGGCCATCGTCGAGGCCATACGCTGTGGCAAGATCGCCTGCCGCGTCTACCGCCCGGCGAAGTTCCACGCCAAGGCGTACATCACCCACGCCCGCCTCGCCGTCGTCGGCGCCTCGGGCCTGGTCGGCTCGTCCAACTTCACCCACCCCGGCCTGACCGAGAACATCGAGCTGAACGTGCAGATCACCGGGCGGCCGGTGATGGTCCTTCAGGAGTGGTACGAGGAGCACTGGAACGCCGCCGAGGACGTCACCCCGGAAATCCTGCGCGTCATCGAGCGCCACACCCGCGATTACACGCCGTTCGAGGTCTACGCCAAAGCCCTGTACGAGTTGCATCGCCGCCAGGAGCCAACCGACCAGCAGTGGCTCGCCCAGCACTCGCGCGTCTACCCGGTCCTTGACCAGTACCAGCGCGACGGCTTCCATCGCCTGCTGGAGATTGCCGAGGGCCACGGCGGCGCTTTCCTCTGCGACGGCGTCGGCTTGGGTAAGACCTTTGTCGGCCTGATGCTGCTGGAGTACCTCATCGAGAAGAAGCGCAAGCGCGTCGCCCTGTTCGTCCCTAAGGCGGCGCGCAAGCCGGTCTGGGAAAGGGCGCTGAAGGACTACGCCCCGTACCTGCGCGGCGCCTACAGCGGGCTGATGATCTTCAACCACACCGACCTGACGCGCAAGGGGAGCGACGATATCGACTACCCCCGGCTGCTGGCGGACGTCAAGGAGCGGGCCGACGTGGTGCTCATCGACGAGGCGCACCACTTCCGCAACCCGGGTTATGCCGGCACTGGCCGCGGCGAGTTGCAGGCCGCCGGCGATCGCGCCCCCTCGCGCTACCACCGCCTGTTTGAGCTGATCGAGGGGACGAACGGCCCCAAGCAGGTCTTCCTGCTGACCGCCACGCCGGTCAATAACCGGCTGCTCGACCTGCAACACATGATCGAGTTGTTCTCGCGCCGCCAACCCGACCACTTCAAGGGCCTCGGCATCCATTCCCTGCCCGGCCACGTCCGCAAGATGGAGAAGGACCTGCTGCGCGCCACCGCCCCGGCCGCCGCCGGCGAAGAGGCCACCGAGACGAACCTTAGCGAGGTCGGCGACCTGCTCCTCGGCGACGCCCTCTTCCGGGCGCTGGTCGTGCAGCGCAGCCGCGCCTACGTCCGCCAGAGCCAGCTGGCCCAGGGCAAGTCGGCGGCCGTCTTCCCCATCCGCGAAGACCCCAAGGTCGCCGAGTATCAGCTCAAGAAGACCTACGGCCGCCTGCTGGACACGGTCGAACAGGCCTTCGCAAAGGAGAAGCCGCTCTTTTCCCTGGCGATCTACTACCCCCTGGCCTACTACAAGGGCGACCAGGCGCAGATCGACAAGTTCGTCGAGGGCCGGCAGAAGCAGATCGTCGGCCTGATCCGCACTCTGTTCCTCAAGCGCTTCGAGAGTTCCGCCCACGCCTTCGAGCGCTCCTGCGATCGCCTGCTTCGCAAGCTCCTCGCCTTTGTCACCCGGCACGCTGACACCGACGCCGAGAAGCGCCGACTCGAACGCTGGAAGCTGCAGAACAAGGAGCTGATCGGCTACGTCCAGGAGAAGCAACTGGAGCTGTTCCCCGAGGACAGCGACGAGGAGGCCGACGAGGACATCGTCAGCGAGGAGATGCTCGAAGCCGTCGAGGAGTTGGACCGCGAGAAGTACGACGTGGGCGAGATCATCAACGAGACCTTTCTCGACCTTAACGAGATCGCCAAATTCCTCGACGAGCTGCGCCGGTTCGAGCCGAAGCACGACGACAAGCTGAAGGCCCTGGTCAAGCTGCTCAAGTCCGACCCGGTGATGAAGCGGCACAAGGTCCTCGTCTTCACCGAGTTCGCGGAGACGGCCCGCTACCTGAAGCGGCAGCTGGACGAGGCCGGCATCCAGGGGGTGGCCCAGATCGATAGCGGCACCAAGGCCGACCGCGGCGAGGTGATCCGCCGCTTCGCCCCGTACTACAACGGCTCGTCCAGCGGCGAGTTGGCCGCCGAGGGACTCGCCGAGACGCGCGTGCTGATCTCCACCGACGTGCTCTCCGAGGGGTTGAACCTGCAAGACGCCACACGCCTCATCAATTACGACCTGCACTGGAACCCGGTGCGCCTGATGCAGCGCATCGGCCGCGTGGACCGCCGGCTAAACCCGGACGTCGAGAAGCGACTGACGGCCGACCACCCGGAGGAGGCGCCGCTGCGCGGCCAGGTGGCTTACTGGAACTTCCTGCCGCCCGACGAATTGAACCGGCTGCTGTCGCTGTACGCCCGGGTGACGCACAAGACGCTGCGCATCTCGAAGACCTTCGGCATCGAGGGCAAGAAGCTGCTGCGGCCGGAGGACGACTACGAGGCGCTGAAGGACTTCAACCACCTCTACGAGGGCGCACCGACTCCGGCGGAGAAGTTGCAGCTGGAGTTTGACGAGTTGCTGGCGGCCGACCCCGGCCTGGAGGAACGGCTGGCGGCGCTGCCGGGACGAGTGTTTAGCGGCAAGCGGCATCCGAGGGAAGGGACGAAGGCGGTCTTTTTCTGCTTCGTGCTGCCGGCGGCGGACCGCGGCGCGGAGACGGGGGCGGGCAGTGAAGTCCCATGGACGGAGGAAGCCGGCCGGGCGGCGTGGTATCTCTACGACCTGGCCACGGGTGAGATTCAGGAGGAGCCCGCGAAGATCGTGGACGCGATCCGCTGCCGGCCGGACACGCCGCGGCATTGTGCGGTGGCGAAGGAGACGCTGTCGGAGGTGCGAGCCAAGGTGGAGCGGCACATCCGGAACACATACCTGAAGAGCGTGCAGGCCCCGGTCGGCGTCAAGCCGGCGCTGAAAGGGTGGATGGAGTTGAGCTGAGGCAGACGCGGGGAGCGGTACAATGGAGGGAAAGGGCCAGCCAGAGGAAAAGCCATGAAACGAGCCGACGTGCTGCGAAAACTCCGGGCGGAACGGGAAAACCTTCGGGAGCGCTACGGCATCGAATCCCTCGCCTTGTTCGGCTCGGTGGCCCGCGACGAGGCCGGGCCGGACAGCGACGTGGATGTGCTCGTCGAGTTCGGGCGCCCGATCACCTTGTTCGACCTGGTTGCCGTCCAGCACTACCTGGAGCGTTGCCTGGGCGTGTCCCGCGTGGACCTTGTGCCACGCGACAGCGTGTATCCCGCTTTCCGCGACGACATCCTCGGGGAGGCCCTGTATGTCGGTTGACAGGCGCTGGCAAGTGCGCATCGAACACATTCTGGAGGCGATCGGTAAAATCCAGCGTTATTCAGGCGGACTGACCGAAGACACCTTTGTCGGCCAGAGCATGGCCGTGGATGCCGTCATCCGCAATTTTCAGGTCATCGGTGAAGCCGTGCGCCACGTTCCGGACGAGGTGCAAGCACGCTATCCCGAAGTGCCCTGGTCGCTCATGCAGGGCATGCGCCACATCCTGGTCCACGATTATTACGCGGTGAAGCTCGATGTCGTCTGGCGAACCATTCAGCAGTCGCTGCCTCCTTTGCTCGAACCGCTCCGAAGAATCCTCAACGAAAACCCCTGATGCTCGCGTGCTTCTGAACGCCTGGATGGAGTCAAACCGATGGTCGCGCCCAAAGTGATCGAACAGGCGATCAAGAAGGTCACCGGCCAGGAGAGCTTCCTCCGGGAACTCCTCGTCGGGGCACTGGAGTGGGAAATCCCCGACGGGATCGCGAGCATCGACGACATTTCTCTCGGCTGGTCGGCGGACGAGCTGCGCTCCCGCGGCCTGGAGGAACGGTTGGTTTCCGGGCGCGCGTGGCAGATTCAGGCGCTGCGTCACGGCCAGCCGTGGGGCATCTTCCTGCTGGAGTTCGCCAGCGACGCGCACTTCGCCGACCGCGGCGGCCTTCACGGCGCCACGGGTACTCTCCGGCAAATCCTGCGCGGCCTCGTCCCCTCGCGCCGCCACGACTCCGCCCTGCCCACTTGGCAGCGCGAGAACCTGCTCTTCATCTGCACCCACGATTACCGCCAATTCCGCTTCGCCTACTTCAAGGCGCCGAAGGACAACACGCACACCGCACCGCTGGCGAGTTTCGGCTGGAACCAGGGCGACACGCACCTGCGCACCCTCTGCGAGTACAACCTGCCAGCGCTGGCCTTCCCGGACGACCGCGGCACTGACCCCGACGCCTGGGTCCGCAAGTGGGCGTCGGCCTTCGACGTCGAGGCGGTCACCCGGCGATTCTTCGACGAGTATCGAGCGGTCTTCGAGGCGATGGAAGCCGACGTCACCGGCGTGCCCACTGGCGAGTTGCGCCGCCTGTATGTGCAGCGACTGTTCAACCGGCTGATGTTCCTCTATTTCATCCAGCGCAAGGGCTGGCTCACATTCCAGGGAAACAAGAGCTATTTGCGCGCCCTGTTCAACGCGGCACTGGTGGCCAGGGAGGACTTCCTCAACGAGCGGCTTTACTGGACCTTCTTCTACGGGCTGAACACGGCGGGGGAGGAATATGCGCTTCACTCGGACGCGCGGCTGAAAGAGCGCCGGGGTGAAGTGCCGTTCCTCAACGGTGGGCTGTTCGACCTCGAAGATGATTACGACGTGTGCGACAAGGTGAAGATTCCCAACGAAGTGTTCGCCACCCTCTTCGACCTGTTTGACCGCTACAACTTCACCGTCACCGAATCGACGCCCTTCGACATCGAGGTGGCCGTCGATCCGGAGATGCTCGGCAAGGTGTTCGAGAAACTGGTCACGGGACGCCACGAGACGGGCAGCTACTACACGCCACGCCCCATCGTCGCTTTCATGTGCCGCGAATCCCTCAAGCACTATCTCGCGGCGACCGTGAGCGACGGCAGCGCCGTGGCTCGCTTCGTGGACGAGGGCGACCCGACCCGGCTCCCCGACCCCGAGGCCGTTCTAAACGCCCTGAGAAGGGTCAAAGTGTGCGATCCGGCTTGCGGCAGCGGCGCCTACCTGCTCGGCATGATGCAGGAACTCCTGCGGCTGCGCCAGGCGCTTTTTGCCACGCGCCCCCTGGACGACCCCACAATCTACGGCCGCAAGTTGGAGATCATCCAGAACAACCTCTATGGCGTGGACATCGACCTCTTCGCCGTGAACATCGCCAAGCTGCGGCTGTGGCTCAGCCTCGCCGTCGATTTCGATGGCGCGAAGCTGCCGCCCCTGCCCAACCTCGATTTCAAAATCGAGTGCGGCGACAGCCTCACCGCCCCGAACCCGCAGGAGCTTCCCGACTTGTTCCGGCATGCGCTGGTGGAACAAGCCGACGAACTCGCCGACCTGAAGGGGCAGTTCATCCAGACCTACGGCGCCGAGAAAAAGAACCTCGCTGAGAAGATCAAGCAGCAAGAGGCCGAGCTGCGCGCGAAACTCCCGGACCACAGCCCGGACGGTTCCGTCGATTGGCGCGTGGCGTTCGCGGAAGTGTTCAAGAACGGGGGCTTCGACATCGCTCTGGAAAATCCGCCCTACGTGAGACAGGAGTTGTTCAAGGACGCCAAGCCGACGCTGCGGCGCAACTTCCCCCAGGTTTATGTGTCCACGGCCGACCTCTACGTTTACTTCTTCGCCCGCACGCAACAAATCCTCCGCCCCGGCGGGACTGCCTGTGTCATTTCCTCAAACAAGTGGCTGAAGGCCGGCTACGGCGAGCCGCTGCGCCGCTTCTTCGCCGAATCCGCCTGGGTGGCATCGGTCGTGGACTTCGGCCACGCCAAGCAAATCTTCCAGGACGCCGACGTCTTCCCGTCGATCCTCGTGTTCCTCAAGCCGACGGCCGACCTGCCGCCGGCGACGGCCCGCGTCTGCGCCATCCCCCGCGAGCAGTTGCGCCTTCATGACCTGTCGCGGCAGGTCGAGGACGACGGGTTCGCGATGCCGCGCGACCGGCTCGGTGCCGCCGCCTGGACGCTGGAGCCGCCCGGCGTGGTCGCACTGCTGGACAAGATTCGCAAGGCCGGAGTCCCGTTGAAGGAATTCGCGGGGACCGTCCCCCTCATGGGGATCAAGACCGGCTTCAACGATGCCTTCCTGCTGGACACGCCGACGAAGGAGCGGCTCGTCGCGGCGGACCCGAAGTCGTCGGACCTGTTCCGGCCGTACCTGCGCGGGCAGGACGTCAATCGCTGGGGGGCGGAATGGCCCGGGCTGTGGATGCTGGCGCTGAAGTCGAGTGGTAACCACCCGTGGCCGTGGGCGAAGGCTCGCGGTAAGGCAGAGGCTGTCTTCGCCGCGACCTACCCGGCGCTTCACGCGCACCTGAGCCAGTACCGCGACGCGCTGAAGAATCGGCAAGATCAGGGCGAACACTGGTGGGAGCTGCGGGCCTGCGCCTACTGGGACAAATTCGACCGGCCGAAGGTGATGTACCAGGATATCACCTGGGAGCCGTGCTTCTGCCTCGACACAAAGGGCACGCTCTCGAACAACACCATCTACTTCCTCTCGACGGCTGATCGTTGGGTGCTGGCTGCGCTCAATTCACCTGCGGCGTGGTGCTTCGCGTGGCGGGGCGCGCAGCATTGCAAGGACGAGGGGTTGCGGTTCTTCACAGCGTTCATGGAAGGGTTCCCGGTCCCGCGGCCAACAGACGAACAGCGGCAGCAAGCGGACGACGTCGTTCTACGGCTCATCGACATAGCGGCACAGGGACACAAGGGGCGCCTCGCAGTTCTGGATTGGTTGAAGGTGGACTTCGGTGTGGAGAAGCCGAGCCAGAAGTTGCAAGACATGGCGACCCTCGACGCAGACACGCTCGCGGCCGAAGTGAAAAAGGCCCGTGGGAAGAAGCAGCCGTTGAGTGTCGCGCAGGTGAAGGCGCTGAAGGACGGACACGCCCGGAGCGTCAGGCCCCTGCAAGCGCTGGCGGCGGAGGCTCGGCAACTGGAGCACTGCGTCGCGGAGCTGGTGAATGATGCCTACGGGCTGACGGCGGAGGAAGTCGCGCTGATGTGGCGGACGGCCCCGCCGCGGATGCCGGGCGAGCCCCCCGGCGTGTGAGGCCAATGCCGCGGCAACGTCCCCCGCGAGCGGTTCCGGACGATGGCCGACGGGCAGTTCCGGATCGCTCATTTCGGTTAAGCAGCTCATAGGGGAGGACCGATGAAGCCGATCCGGCTGACCAAGCATGCCCGGCAGCAATGCGTGGATCGCGGCGCCAGCGAAGCGGAAGTGGTGCAGGCGATCCGGCAGGGGACGCGCCAACCGGCCAAGCACGGTCGTGAGTTGTGTCGATACAATTTCGCCTTCGGTCAGGCCTGGCAGGGCCACGCCTATGCGGTCAAGCAGGTGGCCCCCGTCATCAAGGAGGAGGCCGCCGAAATCGTGGTGATCACCGTTTACACCTTCTACTTTTGAGGCGAGGCCAGTATGCGGATCAGCTATGACGACGAGATTGACGCCCTCTACATCCGCCTGATCGAGGGCGCACAGGAATGTCGCACCGTGCGGCTGAACGACGAGGTCGCCCTGAACATCGGCCCCGGCGAGACCCTCGTGGGCATCGAGATTCTCGACGCCAAGCAGGTCCTCGGTCGGGGACAACTGCCGTCCGTCATCCTGGAGAACATCCCGGCGGGCACCGTCTCTTGATGCCGGGTCAGACGGACGTGAAGACAACAGGGTGGCGAGTGGCTAGGGAGAGTCCAGTGAAGGTCGTCTACGGGACAGAAAAAGAAGGGAAGAGGGCGCTGCAGCGGCTGGATGAATAAGGCGAAGAGCGCTTTTGGTCCTTCGTGTGGCCGACACGCGCGAACACAGCTTCGGGACGATTTACACCCCGCAGAAGCCGCTCACGCTGGCGGCGCGCGCAAGAAAATAGCCAGCGGATATAGGGTCTCGCCGGGGGCGAACCCCCGGCGACCACACCGCAGGAAGCGGAATTTCGCCCACCGGCTAGTGAAATTATACGCAAGAGAGTCGCACAAATCAACCTCAGTTAACGATGGTTCGGGAGGAAGAAGGAATCGGGAGAAGGATGAGAGCGTGCCGGAGGACATCCTGTACGCGGTGCCCTGGGAGGAACTGGAGAAGCGCCGCCGGGTGCCGGCCGCGGTCAAGAGCCTGTGCGGCAAGCTGAACGTACCGCGCGAACGCTTCTGGACGGCCGCGGACGGTCAGTTTCATGTGGCCCAGTTTGCCTGACTCCGCGCTCGGAGCGGAGGCCCGGCAACTGGAGCGGCGCGTGGCCGAGCTTGTGAATGATGCCTACGGGCTGACGGCGGAGGAAGTCGCGCTGATGTGGCGGACGGCCCCGCCGCGGATGCCGGGCGAGTCGGCCGGGGTGTAACGGGAAAACGAGGTCCCTATGCGAAGAACCACCATCAGAAAGATCACGCAGCCGCTGATCCGCCGCATTGTCAAACGGATCGTGGAGAAGTTCGACCCCGAACAGGTGATTCTCTTCGGCTCCCAGGCGCGCGGTGACGCCGGATCGGACAGCGACGTGGACTTGCTCGTGGTCATGGACGTGAAGGGTAACAAGTTGGAGAAATGCGTGGAGATTCGCGGCGCGCTGGGAGAGTTTCTCGTCCCTATGGACATCGTGATCACGACCCCGGAAGACTTCGCCTGGCGGAAGGACGTTGTGGGGACCATCGAATGGCCCGCTTCCAGGGAAGGGAAGGTGCTTTATGCCCGCGTCTGAAGCGGTCCTCACGGTGGTTCGCGAATGGATCGTCAAGGCGGATCGCGATCTGAAGGCCGCTACACAGATCCTCAAACTCGGGAAGGACGCTGCGGCCGAGACGGTCTGTTTTCACACCCAACAATGCATCGAAAAGTATCTGAAGGCGGTCCTCGTTGGGCGTAACCGCCCGTCCGCTACGGTGCCAAGGCGAAGAAGGCCTCACCGGCGA
>DATFNV010000675.1:0-12678 GCA_035266225.1 Gemmataceae bacterium
GGCGGGCCAGCGCGTGCTGATCGAGGTGCTGGCGGCACGCCACGGTTCGGCGCTCGACTCGTTCCTGTCGCTGCACGACGTGGACGGCAAACTGCTGGCGACGTGCGACGACATCGAAGGGAGCACCGATTCGCGCATCGAGCTGACGCTGCCAAAGGACGGGGCCTATTTCGCGAGCGTGATCGATGCCAACGACACCGGCGGGCCGGCACACGTCTACCGGTTGGTGGTGAAGGAGAAGAAGTGACGGCGGCCGCGAGATCGATTGACGCATCTCTCCCCCCTCTGTATGTACCTCTCCCGCCCGGGCCCATCGTGGACCGTCCCGGGGAGCGAAGGAGGGGAAAGACATGGCCGCTTGGCGAACCCTGGGGACCGTGGTGGTGCTGCTCGCCGGCGCTCCGATCGCGACGGCCCAGACCTACCCGCTGTCGGAAACCGTCAAGGCCGGCGACTGCTTCCGCGTCCGCCTGGAGATGGACCTCACGGGCGAGATCAAGGTGAGTCGCGATGGCAAGTCGGCTTCGCTGCCCCTGACCGCGAAGGCCACCCATGAGTTTCCCGAGCGCGTCCTGGTCGTCGGCGACAAGGGCCTCGTCGAGAAGAGCGCCCGCGTCTACGAAACCGCCACCGCGACCATCACGGTCGCGAGGGACACCGAAACCAAGTCGCTGCGCAAGGAGCGGCGGCTCCTGGTCGCGCAGCGGCCGAAGGACCAGGCGCTGACCTACTCGCCGAACGGCCCCCTCACGCGCGGGGAATTGGAGCTGGTCGGCGATCACTTCGACACCCTTTGCGTCACCGGCCTGCTGCCAGGCAAGGAGGTGGCGGTCGGCGACACCTGGAAGGTCAACAATTCCGCGGCGCAGGCGCTGTGCCACTTCGACGGCCTGACCGATCAGGACCTCACCTGCAAGCTCGAAGCCGTCAAGGACAAGGTGGCGCGCGTCTCAGTCAGCGGTCCGGCCAACGGCATCGAGTTGGGGGCGATGGTGAAGCTGAAGATCGACGCCACGTATCATTTCGACCTGGAGGCGAAGCGCCTGACCTGGCTGGAGTGGAAGCAGACCGACGCACGCGACCAGGGGCCGGCCAACCCGGCGCTGACGGCGACGAGCACGACGACCCTGACGCGCAAGCCGATCGAGCGCCCCGACGCGCTCGCCGACATGGCGCTGGTGTCGGTGCCGCCGGACTTCAAGGTGCCGGAGACCCTGCTGGTCGTCGAGTACCGCCATCCCAAGGGGAAGTTCGAGTTGAACTACGCTCGGGATTGGCAGGTGGTTGGCGAGCCGCAAGAGCGGCTGATCCTGCGGCTGATGGAGCGCGGCGACTTCGTGGCCCAGGCGACGATCACGCCCTGGACGCCGGCGGAGAAGGGCAAGCACCTGTCGGCCGACGAGTTCAAGGCGGCGGTCACGGACACGCCGGGCTGGGAGGCGGAAAAGGAGCTGCAGGCCGGGGAGGTGCCGCCGGCCGGCGAGGGCCGTTGGATCTACCGCGTGTCGCTGCTGGGCAAGATGGACGGCATGGCCGTGCTGCAGAATTTCTACCTTGTGGCGGGGCCGAACGGCGACCAGGTCGTGGTCGCGGTGACGCTGACGCCGAAGAAGGCCGAGCAGCTCGGCAGCCGCGACCTGTCGCTGGCCGGGAGCATCGAACTGCCCGCCGAGAAAAAATGACCTCGCGCCGAGATCCCCTCTCCATCACGGAGGAGTTTTGCGATGTCTCTGCTCAAGTTGATCCGCCGTTGGCTCCGTCGGCCGGTGCCGACGCCCCCCGAATTGAGGATCGTTCCCCGACCCGCGACAGGAGCAGCGGCCAGGCCGCAGCAGGGCCGACCCGTCAGCGGCAACGCCCTCCGGCCGTTCCGGAGTCGGCCCGTCCGTGGGAACGCGGCGTGATTCCCAGTCGTGGCGCAGACGCGGTGGAGTTCATGGGCTCGGCGGGCCGAGGGGAGTGGCCGGCATACGGAGTGTGCCGGCCACTCCCCATTTGCAGGAACCCGTTTGAATGGATAAATGGTGTCAATAAATGGTCAATAAATGGTGTCAGATAAATGGCAGATAAATGGTGTCAGATAAATGGTGTCAGATCATTTTTCTGTCGGCGCCTGACGGAAAAAATAAATGGAAATAAATGGTGTCAGATCATTTTTCTGTCGGCGGCTGACGGAAAAATGATCTGACACCATTTATTTCCCAGATCATTGTTCTGTCGGCGGCTGACGGAAAAATGATCTGACACCATTTATTTTGACACCATTTATTTCCCCATTTATTTCCATTTATTTCGGAAAAATGATCTGACACCATTTATTCTGCACCATTTATTCCCGCGCTGGCCCGCGACCAACCGGAGTTCGAGCGTATCCACGCCACGCTGACCAAAGCTGCCAACAAGGCGCAGATGGTGTGGGTCGTCACGCACTCGCAGGAGGTGCTGGAAGGGGAGCCGGACGAAGACGGTTTGATTCCCGCTTACCCAAAAATCATGGATGTCCGTCTGGCCTGACCGGGTTTGCCTCTGCGCGCCGCCGAAGGCCAGAGGGACAAAATGGGGACGTTTTTCGCAAATTGTCGCGACAGCGCCGCGACAATTTGCGCGTCGGGAAAAGCTTCGGCCAACCGCATCATGCGGGACAGGTTTGGCCAGGAGAACCCCCGCCCGAACTCGGCGGTCAATTCTTTCGACAGCGTCGAAAGAATCTGCTCGCCGTAGGCCGCCCGCTCCGCCTTGAGGATTTCCGTGCGGATGCGATGCCCCACCTGCCAGTACAGCAGGACGAGGGCCGAGTTGACCGCCTGGGCCACGCCCTCGCGCGTCTGCCGGATCAGGGATCGCAAGTCCTCCAGCAGCGCCTCGGGCGACGCCGGACCGGCCCGAGCTTTCGCCGGCAGCCTGGCCGGTTCACGCGACCCCTTCTGCCTGGCCATCGCCGAGCCCTCCGAATCCTGCACGGGCACAACTGTCCCGGGCATCATCGGGTCATCACCCCGTGCCGATTCTACCCGGAATAAGGCCGCGGCCGCCAGACAGCCGCTTGCGGCTTCGCAGGCGCTGCGAAACCGCAAGCGGCTAACCGCCCTGCCGCGCGTACAGCGGCGCCACGCGCCGCGCATACTGCGCGTAGAAGTATTCCAATTGTTCCTCGACGCCGCGATCGCCAGCGAACTGGTGGCTCGGCAGGAACACCGGCTCGATGCCGCGGTCGAGCAGCCGCTGCGCCACCTCGCAGCGCAGCATGTTCATCAAGAGCGCCCCGCCGACCGTGCTAAACGGCCCCGTCTTGTTGCGGCACCCCTCCAGCGCCAGCAGCGAGTCGCCGACCGGGGCGCCGTTGTCCAGCATCACGTCGGCCACGTCACTCAGTTTCCGCCCCGACGGGTGTGCCGGCTTCGCCTGGGCGCAGTGGGCCGCGCTGACCACGCCGATCACCTTGAGGCCGCGCCGCCTCGCCCCCTCGGCCATCTCGATGATGACTTCGCGGATGCCGCTCGTGGAAATGACGATCATCACGTCGCGCGGGCCGAAGGCGAAGTTGCGCAGGATCTGTTCGGCGTAGCCGGGCGTCTTCTCCAGGTGCAGGCTCTGCCGCAGCCCGTTCGGCCCCACGATCAGGTTGTGAAAGGTCAGCCCCAGCTCCACGATGGTGTGCCAGCCGACGAAGCAGCCCTGCCGCGGCGTCATCTCCTCGCACATCATCCGCGAGTGCCCGCAGCCGAAAAGGTGGACCAGTCCGTCGGCGGCGATCGCCTCGGTACACAGGGCCGCGGCGCGGTCGAGGGCGTCGCGCTGCCCGTCGAGCAATCCGCGCAAGCGCGTCGTCGCCTCGTGGAAATAGCGCTCGGCGGCAGGTAAAATGGGGGTCGGCATGTCGATCCGGGGAAGGCGGGTCGCTGGCGGGCGAACACGCTCCGCCCGTGTACTTACAATAGCGACTGCCGGACCGGACGGGAACCGCCGTGTTCACCCCTCGCCCCGGTACTCCGGGGAGAGGGGAGGAAAAGCTGGGGTGCCGCGATGCTCGAAGAATTCATGAACGAGAAGGTGGTGATCGACCTGCGCAGCCCTTTCGTCTGCCTCGGCACGCTGGTGCGCTTCGACGAGCACTGGCTGGAGTTGCGCAACGCCGACCTGCACGACGTCCGCGACACCGATACGTCGCGCGAGAACTACGTTGCCGCCGCGCGCGCCACCGGGATCAAGCGCAACCGGAAGCGCGTCCTGGTGATGCGGACGGAGGTGGTGGCGGTGTCGCGCTTCGAGGACGTGGTCTACGAGTGACAGGGAACCTCGTCCCGCTGTAGCGACACCACCGGCAGCGCCGGCAGTGCCCGAGCGCGGGAGATGGCCTCGGCCTCCGTCGCGGTGAGGCTTTCTTCCTTGCGCCCCAGCACGACCCCGAGGGCCGCCAGCAGCAGAAGGTAGGCCCAGACGTAGACGCCGTAGACCTGCGCCGTCTTCGACATCGCCTCCCACCCCTGCTCGAAGTGCGGGACGTTGACCTTCTCCGACGAAACGGAGCTGGTGGAGGCCATCAGCAGGGTCACGACCACCAGCGTCCCGATCAGGTAGCACTTCAGCCGGAAGCCCGGCCGGCACGCGCTCAGGTAGTAGCACAAGACGGCGAACGGCAGCATCAGCGTGACGCAGTGGTGCTTCCAGGTCCGTTCGCTGAACAGCAGCATGCCCAGGACGATGACGCTGAATTCCGCGGCGAGGCGCCAGCCGGCGCGCGGCGCCAGCGGCCTACGGCAGCGCCACACCACCAGTCCCACGAAGAGCAGCTCCGCCCCCTTGACGAGCCGGCTCGCCGCCGCGAGGGACAGGTCGAGGAGGTTGTCGTAGCGCTGGGGGCGCGGCCCGTGCGGCGGCAACGGGTCGTAGTCGATGAACGATGGGCTGTGCGTCAACAACCGCGCCGCCAGGCCCGGCAGCGACTGGTTCTCGTGGCTGCTCGTCACCTCGCCGTCGATGAGGAACGGCACGATCATGTGCCGGGTCCAACTCGTCAGCAATTCCTGGTTCTTCTCCCAGCCGAGGAAGCACGACGGCACCACCCACAGGAACAGGACGAGTCCGACGGCGCAGCCGGCGAGGGCGCGCCAGGCCCGCTTCCAGATCAGGTACGGCACGAACAGCGCCGGCGTCACCTTGCAGGCGATCGACAGCGCCAGCAGCAGCCCGCCGCCCACCGGCCGACCCTTGTGGAAGGCGTACAGCCCGGCGGTCACGAGGAACAGAATGAACAGGTTGACGTTACCGTGCGTGAGGTCGCTCATGATCGGCCGCAGGCTGAGCAGGACGACCAGCGCCTTGGCCCACGCGGGGAACGGCAGGCCGCCGCCCTGGACCAGGCGAAACACCCAGTAGAGCGACGCCAGGGTGGCGCCGACTTTCAGGTAGTACCAGAGCAGCGCCCCGACGAAGCCGGGATCGATATCCGCCAGCGGCTTGAGTGCCAGCGCCATGATGGGCGGGTTGGGGTACACGTAGCGGTCGTAGATGTTCTCGCCCCGGTCGAGGTCGAGGAGTTGCTCGCGCCAGCGCATGATGGCCGAGCGCTTGCCGCTCGGGTCGAGGATCTTGATCGTGTACTGGCCGCTCAGCGCAATGAACAGGACGATCAGGCCGAGGACGAACCAGCGCTGCGCAGGGGACGGCTTGTGATCGGACATGGGCCGGCGCATCCTTGCACGCAGGGGAAAAGCCAACCGTGACTCCCGGGCGCGGCAGAATCTACCAGGATGGGAGAGGAAGGGCAAGACGAAGACCTATAACCACAAACCGATTTATCGGTTCGCGCTGGCGCCACGGCGCGAGCGCGAAACGATAAATCGGTTTGCGGTGAAACGAAGCGGTTACAGCAACTCGCTAACCGGGTCGCGGTCATCGAGGATGTACATTGGCCGGCCGCTGCCGTTGGGGAACGTGTGCGCCGGGTCGATGCCCACGGCGTGGTAGACGGTACTCAGGACGTGGCTCTCCTTGAGCGGCCGGTCCTTGGGGTACTCGCCGCGGGCGCTGCTGCTGCCGATGGCCTGGCCCATCTTGAGGCCGCCGCCGGCGATCAGCGCCGACATGACCGGCGACCAGTGATCGCGGCCGCCGTCGTTCATGTTGACCTTCGGGGTGCGGCCGAACTCGCCCCACATCACCGTGACCACATCCTTGTCCATGCCGCGATCGTGCAGGTCCTGGATCAGATTGGCGACGCCACGGTCCACCATCGGCAGCTGTCCCTTCAGCGTCTTGAAGTTGCCGGCATGCGTGTCCCAGCTGCCGATGGACAGCGTCACGCAGCCGACACCGGCCTCGACCAGGCGGCGGGCGGTCAGGAACTGCTCGACGCCCTTGTAGCGGTCGTGGCTGCGCGGCTCCTCGCGCGACAGGTCGAGCGCCTTGCGGACGGCGCCGGAGGCAACCATGTCGAAGGCCCGCTGCGTGAAGGCGTCCATCCCTTTCATCGTGCCGCTCGCGTCGAGGTCGCGGCGGACGTTGTCGAAGCTGGCCAGCAGCGTCTTGCGGTCGTCGGAGCGCGTCGCGTCCACGCCGCCCGGCAGGTGCAGGTTCTGCTGGCCGGGGCCGCTCGGGGTGAACGGCCGATGCGCGATGCCCAGGTAGCCGGGCTCGGTGCCGGGCATGGCGCCGCGCAGGCTGACGAAGGGTGGGATATCGTTGGCGCCGTCGCCGCGCAGTTTCGAGATCACCGAGCCGATCGACGGGTGGTGCGCCAGACGATTGACGTTCTCGCTGTAGCCGGTCATGACGGCCGAGTCGGAGTGCTCATCGACCGCCTGGACGGAGCGGACGACGGCGAGCTTGTCGAACATCTTCGCTTGCAGCGGCATGTGCTCGCAGATCTGGATGCCACTGACGTTGGTGGCGATCGGCTTGAACTCGCCACGGAACTCGGCCGGGGCCTCAGGCTTGAGGTCGTACATGTCCATGTGCGACGGGCCGCCCGGCAGGTAGATCATGATGGCGGCCTTGTTCGGCGAGCCCTTGCCGGGGGCGGCCATCGCCCGGACGCGCAGCATCTCGGCGAGCGTCAGGCCGGCCCCGAAGGCGCCGATCTTGAGGAAGCCACGGCGGGAAAGGCCATCGCAGAAGCGCTGGCGGGCTCCCCAGAGTGTCAACATTGCAGTACCCCCCTGTAGAAATCCTATCTTACCGCGGGCGACCGTTCGATCCTAACCTCGCCGCCCCGGCCGGACAACCCGATTCTCCGCGCGGGCGACTCCGCTCCAGTCACTCGGCGGGCAGCAGAGTGTGCAGTTTCCGCAGGGTGTCGTCCACGACCGCCGCGGGCAGCGAGCAGACGTACTTGGCTTGACGAGCCTGCCAGTCGAGACTTCGGACGTGGTCGGCGAGAACGACTCCGGTAACGGCAAGGCCTGCGGGAATGGCCACCTCGAAGGGATAGTCCTTCGCCTTGTTTGTGAGCGGGCACGCCAACGCCAGCCCCACCTTGCCGTTGTAAGCCGCCGGGGAGAGGACGAGCGCCGGGCGCCGTCCCGCCTGCTCGCGCCCGGCCTGCGGACTCAGGGTGATTCTAATGACATCCCCTCGATCCGGGACGAAGACCTTCTGCTTCACCATGCTTCGTTCCCCATCGCAGGTCCGATGTCCCACTCGGGATGGATGTTGTCCTCTGTGATCCCTTCGAGCAACTCCTCCAGGGTGTACTTCGGCCTGAGGGGAGTGAGGACGAGTTTCTCGCCGTCCATCGACAGTTCGACGACGGAGTTGACTTGCAAGCGCGCCGCCGCCGCGTAGGCTTTGGGGATGCGCAGCGCCAGGCTGTTTCCCCATTTCTGGACTCGTGTTTGCACGACGGAAGTCTCCGGTTGACAGGTGTTAATCGTGTCTACAAAGAAGATACACGCCGAAGCGGTGCCGGACAAGAGCGCGCCCGGATCGCGCGATCGGCAGTTCTCGCCGTGGCTCCTCTATACGGCCTTCGCGGACTCGTTTACCATGCTGCCCAGATGGCCCCTTCCAACCGCCATCCGCCCGCAGAACGAAGAAAGTAAGGTGCCGAGCGAACTACTGGTGTCCCTCAGTCAATCCCACGGGCTGATGAAGTACAAGAACCACAAGCCGAACGCGCGGCGTGCGGGAGGAGAATCATGAAGCGACCCAATCGACCGGCCATCGTCCTGGTGATGGCGATCCTGCAAATCATCTTCGGCTCGCTCGGGCTGCTGGGCAACTTGTGCACCGGCGGCATCCAACTGGCTGGAGGGAGCAAGGCGTTCGCCGTCCAGGGGGGACCGCAACAGCCGGCCGCGCCCGACGTGGAGGCCATGATGAAGGCGAAGGTCCCGCACTACGAGCTGATGCTCTATGGTGGACTGGTGCTGGGCCTCATCTCGGGAACGGTCATGATCGTGAGCGGCGCCGGACTGATCCGCATGCGCCCCTGGGCGCGCCGGCTGACGATCGGCTACGCCTTCTACAACATCGCGAGTGTGATCCTCGGCGTCGTCTACTACTTTCTTGTGACCAGGGACCTCCTCAAGGACCTGTTCGCGCAGATGAAAGCCGACCCGAACCTCCCTCCGCAGTCGAAGGCGGTAGTTGACATGACGGAGACGATCACCAGCCTGACGCCGTTTCTGCAACTCATCTTCCTTGTCTACCCGATTGCCCTGTTGGTCATCCTGTTTCTGCCCGACGTGCGCGCGGCGTTCCGCGGCGCGAAGCTCGGCTCAGCGGAGGAGCGTCCCGAGGACGACGACTTCGAGGACGACTTCGACGACGAGTCCGACGGGCCGGGCGAGGAGGGCATCCGACCCGACGAGCGCTAGCCCGGCGGGAGCAGGGGCGGCGCGTAGGGCAGTTGCTCCTTCACGGCGACGCCGCTCGTCTGCATCTGCCGCATCTTCTCGGCTAGCAGCAGGATGCGCGGCGCCGCGGCCCGTGGCGGCACACCCCGGGCATGGATGTTCGAGATCAGGTTGCGTTGCGCGTCGGTGTGACCGGGCCGCGGCCGATAGGCGAGGTACGCGGAGAGGCTCTCCGCCGTCGCCAGGCCGGGCCGCTCGCCGATCAGCAGCACCACCACCGCCGGGTCGAGGAACTCGCCGATGTCGTTCAACACGCCGACGCGACAGTAGCGCACCACGACCGGCCGGCCGAAGGTCCAGCCGCGCCGCTTCGTCTCCGCTTCCAGCAGGGGCAGCAGCGGCGGCACCTGGGCCGCCACCGCCGCTACCGAGAGGCCGTCACCGATCACCACCTGCACGTCGGTGCCCGAGGGACAGTGCTTCGTCACGGTCTCGCGCGCGGCGTCATCGAGGCGCCGACCGAGGTCGGGACGCATCAGGTATTCCGCCTTGTCGCGGGCGCGGGTCCGCACCTCGAACAGGTACCACCGTTCGACCAGGTCACGCGGCAGGTCGAGTTCCGCGTGGACCGCATCGACGGCGGCCGCGTGGTCCTGGCGCAGCTCCAGCGCCGTCGCGGTACGGTAGGCCGGGCCGGCCCGTCCGACGAGGATTCGCGCGGGGGTGCGGGCGCGGATCGCAGCGATGAGCGAATTCGAGGTAGGTGGGAGCGGGACGGGTTGCTCAGTCATGATTCACGAGTTGTTCGCGAAAGCGCACGTCGGCCACGCGCTGGTGGTGAGTCTTGATGCCGTGAATCTTATCGAAATGGCAGAGTTGACACCGTGCATGACCGCAGTCCAGTGCGCGGCGCTTGCGGAAGCGCCCCACCTGATCGTCACAGTCGCAGCCAGTCGGCAGGTCGTCGTGGACGAACTTCTGGTGAATCCGCCATTGCCGTCGAGAAACCGTCTGCTCCTGATGCCAGCGCCTCATCCTTCCGTCAACTCCTCAATTGTGACCGCGGCAATCGCCGCGCGCAGTTCGTCGGGAGAGTCGTTCGCTTCGGGCGAGATGGTGCTGGTCACGACCAGAAACCGAGAACCAATCCCCCGAAGGTGGGGCGGTATGCTTCTCGTCGGGATGTCCCACTCGATCCCGCCATTGGCCAACCCCACGCCCTCAAAGCGCTCCAGGGAAACCTTCGTATAGCCACCGTTAAGGTGCATCAGCACGCGGGCGGGTTCGCGCCATGGACGGAGTATCATCCGACGCCTCCGCGCCGCCCCGAGGGCGGCGGCTAAACGTGTTCGAGCAACCCCGCCACCCCCTCCAACAGCCGGCCCCGCGCCTCATCGCGAAACGCAAGCTGCCCCTCCTGGAAGATGCCGCGCTCCTCCAACCACGCCGCAAACTCCGGCGCCGGCCGCAGGCCGAACACCTTCCGCACCGTCGCGGCATCATGGTAGCTGGTCGATTGGTAATTCAGCATCACGTCGTCGGCGCACGGCACGCCCATGAAGTAGTTGCACCCCGCCGCGGCCAGCAGCAGCATCAGGTTGTCCGCCGAGTTCTGATCGGCGGCGGCGTGGTTGGTGTAACACACGTCGCAGCCCATCGGTAGGCCGAGCAGCTTGCCCATGAAGTGGTCCTCCAGCCCGGCGCGCACAATTTGCCGCTCGTCATAGAGGTACTCCGGCCCGATGAAGCCGACCACGCTGTTGACCAGGAACGGATCGAACGCCCGCGCCACGCCATAGGCCCGCGCCTCCAGCGTCAGCTGATCGACGCCGTGATGTGCGTCCGCCGACAGGGCGCTGCCCTGGCCCGTCTCGAAGTACATCACGGCGTCGCCGACCCAGGCCACGTCGCGTTTGCGGTGTCCTTCCAGGGCGCGCTCGCGCCCCTCGCGCAGCAGCGCCATGTTGATGCCGAAACTGGCGTTAGCCGCCTCGGTCCCCGCCACCGATTGGAAGAGCAGATCGACCGGGGCGCCGCGCTCCAGGCAGGCGAGTTGCGTCGTGATGTGGGCCAGGCAGCACGCCTGGGTCGGGGCCGTGGTCGCGGTGATGAGCCGGTCGAGGCCGTGCAGGATGGCCGCGACGGTGTCCACCGATTCGGTCGCCGGGTTGACGCCGAGGACCGCGTCGCCGCAGCCGAACAGCAGCCCATCGACCGCCGCCAGCAAGATGCCGCCGAGGTCGTCCGCCGGGTGGTTCGGCTGCACGCGGATGCCCAGCACGCCGCGCTGTCCCATCGTGTTGCGGCAGCGCGTCACGTTGCGCACCTTGCTCGCCGCCAAAACCAGGTCCTTGTTGCTCATCAGCTTGGCAATCGCCGCCGCGACCTCCGGCGTGATGGCCCGCTGCACGCGGCGCAGCTCCGCTTCTCCCGTCGCGTCGTCGAGGAGGTGCTCACGGAACTGGCCGACCGTCAGGCCGCGGAGCGGGCCGAACGCCTCCCGATCAAAGGATTCGAGGATGAGGCGCGTCACCTCGTCGTGGTCGGGGTCGATCAGCGGGTTGTCCACGATGTCGCCGAGCGTCACGTCGGCGAGGACTAGCTTGGCCGCGACGCGCTCGCGCTCAGTGCGTGCGGCGACCTGCGCGAGGCGGTCGCCGGACTTCTCCTCGTTGGCCTTGGCGAACACCTCGCGCAGGTCGGCGAAGACGAAGCGCTCGCCGCGGATCGTGGTGTGGTAGGGCATATTGGGGTTCCCTCGCTCGCCGGCCCATTTTACAATCCTCCCCTGCTTTACGAAATGACCCACGGACCCGGGTGAGAGGATTCCCCATGCGACGGATCGCGATCATCAATCAGAAGGGCGGCGTCGGCAAGACCACCAGCGCCGTCAACCTGGCCGCCGCCCTCGCCGAACAGGGGCAGCGCGTCTGCGTCATCGACCTCGACCCGCAGGCCCACGCCAGCATCCACCTCGGCCTCGAGCCCGACGGCAAGTCCGGCTCCATGTACGACGTGCTCGTCAAGTCCCGCCCCCTCGCCGACGTCCGCAGGAAGGTCGGCGACCGCCTCTGGGTGTGCGGCTCCGACATCAACCTCGCCGCCGCGGAGGTCGAGTTGGCCGGCGTCGTCGGCCGCGAGGTCATCCTCCGCGACCTCCTTCTCCAGGACGAAGGCGCGTTCGACTTCGTGTTCATGGACTGCGCCCCGTCGCTGGGCGTGCTGACGCTCAACGCCCTGGCCGCGGCCAACGAGGTCTTCATTCCCTTGCAGCCGCACTTCCTCGCGCTGCACGGCATGGGCAAGCTGCTGGAGACGACCGCCCTCGTCGCCAGGCGCATCAACCCGTCGCTGCGCGTCACGGGCATCGTGCTCAGCCTGTACGAAGCGACGACGCGGCTGGCGCAGGAAGTGGTCAACGACTTGCAGGACTACTTCGAGAAGGGCCGCGGCAGCAACACGCCGTGGGCCAAGGCGCGCATCTTCAACACGCGCATCCGCCGCAACATCAAGCTGGCCGAGTGTCCGAGCTTCGGCCAGTCCATCTTCGAGTACGCCCCGACCTGTCACGGCGCCCAGGACTACCTCAACCTGGCGCGCGAGGTACTCGGCGAGGCGGCGGTGCCGAGGGTGCTGACCGCGCGCGTCGAGGTCAACGACCGCGGCCAGGTCGGCGTGCTGGCACTGGAGCCGCAACTCCGCGACGAGGCGGTGTTGCCGCGCTGAGTGGTCGCATCAACCCGGCGGGGGCGCGGATTGCTCTTCCAGGCGGTCCAACTCTTGCAATTCCTCGGGCGTGGCCAGCCCCCGCCGGGCCTTGCGGCTCAGCTCCGCGAGCCGCGTTACCTGCTGGCGAGCGTCGTCGGCCTGGCGCTTGGCGTCG
>DATFNV010000676.1:0-9272 GCA_035266225.1 Gemmataceae bacterium
GCTTCGCAGGAACGATTGCGAAGCCGCAAGCGGCTGGCGCAACTGACCGATTACCCCCAAAGGCGCCGGTCTGGGATCGGGGCCGCTTTGACGCGCGACCGCTTTCGGCCTAACCTTCATTAGCGAACGAGATTATCCCACGGGGAACGGTCATGACAGCAGCCACGACAAGCGCGAAGGAAGGGGCGAAGGCCGAACGGCCAGGGGTGGAGCGGCGGCGAGCGCCTCGCTACCGCTGTATGGGGGAATGCGTCGTGCGCCTCGAAGGGACGATGGAGCCCGCTGACTGGCCGGGCATGGCCTACAACATCTCGGCAACCGGAATCGCCGTGGCGCTGCCGTTCCCGGCGCTGCGGGGGCTGGAACTGGTCATCGAACCGCGCCGCGGTCGCTCCGCCCGCCTGCGCATGCGGGCCCGGGTCGTGCGCTGCGGGTTGCGCGAGTACGTCTGGTTCCACGGCTGTGATTTCGCCGCGCGGCTGAGCGACGAGGAGCTGCTGCGCTGGCTGTCCGCGCTTCGCGGGGAAGTGCCTCCCCGCGCGTAGTGAGTGGCTCGTTCCCGCTCAACTCTCACCGGCCCATCCGATCCGATCGAACAACCGCCGCAGTTTCGCGCCGCGCGCGGGATTGATCAGGCCGACGTAGGCAATGCGGCCGAGCAGGTACGCCCGGAAGTGGCCGCCGGATTCGCCACGGATCCCGCGCGCCGATTTCCCGATGACTGTTTCCGCTCGGCGCGGCATCATATCCAGCATGGCGTCACCGATCGCATCCGACCCCGCGGAATGGGACCAGATCCGGCGGGCCGGCCAGGGAGACGGCCGCTGCCTGCTGGAACTGTTCGCGCGCTACCGCCCGCGCCTCAAGCGCATGCTCAAGCTGCGCCTCGACCCGCGCGTCCAGGGTCGGGTCGATCCGTCCGACCTGCTCCAGCAAGCCTACCTCGACATCGGCCGCCAACTCGCCGACTACCTGCGTAACCCGAGCCTGCCCTTCTTCCTCTGGTTGCGGCAGGTCGCCGGGCAGAACCTGGAGCTGGCCCATCGGCTCCATCTCGGCGCGGAGGCGGCCGGCGCCGGCCGTGAGGTTTCGCTCTACCGCGGCGCCCTGCCCGGGGCGTCGCCGACGGCGCTGGCGGCGCAGCTGCTGGGCCGGGGGTCCACGGCCGACGAGGCGGCGGCGCGGGCCGGGCGAAAGGTCCGCATCCAGGAGGCGCTCAACGGCATGGACGCGCTGGACCGCGAAGTGCTGACGCTGCGCCATTTCGAGCAGCTCACCAACGCCGAAACCGCCCTCGTCCTCGGCCTGACGGAGTCGGCCGCGTGCAACCACTACGTCCGCGCGCTGGAACGGCTGCGCGGCATCCTCAGCGGCACCGCCGACGCCCGCTGACCGTGTATCGAGAGGCAACGCGCCATGTCCGCCGATCCATCCGCCATCGACCCCATCGACCCGGTTGGCCCCCTCGCCGACGAGTTCCTCGCCCGGCACCGGCGCGGCGAACAACCGGCCGTCGCCGACTACGCCGAGCGCTGCCCCGAGCACGCCGAGCGCATCAAGCAGCTCTTCCCGATGCTCCTGACAATGGAGGCGGCCGGCGCCGATCCCTCGCTCGGCAGGACCGTGGCGCCGGCCGAGCCCGGCGGCGAATGGGCCGGCCCGCGCCTGGACCGCGTCGGCGGCTACCGCCTCCTGCGCGAGATCGGCCGCGGCGGCATGGGCATCGTCTACGAGGCCGAGCAGGTGGCGCTGGGGCGGCACGTCGCCCTCAAGGTGCTGCCCCTGTACGCGGCGCGCGGCGGCAGCGGCCTGGAGCGCTTCCGCCAGGAGGCCAAGGCCGCCGCCCGGCTGCACCACACCAACATCGTCCCCGTCTACGAGGTGGGCCAGGACGGCGACGCCTACTTCTACGCCATGCAGTTCATCGCGGGGCAGCCGCTCGACCAGGTGCTGGACGAGGTGCGCAAGTTCCGCGAGCCCGGCGGTGGCACCGAGGGGCGCCCCGCGCTCCCCGCGAACGTCGCCCATTCGCTGCTGACCGGCCTCCCCATGCCGCCGCCGGTCGCCGAGGCCGAGCCGCCGGGGCAAACCGCCCCGTCCTCCGCTGCCTCCGCCGCCGGCGGCGCTTACTACCGCAGCGTGGCCCGCATCGGCATCCAGGTGGCCCAGGCGCTGGACTACGCCCACAGGGAGGGGGTCATCCACCGCGACGTCAAGCCCTCCAACCTGCTGCTCGACGCCGACGGCCGCGTCTGGGTGACCGACTTCGGCCTGGCCAAGACCGACGGCTCGGCGCTGACGCAGACCGGAGATATCGTCGGCACCGTGCGCTACATGGCGCCGGAGCGCTTCAACGGCTGGTCCGATCCGCGCTCCGACGTCTACGCGCTGGGCCTGACGCTGTACGAGATGGTGGGGCTGCGGCCGGCCTTCGACGCGGCCGAGCAGGGCAAGCTGATGGACCAGGTGCTCCACCAGGAGCCGCCGGCCCTGCGCCGGGCCGACCCGCACGTGCCGCGCGACCTGGAGACGATCATCGTCAAGGCCATCGACCGAGAGCCGTCGCGCCGCTACCAGACGGCGGCCGTCTTCGGCGCCGACCTGCAGCGCTTCCTCGAAGACCGACCGATCCTCGCCCGCCGCGCCGGCGTCGCCGAGCGCGCCTGGCGCTGGGGCAAGCGCAACCCGGCGCTGGCGGCGGCCGCGGCGCTGACCTTCTTCTCCCTCCTGGCTGTGACGGTCGTCTCCGTCTGGTTCGCGGCGGCGCAGGCGAAATCGGCCGCAGAGGCGAAGCTCCTGAGCGTCCACCTGAGCGAGGCCCTGACCGACCGGGACGCGGCCCTGAAGGTAACGCGCCGGCACGCCGCCCGCTCGGCGCTGGACCGCGCCCAGGGACTTCAGGAGCGCGGGCACCTTCACGAGGCGATGCTGTGGCTGGTCCGCGCGGTGGAACTGGCCCCCGCGGAGGAGGACGACGTGGGGCGCTTCGCCCGCGCCAGCCTGGCCAGCCTCGAGGCCGACGCCCCCGCCCTGCGCGCCCTGTGGTCGCCGCGGCACCCCGGGTCGGTCGCCGTCGCCGCCTTCAGCGCGGACGGCACGATGATCCTGACCGGCAGCGAGGCGACCGAGGCGGCGCCAGGGGAGGCGCGCCTGTGGGACGCGGCCACCGGCCGGGCGTTGACGCCCCCGCTGCCGCACACGGGGAGCGTCACCCAGGTGGCGATCAGCCCGGACGGCAAGGCGCTGCTGACCGCCGGCACGCCGCAGCCGGGGCAGTGGGAGGTCCGCCTCTGGGACGCGGCCACTGGCACGGCGCTGACCGATCCGCTGCCGCACCCCGGCCCGGTGACGGCCGTGGCGTGCGGCCCGGGAGGGAAGACGTTCCTCACCGCCGGCGCCCTGAAGCCGGACGAGCCGGCCTTCGCCCGGCTCTGGCAGGTGACGGGCGCCACCGCCGCCGCGCGCGTGCTGTCCCGGCCCGGGGTCATCGCCCTCGCCTTCCGGGGGGATGGCAAGACCTTCGTCACCTGCGGCCGCACCGGGGCGATCACCGCGGGCGAGCTGTCCGTCTACGACACGGCCCAGGGAAAGGAGACGGCGGCCACGACACTGCCCTACGCGCCGACCACGGCCTCCTTCGGGCCCGACGGGTCCGTGTGGGTGGGCGGGGAATCGGGAGAGGTGCTCGCCTGGGACCCGGCCCGGAACAGCGTCCTGAAGCTGCTGGCCAGTGCCGGCGTCGAGAAGATGAAGGACGCCCTGGCCGGAGACGGGGTCAGGAGCAACTTGCCCTCGGGGCCGCGCGAGACCCGCGGGGCGGTCCGCGACCTGGCCGTGAGCCCGGCCGACGACCTCACGCTGCTCACCTACGAGAACCTCCAGACCGGCCGGTTGGAGACCCGTCTCTGGGACCGGGCGCGCGGGCGCTGGCTGGGACTCACTCTGCCCCACGAGGCGGCATCGGCCCGGTCGGCGTTCAGCGCCGACGGCCGCTGCATCCTGACCTGGGACCACGACCGGCCGCTGCGCGTCTGGGACCTGGACTCCGACCGGCACTGGTTCGCGGCCGTCCCCGTGCCGCGCGCCGGCCCCGGCAGCGGGACCGTGCAGTACGCCTTGGACGGCGACTCCCTGCTGACCGTGACCCTGGGGTTTCAGCAGCGGACCATGCAGCTGTGGGACGCCAGCGCCGGCACGGCCCGGGGCGAGCCGTTCCATCCCCCCGGCCCGGTCCTCGCCGCGGCGGCTTCTCCCGACGGGAGGACATCCCTGGTGGCCACCGCGCAGGAGGCCCGCGCCTGGGACAACCTGACCAGCCAACCGATCGGGCCCCCAATCCGGTACGAGACTCCGCCCGTCCGTATCGTCGTCAGTCCGGACGGCAAGACGGCCGCCCTGGCGAACGCTCAGCGCCTGTGGCTGGTGGACCTGGCTACCGGCAAGACCACCGGGCCGTCCTTCCCCGCCCCGGGCTTCCCGAGCGACCTGCACTTCAGCCCCGACGGCAAGGCGGTTTGGGTCGCGACCTCCGCCTCGGTGCGCTGCCTCGACGCCGCCGGCGGGCACGACGTCTTGCCCGGCCTGCCGATCCGCGGGCGGGGGTTCCACGCCGTGGTCCCTGCCCCCGGGGGCAGGGTGCTGGGCGTCCTCGACCAGACGGGCGGCTCGCTGTGGGACATGGCGACCGGCCACCGTGACGACTTCGCCATCCCCCACTGGACTTCGCGGAGCGGCATCGTCTTCACCCCGGACGGCAAGGGCCTGCTCGCCGCCGACGCTTCCGGGTACGGCGCCCAGCTATGGGATGTCGCCCTCGGCAAACCGGTCGGCCTGCCGATCCGCTGTCCCTCCTTCTTCACCAGCGGCTCGGTCCGCCCAGACGGCCGGGCGGTCGCGGTCGCCGACGGGGCGGGGATCGTCCGCTTGGTCCGGCTGCCCGAGCCTGCGGCGGGCGACCCGGCGCAGGTGGCCCGGCGCGTGCAAGCGCTGGCCGGCCTGGAGCTGACTGCCGTGGGCGACGTGCGGCCCCTGGACCCCGCGGCGTGGCAGGCGCTGACCGGGCCGGCGGGCGATGAGGAGGCGCCGCGGCTGGGCTGGCACCTGCGGCGGGCGCTGGACCGGGTCGAGGCCGAGCAGTGGGACGCGGCCCTGTGGCACCTCGACCGCCACCTGCGCGAGCGGCCGGACGACTGGCTGGCGCTGACCCTGCGCGTGCGGGCGCTGGCCCACCTCAATCGCCTTGACGACGCGGCCACGGACCTCGCGCGCTCCTTCGAGAAGGGCCCGGCGGCGACGGTCTTCGCCTGGCATCTGCTGGCCGCGGAGCAGTCCGGCCCCGCCTACGACGGCGAGACGGATCCGCGCCGGCCCAGGCGCTCGCCCGTGGCCGCCTGGTTCCTCGACCACTTGATCGAGCGGAACCTGCACGAGTCGGCCGCCCTGCTAGTGCGGCGGGCCCGGGCCCACGTTCGGGGGAGGCAGTGGGACAAGGCCGTGGGGGATTACGAACGGGCCGTCCCGTTGCTCCCCGACGACGTCAACCTGCGCCTCGAACTGGACCGCGCCGAGCACCAGCGCAAGGAGAAGGATAGAGATCGTTGAATTTGTCTGTTTAGCGGCGGGTCGCAGACCCGCGCGGGTCTGCGACCCGCCGCTAAACGAGAATGAATTGCAACAAGCGCGTCATGTTGGTTGCCCTCGGCGCGGTCTCTTCCCGACGGGGCCGGAGGGAAAGACTTGACTTGTCAATAAATGACGTATAAGCTATATGCGTAGGAACGAGTGGAGGAGCAGGACCATGACGACCGCGAAGTTGCGGCAAGAACTCAAGAAGAAGCGGCCCTTCGAGTCGCCGGAACAGGAAGCGGCCCTGAGCGTCCTGCGCACCAACGACCGGCTTCAGATTCGCTTCGGCCGGCTCTTCCGGGAGCACGGCCTGACCCCCTCGCAGTACAACGTCCTCCGCATCCTGCGGGGCGAGGGGCAGCCGCTGCCCATCCTGGAGATCGCCGGCCGCACCATCACCGTGGTCCCCGGCATCACGGGCCTCATCGACCGGCTGGAACAGGCGGGCTTCGTCAACCGGGTGCGCTGCGAGACGGACCGGCGGGTCGTCTACGTGGCCCTGACCGACAAAGGGACGAAAGCCCTGGCCGCACTCGATGAGCCGCTCGCCGACCTGCACCGGGACCTCATGGGCCATCTCTCGCCGGCCGAGTTGAAGGAACTGATCCGACTGCTGGAGAAGGTGCGGGGACCGCTGGCCGGGCCGGGGGAATAGCGTTTTTCCCGGCCATTAACTTGATATGTCAACCATTCACCTATAAACTACAGGGGGCAAGCATGATCCGCCTACGCAGGGCCGCCGAGCGGGGCCACGCCGACCACGGCTGGCTCGACACCTGGCACACCTTCTCATTCGCCGACTACTACGACCCGGAGCACATGGGCTTCCGATCGTTGCGGGTCATCAACGACGACCGCGTCCAGCCCGGCCAGGGCTTCGGCACGCACGGCCACCGGGACATGGAGATCGTCACCTACGTCCTCGAAGGGGCCCTGGAACACCGGGACAGCCTGGGGAACGGGTCCGTCCTGCGGGCCGGCGAGCTGCAGCGGATGACCGCCGGGACGGGCGTGCGGCACAGCGAGTTTAACCCATCGCCGGCCGAACTCGTCCACCTGTACCAAATCTGGCTGCTGCCCGAACGGAAGGGACTGGAGCCGAGCTACGAGCAGCGCCCGTTCCGCGACTCCGAGAGGCAAGGCCGACTCCGGCTGGTCGTCTCGCCCGAGGGCGAGGACGGCTCGCTGACGATCCACCAGGACGCCCGGCTCTACCTCTCGACGCTCCAGAACGGGGAGACGGTTGCCCACGCCTTGAAGCCCGGCCGTCACGCCTGGGTGCAAGTGCTGCGGGGCCAGGTGACGGTGAACGGCGTCGTCCTCACCGCAGGGGACGGCGCCGCCGTCAGCGACGAGGAACGGCTGGAAATCGGCAGCGACCACGGTGCCGAGGTCTTGCTGTTCGACCTGGCGTGAGACCGCTCGCTCAGCAAGGAAGATCGGTGGCGTTGATCGCACGACGACCTCCCCGGTGCGACCAGGTCACAACCTCGGGTCCACCGGCTCGCTTTCCAGGGCGAGCACGCCGAAGGCGCACTCGTGGACCCGGCGCAGCGGCTCCCTGCGGCAGAACCGCTCCAGGCCTTCGACGCCGAGAGCAAATTCGCCGAGGGCGAGGGACCGCTTGTGCTCCAGAGCACGGCTCCGCAGCCGGGAGAGGTTCTCGTCGGCGGTGTAATCCGGGCCGTAGATGATGCGCAGGTACTCGCGGCCCCGGCACTTCACGGCAGGCTGGGCGAGGCCCCGCCTGCCCTTGAGGAGGAAGTCCAGCGGCTTGACCACCATGCCCTCGCCGCCCCGCCCCGTAAGCTCAGCCCACCACCCGGCCCCTGCCGCTTCGCTGACCGGGTCGGTCACGTCCACCAACGTGTAGGAGGTCGCCAGCAGCAGTTCGGGGTCTTCCCGGCAGACCGTCGCCAGCGTGTCCATGTGCCATCTGTGATCCTTGTCGGTGTGGACCCGGCCTTCCGAGGCCAGCAGGTGAAAAGGGGCCAACTTCAGGTCGGTCAACGACGTCACCGGCCAGCAATACTGGCGGTAGGCAGCGACGAACTGGCCGATGTGCTCTTCCCGCCGTCGGCACTCGCCCATGAGCTGCTCGACCTTGCTCTTCTCCTCGCCGGCCAGCCGCCCTGCAGCTTGTGCCAGCGCAGCGACCGCCCGGGGCAGGGAGGCCCGCCCTGCCGCCCCGACCGCCGCGTACTGCCCCTTGAGCAGCTCCTGCGCCTTGGCCGACCACGGCATCAGTTCGCAGTCGAGGCAAATCCACGTCGTCTCCAAGGCCGTCCACAGGTCCGCAGCGGTCAACGCCGCCCGCAGGCGCTGGAGGAATTGCCGCTCCAACTCGGGCTCGTTGAAGAACCGCCTGCCGGTGCGCGTGTAGACGATGCCGATTTCGCCCTCGGTGACACCGAAGCGTTCCCTCGCCGCCTGTTCGTCCCGGCAGACGACCACGACGGCCCTCGACCCCATGTGCTTCTCCTCGCAGACGACCTGCGGGGCACCCTGGCTGCGGTAGTAGGCGAACGCCTCGGCGGGGTGCTCCAGCAGTCCCGGCGCGCTGCTGGTTTCGCAGGGCGACATGGTGGGCGGCAGATAGATCAACCACTTCGGGTTGGCCGCAAAGCGGCTCATCACCTCCAGCGCCGCCGTGGCGTGGGCCTCCCGAATAGTGACGGTGCCCCGCAGCCGGGTCGAGACCATCCGCTTGCCGAGCACGTCCTCGGCGTCGAGAACTTCGTCGTGGGCCTGCTGCACCGTCAGCTTGGGTGCCTGCTGATTTTCGGGGAGGAAGGGCCGGGCCGGTTCGCAGTAGGTGCGGGCGGCTGGGACCGAGATGAACTCCTTCTCGGGGTAGCGCAGGGCGGTGAGCTTGCCGCCGAAGACGCAGCCGGTGTCGATGTTGACCGTGCGGTTGAGCCAGTCCGGTTCGGGAACCGGAGTGTGGCCGTACACGACCATCGCGGCCCCCCGGTATTCCGCCGCCCAATTAAAGCGGACGGGCAGGCCGAACTCGTCCGTCTCGCCGGTCGTCTCCCCGTACAGGGCGAAGTCCCGCACCTTGCCCGACCCGCGGCCCTGCATCTCGGCCCTCATCCCGGCGTGGGCGACCACGAGCTTGCCGTCGTCGAGGACGTAGTGGCTCACCAGCCCGTCGAGGAACTCGGCCAGTTCCTTGCGGAACGATTCCCGAACTTCGTCGGGCAGGGCGTCGATTTCCGCAAGGCTGTTCGCCAGACCGTGCGTGATCTGCACGTCCTTGCCGCGCAGCTTGCGCATCAGCTTCATGTCGTGATTGCCGGGCACGCACAGGGCCGAGCCACCGACGACCATGTTGCGGACCAGACGCACCGTGTCCACAATGCGGGGGCCACGGTCCACCAGATCGCCAACAAAGACGGCCTTGCGGCCATCGGGGTGGGCGTAGATCCGGTTGCCCCAAGGTGCGGAAGCACCATCCACCGTCGTCGCCTGATAACCAAGTTGCTGGAGCAGGGCTTCAAGCTCGTCGCAGCAACCGTGAACGTCACCGATGATGTCGAAGGGGCCATGATCCTGCCGTTTGTCATTCCACAGCGGCACCCTCTCAATAGTAGCCGCTTCGACCTGCTCGGGGCTTTCCAGCACGAACACATGGCGGAAGCCTT
>DATFNV010000677.1:0-3936 GCA_035266225.1 Gemmataceae bacterium
TTTGGGTGTCTCAAGGATCGTGAATGACCGAGAGCTGTGGGATGAACGCAAGTTGCTTTCCTACAAGCTGTTGTGCCGACGCTGGCCGAAATGCCATGCTTACCCCCGATTTCGCCTTGGTAAAGTATGCGTTGACCCTGCTGACAGCCCAGGCCGAGAATGAGGCGGCTCGGAAAGCAGAAGTGGCGGCGGAAAGAGCCGAGCGGGCCGTTCAAGAGGCACAGCAGAGAACGGCAGCCCTGGTCGAACACCTCGGGATGCAGGTGCTCGAAACCGGGTGCGATGCGCTGGGTCGCTCGGTGAGGCGCATTCAAGAGCTGGCAGGGAGGGCTATGTCGGCCCAGGAGGAACTCCAATGGCGCCGTCTGTGGGAGGAAATCGCCGAACGGTGCCGCGAGTGCAGTGAATCGGCTGGCGACCTCCTCGCCAACCCGCACCTGAGTCCAGATGAGCGAGAAGCGCTGACGCAGGAGGTGAGCGGGCTAGGCCAAATTGCCTCGTTCATCGAACGTGTTCGCCTTCCTGCTGTGAAGAACGGCAAGCTAGTGGATGCACACACAACAACGCTAAACCAGCTCTTCGGACTCCTTACCAACGTTCGTCACCGTGTCCGTCGCCGCGTTTACGAGGCCCCCGATGGCAACCGCCAATAACCCTAACACGTTTCGTGGTTTCCTTGAGCTGCTCGAGACCGCGACCCGGAGAGATCAACTCTACTGGGAGAGCACGCCCGACGACACCGAATTCCGAGCTCCCATCAGTGGCGGGCATGTCTGGTTCGCAAGATACCCGGAGGTGCCCCCAGGCGTCTTCTCCCCTGACGCCACTCCGGGACGGTTCACGATCACCCTGGTGGGCTTTGATAACAAGGTCCTCGAACGCTTTTATGCGCTGAACCCGGAAGATGTCATTGAGGCTGCGCGGTTTTTCGGCGTGGTGCGGCGCAAGGTCCAGAACCTCGATCACTCCTACGACACCATGCTCAACGACTTGGGGCAGAAAGCGAACCTCCCGCAGTAAGCTCCTGCTGCGGGACGGAGATCGTCGTTGAGGTCGAGAAGGTCAAGGACTTCGCAACTGCCCTGGACGCCGTCTTGCCAGCACTGGTTACAAGCCACTGAGCGCACCCCCGCCCACGAGGTAGATCATGCACCGCATCCCGTTCCCCGGCACCGACGCCTCGCTGCTCCTCTCGCCGCGTTGGGGCGAGTTGTCCACCTTCTGGCAGTGGACCCTCCTGGGGCTGATCGTGGCGGTGCCCCTTCTCCTGGTGGTGATCCTGTACCGCTACGAGCTGCGCCTGATCAAGCCGGCCGCCGCCGTCCTCCTGCTCGGACTGCGCCTGGTGGTGCTCGTGCTGATCCTCTTCCTCCTCGGCCTGCAGCCGATCTACGCCCGGACCCACACGGAGGAGCTGCCCGGCCGCGTCCTGGTCGCCGTGGACCGCTCCGACAGCACGGGTGTCACCGACCCGCAGCGGCCTCCCGTCGAGAAATTGCGCCTCGCTCTCGCCCTGAAGGTCGCCGGCGACGTCTGTCCCGACAGCCTCCTGCAGGACTGGATCAAGCAGTACGACGACACCGGCGATATCCGCCACTGGGTCGCCGAGAACGAATTGGCCGACGACGCCCCGAAGCGCCGCCAGGTCGAGGCCGAGCGGCGCGAGAAGTTCGCCGCCGTCTGCGCCCGCGTCGATGGCCTGACGCGCGCCGAGATCGCCCGCCGCGTCCTCGCCGAGGACGGCGCCGGGCTGCTGGCGGCCATCGGCGCCAAACACAAGGTCGAGGTGATCGGCTTCACGCAGGAGGCGTGGGACGTCAAGCCCGACGCCGTGGCCGACCTGTTCAAGCCGGCCCAGGGCGACCAGGGCCGCGCCCCGGACTCGTCGTTCACCGACCTGCGCCTGCCGCTGGCCCGCGCTCTGGAGCGCTCCGGCGCGGGCGAGGGCAAGGTCCTTGGCGTGGTGCTCCTCAGCGACGGACAACACAACTGGGGCATGTCTCCGGTGAAGAAGGCCATCGAGATGGGCGAGCACAAGCTGCCCATCTACGCCGTGCCGCTCGGGGCGCACCAGGCGCCGCCCGACGTGGCCGTGGTGTCGGTCAAGGCCCCCGCCGCGGTCTTCAAGGACGTGGACACCCAGATCGAGGCGCGCCTCAAGGTCAGCGGCATCAAGGAGCGCAAACAGCTCGTCGTCCAGCTCCAGCGCCCGGGGCAGGACCCGCTTGAGGAAACCATCGACCACGACGGCAGCGACCGCTATCACACGGTCCGCTTCCAGCTGCGCCTCGACAAGGCCGGCACGCAGGCGCTCACCATCGTGGCCAAGCCGCTCGAGGGCGAGACGACGACCGACAACAACCGGCGCTCGGTGGTCATCAACGTCGCCGACGACAAGGCCAGGGTGCTGCTCATCGACGGCGAGGCCCGCTGGGAGCAGCACTACCTGGCCAACGCCCTGGCCCGCGACCGCACCATCCAGCCGCAGAGCGTCGTCTTCCTGCAGCCGCGCCTCGGCCAGGTGTCCGAGGACGAGCTGCGCAAGGCCGGCAACCCCTGGCGCTCGCTGCCCAACGAGCCCGATGCCCTGTCCGCTTACGACTGTATCATCCTCGGCGACGTGGCGCCCGAGCAGCTGCCGCTGCCGGAGCGCGTGCGCCTGGAGAAGTACGTCGGCGACCGCGGCGGCACTCTGGTCGTGCTGGCGGGCAAGCGCTCGATGCCGCTCGGCTTCGGCGGGGCCGACGCCGGCGGCGCCGAGGGCGACCCGCTGCTGCGCCTGCTGCCGATCGAGCAGCCGCAGGTGGTCCGGCCGACGGAGGGCTTCCCCGTCACGCTCACCTACGAGGGCAAGAACACGCCGTTCTTGCAAATGGAGCCGGAGCCGGACAAAAACGAGCAGCGCTGGTCCGAGTTCCCGCGCCACTACTGGGGCGTCGTCGGCAAGGTCAAGCCGGGGGGCACGCCGCTGGCCTACGTCACCGACGGTGCCGGAGGCGGTAAGAAGGAAGAGGCCGACCGGGCTAAGGAGCGCGGCCTGATCGTGCGGCACAACTACGGCTTCGGCCGCGTGCTCTTCGTCGGCATCGACAGCACCTGGCGCTGGCGCTACCGCACCGGCGACACCTACCACCACCGCTTCTGGGGCCAGGCGATCCGCTGGGCGGCGGCCGACAAGCCGCTGGTGACCGGGAACGAGTTCGTGCGCTTTGGCACCCGCGACGCCGTTTACCGCCACGGCCAGGACGTCGATCTGGTCGTCCGGTTGGCCGAGGAGGCGGGACCGCTGGCGCCCGACGCCATCGCGGCGGCCCGCATCCTTCGCCTCAAGGACGGCAAGGACGGCGAGGAATCGGTGGCGCTGGTGCCGCTGGGCCGGCGCGAGGCGCAGGCCCGGGTGCTGGAGGGCAAGTTGCGCGACCTGCCGGCCGGACACTACGCGGTGGAGCTGGTCGTCCCCGACCTGGGCGACAAGCTCAACGGGCCGGCGGCGGACGGCCAACCGGCGAAGAAGCTGCGTGCGACCTTCAGCGTGACGCCGCCGGACGGCGAGGAGATGGTTGAGCTGGCCACGAACTACCCGCTGCTGGAGGAGCTGGCGGCCAAGAGCGGCGGCCAGGTGTTCGCGGCCGAGAACACCGCCGGACTGGTCGAGGCGCTGACGAAGCGAGCCGTGACGCGCGAGGATCGCGCGGAGAACCGCCTGTGGCAGTGGTGGGTGACGCTGGTGCTGGTGCTGTCGCTGCTGACCGTCGAGTGGGTCGGGCGCAAACTGGCGGGGCTGCCGTAATGTTCAGGTAACGGCTCAATAGTTCTTGGTAAGTTCGATCTGCTGGCCTGGCGCGCAGGGCCATTGCGGGGGCGGCGGGGACTGGGCTTGGGCTTACGCCGCGCCGGCCCTCCCTTACGCCGGCGCGGCCACCACACCCTCGCCGC
>DATFNV010000678.1:0-40039 GCA_035266225.1 Gemmataceae bacterium
GGGACCAACGACCTCGGCGTTCTGGACCGCTGGTTCGACGCTGCCTTGACCGCCGCGTCCTGGGCCGACTTCCAGGCGGTGATGCACCAGGGTTGATTTCCCCTTATCGAGGTCTTCCCTACGGGCCGGCAAGGGCTCAGGCACCGTCTCCGGGCAACAGGCGTCAGTCCTGGGGCCGCAGGGCCGGGAAAAGGGGCCGGCGTGAATTGTTCCCCCAAGGCAAGCGAAAAGGTCGGCCAGCTCAGCAGGAGCCGCAATTTGCTACCTGACGAATCGTTTCATTGCCCCCCCGAGGGGTGTCTACCAAAGGCGTGAAACGAATGGCCTCCACCGGCCGTAAGCTGGCAATTGCCAAGGATATGCGGAAACGCGATTCGTTTCACTGAGCGGTGAAACGAATCGGCCGGGGAGGCCGCGCCGCCGTGGCCGGCCCGGTGGTCGGCACCTCACCTCGGGGGGCGCAACAGGAGGCGGAAGCAGGAATCGCGCCACGAACGTGGCGGGCCACCGCGCGGCGCTTACCAGGTGCCGCCGCCGAACTGGTCCCTGTGTTCGTGGGCGATCAGCAGCGTCTGCTGGACGATTTGCGGTTGGATCATCCCACGCGCGTCCGCCGCCAGTGGCGCTCCAGGCCGACGATCACCCGGAGCAGTCCTTCCGGGGGCTCGACCTCGCCATTGACCACTACGTTGGGGAAGACCAGGGCGTAGCGTTGGCCGTGCCGCCGGTGGACCAGGGCTGACACCCGGGCCAGGTCGCGCCCGAGTTGCAGCTCCACAATCAACTGGGCGCCGACCTCCCAACCGAGGTCGGCCTCCCCCGATGGCTCCAGCAGCATTCCGGTGAGGCTGACGTCCACGGCGCGGGCCGGCTGGACCTGCCCCGCCGCGTCCGCCACCGACAGGCGCAACCCGGTGTCGTCGGCGACCTGGACGCGAAAGGCGCGGCGCCGGTTTTCCCCCGGCTCCTCGTCCTCAGCACGAGCCGGCTCCCCGCGGAGGCGGCGCAGCTCCTCGCGGTCGCGCATGGCCTGGCGGCGCAGCAACGCCAACTGCACCCCCTTGCGCAGGCGGGCTGACAGCAGAGCGGGGCCGAAGGGCCGCACCAGGTAATCGTCGGCCCCGGCGTGGAGGGCGGCCACCAGGTGGCCCTCCCCCAACGGGTGAGTGAGTACCAGGAGGTAGGCATTCGCCCCGCCTTCCGTCTTCCGCAGTGCGGCACACACGTCGGGACCGTCGATCCCGGGCGGCGCGTGATCGATGAGGATGACCGGGGGGTCCACCTGTGCCGCCAGGCGGAGGGTTTCCGCCGCCGAAGCCGCGAATAGGACGCGGTGGCCTTCCGCACCGAGGGGCCCGGCCAGGCGCACCCCTTCGGCAGGTGACGTGCTCACGAACAGGGCCGGCGCCGCCTCCGCGGCGTCCCGGGTCGGGGTGATCCGATGACTCATGGTCCTTCGCCAGGGGGACGGGATGACGTTGCCACTGGAGCATTCGCTACAACTTTAGGCCAGGGGCTCAGCCGTGTCAAAGGAGCGGCCTGGTTAGCAGCAGGGCCTGAACGTCGTTGTCGGTCAGCGGCGTGACGAAGGCGCAACCGACGTGCCAGCCGCCGCGTTCGGCCGGCCGGACGTTCAGCACGCGCAGCAGCAGCGGCCGGGAAAAGCGACCCCCCAGCCCTTCCAGCGCCACCACCAGGACGGCGCCCGGCCGGACCTCGCGGCCCATCGCCAGTGCCACCCCGGCGCGCGAAAGATCCTGAATCGTGGCCGGCCACGTCGCCGCCCCCTTGCCGAGCGGCCGGCACGAGGTCCGGAGGGTGTGCGAATAGCGCACGTGGGCTCGCCGCTCCGCTTGGGCGCTTAGGGTCTGTTTGTGCATGACGTGACCTCACGTGGCTCTCCCGGAGGTTCTCCCGGGCCTGGGTGAACCCGAAGGTGCGGGAGCCGTTGTCAAAGCCCGGCAACTCGCCTATCGTCACAAGAGCACGACTCAACGTCAGCCGTCGGGTCGGGGGGAACGCCGGCGCGACCAGCGGGTCACGGCGTGGGGACACGGAGCCGCCCGGAAAGGCCCTGGGCCATGTTAAGCCTCTTCGACGTGCTCGACCGCGCCTTCGACACCCTGGCGCACGCCTTCGACAGCCAACACGCCCCGGAGACGCCGCGCTCGCGCCCGCAAGTCGTCCTGTTCCTCCTGGCGCTGGCGCTGGTGCCCTGTGCCCTGCTCCTGGGCTGGGAGTTGTCCCCCTGGGCGCTGGGCGTCTTGGGGCTGATCGGCGGAGTCGTCTGCGCCGGCCTTTACGCCGTCTGGACGCGCTGAGGCGGCCATTGGGAACGCCCCTCGCCCCTCTGGGGAAAGGGGTTCCGTCCGCCGGCTCACGCCGCGCCCGCCGCCGCCACGAAGACCCGGTTGCGTCCCCCCTGTTTGGCCGCGTACATCGCCTGGTCCGCCGCCTTGAGCAGCTCGGTCGGGCTGGCTGTATCCGCCGTCCGCACTGCGACGCCGATGCTCAGCGTGACGCGCAGCGCGGCCCCCGCCACCTCGATCACCTGTCCCTCGGCCTGGCTGCGCAGCCGCTCGGCACAGACGCGCGCCGAATTCCGGTCCATGCCCGAGCCGATGACGATGAACTCCTCGCCGCCCAGCCGGCAGACCACGTCGCTTTGCCGCAGGGCGCGGCGCAGCACCTTCGCCGTCGCTTCCAGGACGCGGTCCCCCACGTCGTGGCCGTGGCTGTCGTTGACGCGCTTGAAGTGATCGATGTCGAGGACCATGCAGGCCAGCGGCTGGCCGCTACGGGTCACGCCGGCCCACTCCTGCTCGAGTCGCTCCAGGGCGTAGCGGCGGTTGTACAGCCCCGTCAGGGCGTCGGTCAGGGCCGCCTGCTGAAGTTTGCGGTTGGCCACCCCCAACTCGGCCATGCAGCGGCGCAGCTCCTCCTTGTCGCGGCGCGTCTCCTCCTGCAGGCGGACGAGGCGGGCGCAGGCGCGGAGGCGCGCCGCCAGCAGCTTGGGGCTGAACGGCTTGACCATGTAGTCGTCGGCCCCCGCCGCGAAGGCCTCCACCTGGGCGTCCTCCCCCTGGCTCCCCGTGAGCATAATGACGTAGAACTGCCGGCCCATCTTCGTCTGCCGCAGGGCCTTGACGAGGGCCGCACCGTCCATCTCGGGCATCACCCAGTCGGTGATGACCATCTGGGGGTTGACCTCCAGGACCAGCCGCAGCGCCTCGGCGCCGTCGCGGGCCGGGTGGACGTTGTGGCCGGCCGTCCGCAGATAGTCGCTGAGCAGGAGCAATTCCACGGGGTTGTCGTCCGCCACAACGATGCTCAGCGGACCGCCGGCCTCCCCGATCACGACCACCGGCACGGCCTCGACGGCAGGGGCGTCGCTGGCCTCGCGGGCGCGGCCGGCCAGCTCCGCGAAGGGCGGCACCTCTTGCGTCTCGACCTGCAGGATGCGGCCCCAGTCCTGCCACTCGGCGACAACGTGGTCGCACAGCTCGATCAGCTCGTCGGCCGCGATGCCGACCTCCTCGCTGGCGGCGAACAGGCCGAGCACGCGTGGCGCGCGCCCCTCGTCGCCGGCAACGCAGACCGCCGCCATCTCCGAGGCCACGCTCAGCAGGCGCGCCAGTCCCAGGATCCGGTGGCCTTCGGGCAAGCCCGACTCCGCGCAGTTCTCGTGATGCCGGGCCGCCTCGACACACGACTCGGGCAGCCCCCAGTCGCGCAGCATCGCCCCCGTCAGCTCGTTGTGGTCGGTGGCGAAGCGCTCGCGTTCCAGCCGGCACAACTCGCGGGGGTTGTCGGGGCCGGCCCGCTCGAGGACCTCGGTGTACTCGTCGGGGTAGATGCTGGCGAGGGCCAGGCGGCCGACCTGGCCGAGCAGGCCGCAGGTGAACGCCTCGGCGGGGGCGACGTGCCCGCTGTGGTGGGCGACCGACTGGGCGGCGACCGCCATCGCCAGCGACCGCGACCAGAAGCCGCCGTAGTCGAAGCCGCGGCAGGCGCCCCGGCCGCACTGCGACACCAGCGAGAAGCCCAGGGCCACGTTACGCACCGTGCGGACGCCGAGGTGCGTCACCGCCTCGCGCACCGACGTCGCCGGCCGCGAGCGCCCGGAGTAGGCGCTGTTGGCGATCTTGAGGACACGGCCGGAGAGGGCCGGGTCGGTTTGCAGGACGCGGGCGATCTCCTGGGCCGAGGTCGTCTCGGACTCGGCAAGGCGCAGGATCGCCAGGGCCACCCCCGTGGGCGAGGGGAGTTGGTTGCCGGCCTTCAGCTCGTCGAAGCGAGTGGCGTGCAACAGGGGCACCGTGCTGCCCTCTCAGGGGACCGTCGCGGGGCCGCCAGCGGCCCCGCCCGGTGCGAAAGCGCGGAACTCGGGCTCTCTTCAGGCGCCAAACTCTAGCTCACAGGGGAGCGCCGCGCGCAGTTCTCGTTTCGCGCGAAATGTATACCAACTTGCGGCTACGGGGCGGCGGCGCGGCGGCGCCGGGCCTGGAGGAACGAGTTGACGCACAGGGCGACGAAGACAAGGCACAGCAGCGACATCACGGCGGTGCAGGCGTAAGCGATCGGCCGCTGGATCTCGGTCCCCTTGATGAACGGTCGCAGCAGCATGTAGCCCCCGCCGCCGACGCCGGCCAGCCCGACCATCGCGGCCAGGTGCATGGCGTGCTTGCGCCGCCGCTCGTTCAGCGCCAGGGCGCCGAGCAGAGAGAGGACAAGCCCGAGACCTGCGGGGATGAGGGCGGTGTAGTGCTCGCTCCCGGTGCCCACGAAGGCGCCGACACCCAGGGCGATCAGTAGCAGGCCGAAGACGATCGAGATGCGCGCCACCGTCTCTCCTCCCGAGCAGGCCACCGGGCGGGGGCATTCTAGACGCGGCGCGGGGCACGGCCAGCAGGGCAACGGCGGCAAGCTTCGTCGGGCCGGTACCAGGCGCCGGCCCTTTCCGGCCGCGGCAGGATCCCGGGGATCCCGGGGCCGTCCCGAAAAATCCTTGCCGGCGAGCGCTTGCGTCGGCCGGCGACCCGTGGTAGATTCCATCTGTACCGCCGCCCTGCGACGGCACAAAACCTCTGCGGTGTTCGTGACCTGGCGACACTTTTGACGAACCGATACGAGTACCCGCGGGAGCCAACAGTCTGCCCGGCGCTTGCAAGCCCACCCGCCGTTCGCGGCGCGCAGTGGGATCCATAACCCGGACGTGAGGCACCCCTGTACATTGCGGGTTCTCAAAAGCGCCAAAACGGCACAGGCGGAGGTTTTTCCCTGCGCAGGCGCACCGGGGCGCCGATGAGTGGTCCCACACGATTCCAATTCGTTCGCGAGTCAGGAGTTAGGGTGGCGGCCCCTCACTTGTAACAGCATGGAGGTGGACTTTGTCGATAGCTGGGCTCATGGGGAAAACCGTTGCGGTGCAACGGCTTGGGGAGCAATCGGAGCCGCCCGGGAAAATGTGGTTGACACCGGCCACGAAGTCGGTAACCTAGCCGCATGATTCAACCCTCCCGGTTGACCTGACCGGAACAATCGGCACGCCGAGAGGGTCGCAAAGGTGAGCGGCGCTACCTGGGCTCTCCCGGGCGGGGCCGCCCCGAATCGTGTGGTCATCATCCAGGGGCGGTTTCCCTCCGGCCTTCCAGGCCGCCGACGGAAAGAAACCGCCTCCTCTGTTTTCTAACGCTCTTCAACAAGCGTTCGCCCAGGCTTCTTCTTCCGCGCAGGGAGTGCGCGCGGGGGTGCGCGTCGAGTCTGAACGGACCAGACTCCAGCTCTCGGACGGTTTCCGCCCGCGACCAGGACGGCTCGGGGCGCGGCCAGGAAGGCCAGCGTTGGGGGGCGGTGTGCGTGCGGCGTGCCGTCACCTCGAGTGGGGCTGTCCAGAGCTGGATCTCATTCATCCGGGCCAGTTGGCCGGCTCGGGTGATGGCCCACAGGGATGGTAACGGGCCACGCGCCGGGCCGGCTGCGCCAGGGATGGCGCGGACCGGCCCCTTTTTTCTTGGCCGCTTGCGGCTTCGCAAGTCAGACTGCGAAGCCGCAAGCGGCTGCTTCGTTCTCCCCCCGTCTCTCTACAATGGAAAACAACTGGTGACCTTCCGGCGGTATTGGGGATGATTCCCGATGTTGCGATCGGCGCGCCTGACCACGCGAGACCTGCTCGACGACCTGCTCTCCCAGCGCATCCTGCTGCTCGACGGCTCGATGGGCGCCTACATCTTCGCCCGCGAGCCGACCGAGGACGACTACCGCGGCGTGCGCTTCCGCAACCACCCCAAGTCGCTCAAGAACTGCACTGATGCCCTGGTGCTGACGCAGCCGGGGCTGATCGAGGACATCCACCGTGCCTACCTCGACGCCGGCTCGGACATCATCGAAACCTGCACCTTCAACGCCACGCCGCTGGCCCTGACGGAGTTCGGTCTGGAGGAGCACGTTGGCGAAATCAACCGGACCGCCGCCGAGATCGCTCGCCGCGCCGCCGACGACTGGATGCGCCGCGACCCCGACCGGCCGCGCTTCGTCGCCGGCAGCATCGGGCCGACGACCAAGACGCTGTACATCGAGGTCGGCCACGAGGACACCCGCTCCTATTCCTTCGACGACTTCGTGGCGACCTACACCGCCCAGATCGAGGCGCTGGTCGCGGGCGGGGTCGATCTGCTGGCGGCCGAAACCGGAAACGACATCCTGGTTCTCAAGGCGTGCCTGTTCGCCATCGAGAAGTACTTCGCCGAGCACAACGTCCGCTTGCCAGTGATCGTCTCGGGCACGATCTACGCAGACGGGCGCACCCTGTTCTCCGAGACGCCCGAGGCGTTCTACGTCTCGGTAGCGCACTTCGACGCCCTCAGCGTCGGCTTTAACTGCGGCGTGGGCATCGATCAGCTCCGCGGCGCCGTCGAGAGCCTGGCCGGCATTGCGCGCAAGCCCATCCACGTCTACCCCAACGCCGGCAAGCCGGATGGCATGGGCGGCTTCACCGGGGACCGCGACCACACGGCGGCGGCCCTCGGCGAGTTCGCCCGCAACGGCTGGGTGAACCTCGTCGGCGGCTGCTGCGGCACGACGCCCGACTGGATCGCCGCCATCGGCCGCGCCGTCGAGGGGGTCGCGCCGCGCCGCGTGCCCGACCTGCCCGCCTGGTCGTACTATTGCGGTAACGAGGTGCTGGTCGTCCGGCCCGAGACCAACTTCGTGATGGTCGGCGAGCGCTGCAACATCACCGGCTCGCTCAAATTCAAGCGCCTCATCAAGGAGGGCGATTACGACGCCGCCGTGAAGGTGGCGCGCGAGCAGGTGCAGAACGGCGCCAACATCCTCGACGTCAACATGGACGCCGACCTCATCGACTCCGAGGAGGCGATGACGCGCTTCCTGCGGCTGATCGCCAACGAGCCCGACCTCACGCGCGTCCCCATCATGATCGACAGCTCAAAGTGGTCGGTCATCGAGGCGGGCCTCAAGTGCATCCAGGGCAAGCCCATCGTCAACTCGATCAGCCTCAAGGAGGGTGAGGCGAAGTTCCTCGAACAGGCCCGCCTCGTCAAGCGCTACGGGGCGGCGGCCGTCGTCATGGCCTTCGACGAAACCGGCCAGGCCGTCACGAGGGACCGTAAGGTCGAGATCAGCGCCTGCGCTTATCGATTGCTGACCGAGGAGGTCGGCTTCGACCCGTCGGACATCATCTTCGACGTGAACATCCTCATCGTCGGCACCGGCATGGAGGTCGATAACAACAACGCCGTCGAGTTCATCGAGTCTGTGCGCGAACTGAAGCGGCTCTTCCCGAAGGCCAAGACGTCTGGCGGCGTCAGCAATGTCTCCTTTTCCTTCCGCGGGCCGCAGTTCGAGGCGGTGCGCGAGGCGATGAATTCGGCGTTCCTCTACCACGCCATTAACGCCGGGCTCGACATGGGCATCGTCAACGCCGGCCAGCTGCAGGTCTACGAGGAGATCCCGGCCGAATTGCGCGAGCGCGTCGAGGACGTGCTGCTCAACCGCCGTCCCGACGCCACCGACCGCCTCGTCGAGTTCGCAAAATCAGCCTCGTTTAGCGGCCGCTCGCAGAGCGGCGCTCAAGCTCAAGCCTGGCGCGAATTGCCGGTCGAGGAGCGCCTCAAGCACGCCCTCATCAACGGCGTCGTCGATTACATCGACCAGGACGTGGAGGAGGCCCGGCACAGGTACGACCGGCCGCTGGCGCTGATCGAGGGGCCGCTGATGGACGGCATGAACGTCGTCGGCGACCTGTTCGGCGCCGGCAAGATGTTCCTGCCGCAGGTGGTCAAGAGCGCTCGCGTCATGAAGAAGGCCGTCGCCTACCTGCTGCCGTTCCTGGAGGCGGCGAAGGCGGCTGGCCAGGCCGGGCCGCGCCGGGCCCGCGCCAAAATCGTCATGGCCACCGTCAAGGGCGACGTCCACGACATCGGCAAGAACATCGTCGGCGTCGTCCTGGCCTGCAACGATTACGAGGTCATCGACCTGGGCGTGATGGTGCCTTGCGAGAAAATCCTGCAAACGGCCCGCGAACAGGCCGCCGACCTGGTCGGCCTGTCCGGACTCATCACGCCGTCGCTGGACGAGATGGTCCACGTCGCACGCGAGATGGAGCGCCAGGGCTTCACCATGCCGCTGCTCATCGGCGGGGCGACGACCAGTGCCAAGCACACCGCGGTCAAGATCGCGCCGGCCTACAAGGGGACGGTCCTGCACGTCAAGGACGCCTCGCGCTCCGTCGGCGCCCTCGACCGCCTGACCCGGCCCGAGCAGAAAGAATTGCTCGACCGCGACAACCGCGCCGCCCAGCAGCGCGAGCGCGAGGCGTTTGCGAAACGGCGGCAGCGCAAACTGGTTCCCTACGCCGAGGCCCTGCGCCGGCGCTTCACCATCGACTGGACGAAGGAGCCGCCCGCGCGGCCGTCCTTCCTCGGACGGCGCGTGCTGCGCGACTTCCCGCTGGCCGCGGTCCTCCCCTACATCGACTGGTCGCCGTTCTTCATGGCCTGGGAGCTGAACGGCAAGTACCCCGGCATCCTCGACGATCCGAAGGTCGGCACCGAGGCGCGAAAACTTCTCGCGGACGCGCAGGTGCTCTTGAAGCGGATCGTGGACGCGACATTGCTGACGGCGCACGCGGTCTACGGCTTCTGGCCGGCGAACGCCGACGGCGACGACGTGGTGGTCTACGCCGACGAGTCGCGCACGGCCGAGGCGGCGCGCTTCCCGATGCTGCGGCAGCAGTGGGAGCGCGAGGGGCAGACGACGTTCCGCAGCCTGGCCGATTACGTCGCGCCGGTCGGGTCGGGGACCGCCGACTACCTCGGGGCGTTCGCGGTGACGGCCGGCGTCGGGATGGAGTCGCTGGTCGCGAGCTTCAAGGCGGCGCACGACGACTACGGCGCCATCATGGCCGAGGCGCTGGCCGACCGCCTGGCCGAGGCGCTGGCCGAATTGCTGCACCAGCGGGCGCGGCACGATTGGGGTTACGGCAAGGGGGAACGGCTGTCGAAGGACGAGCTGATCGCGGAGAAGTACCGTGGCATCCGCCCGGCGGCGGGCTACCCGTCGTGCCCGGACCACTCGGAGAAGGCGACGTTGTGGCGGCTGCTGGGGGCGGAGGCGTCGGCGGACATTCGCCTGACGGAGAGCTACGCGATGTGGCCGGCGGCGTCGGTCAGCGGGCTGTACTTCAGCCACCCCGAGGCGCGCTACTTCGCGGTGGACCTGGTGACGCGCGACCAGGTGGAGGATTACGCCCGCCGCAAGGGGAGGCCGCTGAAGGAGGTCGAGCGCTGGCTGGCGCCGAACCTGGCTTACGAGGCGGAGTAGTGCCGCTCGTGACCTCACAGATACGTGCCCGGTGCCGGTGTGAGGCGCAACAGGGCCTCACTTGGCGGCCCCGGGGGGCGTGCCCAGCCCCAGGCTATTACCTCCTGTTCCGGTATACGTCGAATGCCCGCCGTTTTCGGTGCTCACGGTGGCGCTAACGCGGACCACGTTGCCCGCGTCCACCCCCAGGTACAGGGCCAGCCCGCCGTTCTTCCATCGATACCAGCTCACCACCCCGACCCGGTTGGCGGTCCCCTCGATCATGGCGGAGGGATCGGGCAGGTTCCCCAGGCGCCCGCGCACCGGCCGCGGGCTGACCAGCGCCGCCTTTACGTCCTCGAGCGTGCAGGTTGTTCCCGGACCGAGGACGGCCTCGATCTCCTTCAGCGGCGTATTGGTCTTCAACTTGTGCAGGTTGTCGTTGGTCAGGTTCCGGCTCTCCCCGCCGCCCAGCAGACCTCCGCCCCCCTTGCCCGCGAAGAACAGGAAGTAACCGCCGATGCCGCAGCCCGCCAGCAGGAGCAGCGCGACGCCGACGACCCCGGCGATGATCAGGCCTATCCCGCCGCCCGATGGCTTCCTCCCCGGCGACTTCTTCTTGCGCCGCGCCGGCCGGTCTTCCTCATCCGGATCGTCGTCCCGGGAACGCTTCCCCCTGCCGCGCGGGCGGTCTTCCTCATCCGGGTCGTCGTCACGGGAGCGCTTCCTCCTGCCGCGCGGGCGGTCGTCCTCCTCGTCGTCCTCGACCTTATCCAGCCGGTCTTCGCCCTCGTCGTCCCGCACCGGAGCCGCGCCCGGCCGGCGGGCCGCCAGCCCGGCGAGGTTGATCGGGGTGCCACAATCGGGACACGCGACGACCTTTTTGCGGCCCTCCTGGCCATCGGGCACCGTGACGGGCGTCTGGCACAACGGGCAGGGCACGGACAGCGGCATGCGTGATCCCTCCGAAGGAGTCATGGCTGCACGGTCGGGGGCGCCGTTGTGGCGCCCACCGGAGGTCGCCTACTTGTTGTTGCTGTTGCGGGCGTTGATGGCGACGATGGCCTCGTCGCAGGCCGTCACGATTTCCAGGTCGCTCTTGGAGCGCACTTTTTGGGTGGTCAGTGGCTTGAGGCTGGTCTTCGTGCCGACGGCGCCCAGGATCTTGATCTGCGCCAGGAGCAGCGCCTTGTTGAGGCCGGGCTCGATCTTCAATACTTCGAGCTCGATGGCGCTCCCGAACTCCGGACCCATGCCCTGGAGTGCCTTACTGACCACTGGGCGGTCGTCGTTGTCAGGCAGGCAGGCGACCAGGTACAGGATCGCCTTCTCAAACTTCTGTTTCCCAAGCCACTCGAGCATGACGTGGCGCGTCTTCCTACAGTGGGACCTGTCCAATTCTTTGACCTTGTCAAGGATCGCAGCCGCGTCCTCCTTCTTGGCCCAAACCACCAACGCCTTGGCGACCTCGACAAGCGGGGCATCGGTCTTGTTAGAGGCGTTGGACATCGCGAACAGGGCGGCCTCGACCACCTCGGCCTGCTTCGCTTCGTCCACGCGGGCAGTCTGCAAGTAACGACCCGTCTCATCCAGCCGCCGGAATTCACCCGACTTCAGATCCTCGATACATCTTACTATCTTGAAATCGCCCTTGCCCCCCCCGATGCTGCCCAAGATGCGCTCGGCTTCCGCGCGCACGAACGCGTCTTTGTGGCTGAGCAATTTCGTCACCTCGTCGCGGCAGGCCGGGCCGATGGCGATGAGCGCGTCGCCGGCCGCCTGGCGGTTGAAGGAGTCCGCCACCAGCTCGACCAGGCCGGGGATGGCGCTGGGGTCCTTCATCTGTCCGAGCAGCGCGATCAACTCCTGACTCCTGAAGTTGCGCCGGGTCTTGAGGTTGCGGATGATGCTGGCCGTGTTCTCCTTCGTCGCCCAGCGCTTCAGTGCGCCGCTGACCGCGTTGTCCCCCCCGAAGGGGGGCGGATTGTCGATGTGCGGGTTGAGGGCCACGGCGACCGCCGTCCGGCGGGCGGGGTCGGCGTTGGCGGCACGCAGCGCGTCGTTGGACTGGTCCGCCGCCAACCAGTCCAACGCGTTCTTCGCCCGATCCTTCTCTGGGGAGCCCAGGTCGCTTACCGTCTGATCCAGGATGGCGACCGACTTGGTACCGTAGCGCGTCAGGAGGCGGCGGCCCTTGTCTCGGCAATCCTGGTTGGGGTGGTGGTAGAGCTTCAGGACTTCCGGCTCCGCCCCCGGCCCGAGTTCGTCCAGCGCCCGTTCGGCGTCGGCCCCCACGAGGAAGTTGGGCAGGAAACGAGTCACCGCATCGGCCCCCGGCGCGTACTTGAGCTTGCCGATGGTCGCCATGAGTTCCTTCGCAGCGTCGAACTGGATGCCCTCGGTCGGTCTCTGGCGGAGGGCCGTGGCCAGGGCCGGGCCGTTATCCTGGGTGCCCCAGACGCGAAGGGCGCGGGCGCCGGCCGCTATGCAGCCCACATCGACTCCCTTGACGAGGGGCTCGACCGCCTGCGCAACTTCCTGCTGGCGCGCGGGGTTGAGCGGCTGTTTCGCCAGCCAATTGGCGGCCCCCCGGCGATAGAACGGCTTGTCCGACTTCAGGCTCGCCAGCGCGTCCTCGAAGTCCTTCGGCTGGCGGTCCATGCCCGGAAGCTCCATGCCGCCGAAGGCATCTCCGACAAGGTCATTCCGGACCGCCATGTCCTGGTCATCGATGGCGTCGCCGGTCGCGTTCACGACCCGGTAGATGCCGTAGATGCCGCCGCCGCACAGCAGCACCAGCAGCGCCACCACGCCGCCGATGATGATGAGCACCTTCCCCGCCCCGCCGCCCGACGACTCGGGAGCACGCTGGCGCGGGCGGTCGTCATCGTCGTCGTCTTCATCGCCGTGATAGACGCGCTTCCGCTTGCGGCCCCCGTCGTCGTCATCGTCGTCATCGTCCCGTCCGGCCCGGGAGCGTTTCCTGCGGGGGCGGTCGTAGTCGTCGTCGCCATCGTCGTCATCCCGGCCGCGCTTGGCGGCCGCGCCCCCCTTGCGCGAGGTGGACCGCTCGTCATCGTCATCCTCGTCGCTCTTCTTCTTCGCGGCGGCGCTGGATTTGGACGAAACGCCCTCGTCCTCGCGAGACTCCCTGGCCTTGTCGCCGCCGACGGTGAAGGCGTGCTCGCACTTCTTGCAGCGCACCTTCTTGCCCAGGTAGTCGGGCTTCAGGTTGAAGACGGCGCCGCAGATGGGACAAAGGACTTCAACGACCATGGCACGACGCTCCAGGAAACGGGGCGAAGGTGCAGCATCCGATGCTGGTCTATTGTGGGGTTTCGGCGCGCGTTTGTCAGTCTTATTTCTTCAGACCGGGCAGGAGTTTTTCAAAATCTTCGCGCGAGCGTAGGGGGGCCAGGTCGGGCTCCCGGGCGAGGCGGTCGGCGTCGGCGAAGCCGGCCTTGACCGCCAGGCCCAGCGTCTCCATCGCCTGGTCGAGGTAGACGGAGCGCTCGGACTGCTCCGCGGGAGTCAGTGCCTTCTTGTCGTGGCCGACCCGCGCCGCCGTGTCCGCCTGTTCACGGGCGATGATGTACAGCTCCTGCGGGTCGTTCGGCCAGAGCTTGCGCCGCTCCAACAGCGCCGCGGCGGAGGCGGCGGGCGTCCCCTGGATGCGCTCCACCTCGGCGAGGGCGCCGTAGGCGATGTTCAGCCCGCGGCGATACTCGGCGGTTTGCCGGGATGCCTCGAAGGCCAGGCGCTTCTGCTCCACCGCCCGGCGCAGCATCGGCAGCGCGTCGTCGGTGTGCCCCGCCAGAGAGTAGGCGTTGCCGAGGTTGATGAGCGTCGTGCCGAGGTCGGCGTGGAAGGGGGCGCTCTCGGGGAAGTCTTTGACCAGTTGCTCGCCGATCTCGCGCGACTTCTCGTAGCCTTGCACCTCCTTGTCGCGCTGCTTGAGGTAGGCATGCATCCGGGCGACGTTGAACCACGCCGTCGCCAACTCGTTGCGGTGCCGCGGCTCCTCACGCCTGAGCCCAACCAGTTTCTCCCAGACATCGCGGGCTTCGGTGAAGGCGGCCAGGGCGTCCTCGTACCGGTGCGGGTTGCGCAACATGCGGCCCCTCTCGCGCAGCAGGTGGCCCATGTTGCCACGGGTCGCCGCCAGGTGGGCCAGGGCCTCGGCGTCGGAACCGGGCTTGGCCAACTCACGGTACAGGTCGGCGGCCTTGGCGTAGGCGAGCAACGCCTCCTCCGCCTTCCCCGCATCAGCGGAGAGCAACAAGCCCTGGTCAGACAGGGTAGCGGCGAGGTCGCGTGTGTACAGGACGGCGGAGGGATCCTGACGCTGGGCCTCGCTCAGCCGGTCGATCGCGATGGCGTACGAGTCGGCGGCCTTCTTCCTTTCCTCGGCGGCTTTCTTGAAGTGGCCAGCCGCTTCCTCCGCGGCCCCGGCGGCCTTCCGTGCTTGCCCCCTGGCTTCCTCGGTGGCTCCCACGGCCTTGTGGGCACGGCCGATCGCCCGGTGGCTGAGGGCCAAGTCCCACCGATACTCGGTAACGCTCGGGTTGGCGGTGGCCAGGTCGTCGATCAGTTTGTGTCCATCCTCCAGGAACTTCAGGCCGGCTTCGAGTTGGTCGTCGCGCACCAGGCGGTCGCCGATTTGCCAGTAGGTTCGGGCCAGATCGTGCTGAACTTCCCGGTCCTTGCCGTGCTCCTTGTGCAGCTGCTCCTGGAGGTCGCGCGCCTTCTGGTGCCAGCGCATGACCTCGTCCTTGTCGCCGCGCGCCGCGTACAGGTCGGCCACGTTGAAGTACACGACCGCCAGCTCGCGCCGGGGGATAGGGTTCTGCGGGTCCTCGCGCCTCCGCCGCTCCTGGACGGCCAGGGCCTTGTTGTAGGCGTTCTGGGCTTCGTTGAGTTGGTTGAGGCGGCGGTGGACGCTGCCGAGATTGTTGTAGACCTTGCCCAAGCGGTCAAGGATGTTCGGCTGTCCCGGACTGGCACGGTCGAGCCCTTCCAGGATATCGCGGGCCAGTTCGTAGGACGCGAGCGCCGCCTGGTGGTCGTTGGTCGCGCCCAAGCTGTTGCCCCGGTCGATGTAGGTCATGGCGAGCCGCTCGCGGTACTCGACGTTCTCGGGGTCGGCGGCCAGCAGTTCCTTGTAGGCGGCCAGGGCCTGATCGTAGGAAGCGAGGGCCTCGCGCTTCGACCCGACCAGGCTGATGAGGAAAGCGGCGCGGTAATGCGCCTTCGCCAACTCGGCCTTCAGGGCGGGGTCGTTGCCGCGCTTGGCGAGGAATTCCGTGTAATACTTGACGCCGATTTCGAGCATCTCCTTACGCAACGGTTGCAGGCCCTGGAAGGCGCTGAGGCGCTCCTCGCCGAGTCGCATGCAGATGCCCTCGACGATCTGGTGGGCCTGCTGGAAGCTCTCCTCAGCCCGTTGGTGTGCGGCGTCGGCCTGAACCAGGGCCTTCTCGGCGCGCTCACGCTCGTCCTCTGTGAGGCGGCGCTGCTTCTCGGCCTCGCGGAAGTTATCCTCGGCGCGCCGCCACTGGAAGGTGACGGCCGCGAGCCCGACGACCAGGGCCAGCGCCAGGACGGCGGACAGAGTGGCGACGACCGGCGAGCGCCGGCACCAGCGCCAGAAGCGCCCCACGGGGCCGGCGGGACGGGTCTGGATCGGCTCCCCGTCGAGGAATCGCTGCAAGTCGTCCGCCAGGGCGTCGGCTGTGGCGTAGCGCCGGGCCGGGTCTTTTTCCAGGCACTTCAGGCAGATGGTTTCGAGGTCGCGCGGCAGCGACGGCACCAGCGACCGCGGCCGCTCCGGCTCCTTCTCCAGCACCTGGACGAGCGTCTCCAACGGCGTCTCGGCCTTGAAGGGCGGCCGGCCGGTGAGCAATTCGTAGAGGATGGCGCCGAGGCTGTAGACATCGGCGGCGACAGTGACGCCTTTCTTCGGCCCGCTGGCCTGCTCGGGGGCCATGTAGCCCGGCGTGCCGACGGCGATGCCCTTTTGGGTCAGCCTGCGGGCCGGCGACGGGGTGCTGACACCGGTCGACGCCGCCGGCAGCCGGGTGGCCAGACCGAAGTCGGTGACGTGAGGGTTGCCCCGCTCGTCGAGGAGGATGTTGGCCGGCTTGAGATCGCGGTGCAGGATGCCGCGCTCGTGGGCGTAGTGGACCGCTCGCGCCACCTTGGCCATCAGCTCGGCGAGCCCAGCCATTGCGACGGGTGGGCTTTGGGTCAGCCGTTGCGCCAGGCTGCAGCCGTCGATCAGCTTCATGCTGAAGTAGGGCTGTCCCTGGTGGGCGCCGACGTCGAAAATGGGAACGATGTTCGGGTGGTCGAGGCGGGCGGCGGCCTCGGCCTCGAAGCGGAAGCGGGCGACGTCCTCCTCCAGCGCCAACTCGCCGGCGCGGATCATCTTCAGGGCCACGACGCGCCCCAGGGTCCGGTGGCGGGCCTTGTAGACGACGCCCATGCCGCCGACGGCGATCTGGTCGAGCAGTTCATAGTCGCCGACCATGCAGCCGGCCGGGAGCGGGGCCGGCAGCTCGAGGGCCAGTTCCCCCAGCGAACGCGAGCGCGACGGCGGCGGGGTGTTGACACAAATGGGAGCGACGAGGGAAGAGAACTGGTCCTGGTCGGCGAAGAAGTCGGACAGCTCGGCGGCGAGGTGCGGGTAGCGCCCCAGCCAGGCGGCGCGGTCGGGAGACTGTCCCGACTCGACGGCCTCGACGTAGGCGAGAATGACCTCGTCCAGTTCTTCTGCCCGGCCGACGGCGTCGGCGCGTTCAGCGGCCATGTCTCATTCTCCGTCGTGCAGGTGTTCGCGCAAGTGCTTGAGTCCGCGTCGCAGCAGGGAAGCGACGGACGCCCGGCTTCGCCCGAGGTGATCGCCGATCTCGGCCACCGACCAGCCCTGGCAGTGCTTCAGCAGCAGGACCTCGCGCATCGCCTCGGGGAGGTCCGACATCGCCTGCGCCAGGCCGAGCAGCTGCTCGTTGCGCTGGGCCAACTCGCAGGGGGTGGCCTGGTCGGCGACGAGCCAGGCCTCGAGTCGGGCGGACGACGCCTCGAGCGACGCGTGCAGGGAGCGCTCGAGGGTGACGTCGCGCTTGGAGCGGGTGAAGTCGCGGATGGCGTTGGCCAGGGTGCGAGCCAGGATCTGTCGCAACCATGCCGCCTGCTCCGCGGGGCTGGTCCCGCGAAACTGACCCTGCGCCTGGTGGGCCTTGAGCAGCGTCTGCTGCACCAGGTCCGAGGGGTCGAGCTTGCCGCGCAGCCGCGCGTCGATCTGCAAGCGCGCCAGCAGGCGCAAGTAGTCGCGAAACTGCTCCAGCGCCAGGGCCCGGTCGTCGGCCGGAGGTCCCATCGCGGCCCCCCTTGAGAACAGACACCGCCACTTGTCTCACGAACCACCCCCGCCGGCGTTTTCCGGGCGCGACGGAGAGGGTTTTCTAGTATACAGGGCCGGGGAGGGGAAACGCAAAGGGGGACGGTGCCGGAAAATCGCCGCCGCCGGGCCAACAATGCGGTTGACGCACAAGACAAGATGTCTTAATCTCGGTGGAGGCGCTAACAGTATGGCGAGCGGGGAGGCGTCAGCCCCCCGGTGTCGTGCCGGGGGGCTGACGCCTCCCCACTCGCCAAATCGGCGAGGGACGAACCATGACGTGGACACGCATCGGCCTGGCGACGCTGCTGGGGCTCGTGTTGATCCCGCTGGCGACGGCGGCGGACCCCCCGGCCAAGCGCACCCCCAGGGAGGCGCTCAAGCCGTTCAACGACCTGATCGGCACCTGGCGCGGCACCGGCACCCCGGAGGGGACGCGCGAGGAGAAGCAAAAGAACTTCTGGAGCGAGACCCTGACCTGGGCCTGGCAGTTCAAGGGCGACGACGCCTGGCTAACCGCGACCATCGACAAGGGGAAATATTTCACCAAGGGAGAGCTTCGCTTCCTCGCCGACAAGGACACGTATCAGCTGACGCTGACCACGGCCGACAAGGACAGCCTCACCTTCACGGGCCAGCTGGACGACGGCCGGCTGACCCTGACGCGCGAGGACGACAAGGCCAAGGAGACGCAGCAGGTCGTCGTCACCCTGCTGCACGCCAACCGCTTCCTGTACCGCTACGAGGTGAAGGCCAAGGGCAAGACGCTCTTCGCCAAGTTGTACCAGGTCGGCTGCACCAAGGAGGGCGAGGAGTTCGCCGCCGGCGACGGCAAACCGGAGTGCATCGTCAGCGGTGGGCTGGGGAAGCAGACGGTGAAGTATAAGGGGGAGACGTACTACGTCTGCTGCGGTGGCTGTGCCGATGCCTTCAAGGAGGATCCCGAGAAGTATATCAAGGAGTTCCAGGCGAAGAAGAAGAACAAGAAGTGACATCGGGGCCGCTTGCGGCTTCGCATGCCCTGCGAAGCCGCAAGCGGCTAGGCGCACAGTTCCTTGTGGTGCGGCACCGTGGCGAACGGTTGCGCCAGGGCCGCAATCGTTTCGCCGAGTTGTTGAATCTCTTCCTCGCGTAACACGCCGAGCTTCTTTCGCTGCCCCAGGACAAGGTAGCCGATCTTCTCCGGCCGCAGCCCCATCATCCGGCAGCAGGTCGCATCGACCGCCAGCGGGTCGCAGCCCATGACCAGTGCCCCGAACGGCTTCGGGGTGCCGTTGATCGGGCCGTCCCCCTCCATGCCGACGATAGCATCGACGATGGCCAGCTCGGGGGTCCGCGTCAGGGCGATGTCCACGATGCTGTTGTCGATGCCGCGCCAGTGCAATTCGTTCTTCGGCCAGCCGTAGCAGATGCCCGGCAGCGTGCCGAACAGGTTCTTGAGCGACAGCGTGGCACCGGCCCAGTGGTGCGTCTTCAGCTTGGGCAGCGAGATCAGCACGTCGGCCGTCGCCACCGTGCGGCTCAGGTACAGGTACTCCAACCCCGTCAGCCGCCCGAGGTTGACCGACTTGATCGGCTCGTCGTGGTTGAGGTCGATGAAAGGGACCTTGTAATGGCGCAACACGTCGCCGAGCCCGCTGGCCCGCACCAGGTGCTCGACGTTGCGCCAGTGGCCCGGCCCCTCGGCGACGATCACCTCGGCGGCCCCTTCGCGCCGGCACAATTCGATGGCCGCGGCGACGACGTGCGGGTGGGTGTTGATGACCTTGTCGCGGTGATATTCCACCAGGTTCGGCTTGAGGACCACGCGCTTGCCGGCCAGCGGCACGCGCGCCCGGAACGCCTCGTACTGCCGTCGCAGGACGTCGGCCAGGTCGGCGTTGTAATCGGCGGCGGGGGCGACATGGACGGCGGCCGGCTGCGGCTGGCGCAGGTTGCCGGCGGCCTGCACCGCGAACCCGCGGAGGAATGAGCGGACGCGCTCCCCAAGCGGCTTGCGTTTCGCGCCCGCCCGGACGGCCACCGGTGCTTCCCCGATGCCTTCGACCTTGTCCAACCGAAACAGTTCCGCTCCGCCGCCCAGGGCCAGCGCCGTCAGCGCCTCGCGCAGCGGCGCCGGCCGCAACCACACTTCGGCGCCCCGCTCGGCCTGGGCGGCGGCGATGCGCTCCTCGATCGCCGGCAGCGCCGCGGTGACGCCAGGTTGGTCCTGGTGCAGTTCCAGCGCGAGTCGTGCCCAGCAGAGGTGTTCGAGGTCGCTGGAGGCGAGCGCCGTTTCAGTCAGGTAGAAAGCGGAAGCGGTGACGCGCGGATGGTCGGCGTGTCCCTGGAGGGCGAGGAGCATCAGCGCCGTCGGACCGGGGATCGGCTCGGTGGCTCGGCCGAGGACCTGGCGGTTGCCGTAGTTGATGCCGCCGGCGTCGAAGGCGCGGTCGAGGAGCAGGTGCAGGCCGTCGGCGACGCGCTCGTGACGGCCGAGGCCGGCGCGGCGCAGGGCCAGGCAGGCCCAGGCGGTCGGCTCGGCCCAGGAGAAGTTGCCGTCGGCCCACGGCCAGCCGACGATCTTCAGGTCGATGTCGTGGACCTCCACGGCCTGCGCCGCGTCCAGCGGCCGCCCGCGCAGCGCCAGCAGCGCCGCCGCCGTACGCCGCGCTTCGACCCAGCCGAGAGCCGCCTGCGTACACAGCACCAGCGCCGTCGGCCACACGGCCTCCTCACGGCCGCGCGCCACGCGATAGACGCCGTCGCCGGTGGTGCAACTCCCCAGCGCTTGCCGGGCCGCTTCCACGACGGGGCCAAAGCGGCCGGCGTCGAGGGACAGGGCGAGCAGGCCGAGGCAGGTCGGCTCGAGGTGAGCAGGCTGCCCGGGGGCGTAGCCCCAGCCGCCGTCGGCGTGAGCCAGGGCGGCCAACGAATCGAGGTAATTGCGGACGTCGCGCACAGGGCGGCTCCGGGAAGGGAGGGGCGATGTCTCTCTGGGAGCGTAGCACAAAAACCAGTCGCGACGGGCCGGGCCTCAGCGCACGGCGATTGGGTTGCCCGGCGAGCCGGTCGCCCCCTTGAGGCGCAGCGGCGCGAAGATAAACGCGAACTCATACACCTTGTCGGCGGCCAGCTGCTCCAGGTCGAGGTTCTCCAGGTGGTAGATGCCGTGGCGCACGAGGTTCCACTGATGGACGGGGTACGCCTTGCCCTTGTCCTCGCCCGGGACGACCTCGATGGCCCAGTTGTCACAGCCGAGTAAGGCGATCTTCTGTTCACTCAGCCACTTCGCCGCCGCCATGCCGATCCCCGGCTCGCCGTCGCCGAAGGCCTTGTTGTCTTTCATCCACAAGACGCCGTGCCCGGTGCGGATCAGGACCACGTCGCCCGGCTCGATCTTCAGTTTAGCCGCTTCCAGGCAGCCACGGAGGTCTTCCGGGCTGACGACGTAGCCGGCCGGCAGCCGCTCCGTCTTGCGCTGGCGAGCCACGTCGAGCAGGACGCCGCGCGTGTAGAAGACGCCGACGTTCTCGATGCCGAGCTTCTTGTGGCCGTAGGCGTCGCCGAATTCGGAGCGCTTGAAGCCGTTGTAGAAGTAGTCGTCGTCCTTCATGCGCACGCCGACGTGGCCGAGGCCGTCGAGCTGCGTGCCGACCTGGCCCAGTTCGCCGCTGACCAGCTCATCGAAGGCCACCAGGCCGTTGCTGCCGGCGGGCGGGTAGGTGGGCGAGCCGGGGATGGTCAGGCTGAAGTGGCGCTTGCCCACCATCGGCATCCCGTTTTCGTAGAGGTGGCCCAGCTGGTAGACCTGCCCCTTCTCGATGAGCTTGTTGGCCCGGAGCACCTTCTCGGGGGTCATGCGGTTGGCGGCGCCGCGCTGGTCGTCGGCGCCCCACTCGGACGGCCACCACTTCGGGCCGATGGGGGTCTCGTCGCCGGCCGGCCCGCCCGAGGCCAGGGTGGCGAACACGGCCGCCAGGGCCAGGCCGAGGAGACGTCGGGGGACGCGCCGCGCTGTGTCGATCATTGGAAGGCACCTCGCGTACAGGATGGTGGGTGAAATCCGACTGACCCGACTGTATACTCGCAACCGTCGGCCCGTGCCACTGTTTTCCGTCGCCCTCAGGAGACCCCCATGAGCGCCAGCGATCGTTCCCCTTCGGAGCCCTCTCCGTCCGCCAGCCGCCGCGATTTCCTCCAGCAGGCGGCGAGCCTGGCCGCCGGCGTCGCCGCCCTCACCCCGGCCGTCGCCGCCGATACCAAGGCCGCCCAGCCGCCGCTGCCGACGATCAAGCTCGGGCCGCACACGGTCACCCGGCTCATCCTCGGGGGCAACCCGATCTACGGGTACTCCCACTTCAACAAGCACCTCAGCCAGCACCTGATCGACTGGCACACTCCGGAGCACGTCCAGCAGCTCCTGAAGCGCGCCGAGCAGGCCGGCATCAACACCTGGCAGAACAGCTACGCCGAGCGGACCCTGCAGGACCTCGACCGCTACCGCGACGCCGGCGGCAAGATGAACTGGCTCTGCCTGGGCAAGGGCGACTGGGACCAGAAGCCGGAGCGCATCGACGAGGCCGCCAAGCGCAAGCCGATCGGCATCGCCCCGCACGGCGCCCTTGCCGAGCGCCTGCACCGCCAGGACAAACTGATGGTCCTGACCGACCTGCTCAAGCGCATCCGCGACAAGGGAGTCCTCGTCGGCCTGTCGGCGCACAACCCGGACCTGATCGCCCTGGCCAACGACAAGGGCTGGGACGTGGACTATTTCATGTGCTGCCTGTACTACCTGACGCGGCCGAGGGAGGAGTATCAGAAGCTGCTCGGCAGCGACCTGCCGCTCGGGGAGATCTACCTGCCGTCGGACCCGCCGCGAATGTTCAAGGTGATCCAGGCGACGAAGAAACCGTGCCTCGCGTACAAGATCCTCGCCGCCGGGCGAAGGGTGGGGACGCCCGCGGAAGTCCGTGCGGCGTTCACCACGGCCCTGGAGAACATCAAGCCGACCGACGCGATGATCGTCGGCATGTATCAGCAGTTCGGCGACCAGGTGGGCGACAACACGACCCTGGTGCGCGAGCTGTGCGAGAAGAAACGCTGAGCCGTCACGCCATCATCAGGCGTCCGCCACTGACCGCGATGGTCTGCCCGGTCATGAAACTCGACTCGTCGCTCAGGAGGAAGCGCACCAATGACGCGACCTCCTCCGGCGTGCCGACGCGACCCAGTGGCGTCTGTCCGACCACCTCGCGGATCCGCGAATCGGGGAGGACGTGCAGCATCTCCGTCTCGATCAGGCCGGGGGCGACGCAGTTGACCCGGACGTTGTGCGCCGCGAAGGCGTCGGCGCAGCAGCGCGTCAGGGCCATGACGCCGGCCTTGGCGCTGGCGTAGTGGATCTGCAACTTCCGCGGCAGCAGGGCGGCGATCGACGAGATCATCACGACGCGGCCGAAGTTGCGGCGGATCATCTCGTCCTTCACCGCGAAGACGGCCAGGTAGGCGCCGTTAAGGTTCACGTCGATCATCTCGCGCCAGCGCTCGTACGTCAGCTCGGAGTGGTCGGCCAGGTTGCTGACGGCGCCGCAGTGGGCGAGGAAGTCGATCGGCCCCAGCTCGGCGCGGGTCCGCCGCACCATGTCCTCGACCTCGGCCGGCACCGCGACGTTGCAGCGCACCGCCAGCGCCTTCCGGCCCAACCGGCGGATTTCGTCGGTTGTCGCGTCGGCCTCCGCCCGGCGCGAGGCGTAACTGACGGCGACGTGTGTCCCTTCGCCGGCCAGGCGCAGGGCGACGGCCCGGCCGATGCCGCGCGAGCCGCCCGTCACCAGGGCGACGCGGTCCTGAAAGTCGGTGGACATAATGGATCCTTTAATGATTGCGATTTATCGTTTCGCGCTCGCGCGAGATGGCGCGAGCGCGAAACGATAAATCAAGAATCGCGTAGCGCCTTGAGCGCCTCGCTCGCCCCGCGGATCAGCAACCCCGTATCCGACGCAACGCCAATCATGCGAAAGCCTTGCTCCTGTCGCCTCCGGGCGTCGTCAATGCTCGTCCCCATCACCCCGCAGGCCACCCCGCGCGCTGTGACATGGTCCTTGATCGCCAGCAACCGCTCGGCGACGCCGGGGCCCTCCCACTCGCCGAGGTGGCCGGCCGAGGCCGAGTAGTCCGCCGGGCCGAAGAAGACCGCGTCCACCCCCGGCACGTCGAGGATGGCGTCGATGCGCTCGCCGGCCGGCACCGTCTCCATCAGCGGAATGACCATCGTCTCGGCGTCGGCGCGGGCGGTACATTCGCGCAGCCGCGAGGCCCAGAGCGTGGCCCTCTCGCCGCCGACGCCGCGCACGCCGCGCGGCGGGTACTTGGCGAAGCGCACCGCCCGCTCGACCTCCTCCGGCCCCGTCACCTGCGGCACGATCACCCCCGCCGCCCCCAGGTCCAGCACCCGCTTGATGATGCCCTGCTGCACTTCCTGCACGCGCACCAACGGCGTCGTGTCGCTGTGGCGCGTGACGCGGAGGTGCTCGACGATCTCCTTGTAATCGAGGTGGCCGTGCTCGGCATCGATCACGACCCAGTCGAAGCCCAGGACCACGGCGATCTCGGTGATCGTCGGCGCCTCCAGCGTCACCCAGAGCCCGTGCGTGACGCGCCCGGCGGCGAGCTTGCGCTTCAAAGAATTGTCGTGGAGCATGAGGGTGCGTCAAACGGTGTCCGGGTCGATCTCCAGCGAGCGGCAGGTCGCGACGATCTGGCCCCAGGTCGTCTCGTCCAGGTCGAGGCCGTCGCGCAGGCGTTTGGCCCTGGTCCGGGCCTCCGGCTCGCCGGGGACGAGGATCTCGCCGCCGGGCGCAACGGGGGCGGAGCCGCGCACGAAGTCGATGAAGCGGCGCACCTCGGCGTCGAAGCCGTCATCGGGCCGGAAGAGGGCGGGGTCCATGACGATGCTGAGCATGCCGTTGGCGACGCGCTTCTCGTTGGGGTCGCTGCAGCCGCCGCCGGTCAGGGCGCCGGCGAGCACCTCGCAGAGCATCCCCAGGGCGTAGCCCTTGTGGCCGCCGAAGGGGAGGATGGCGCCGGGCGGGTCGGCGTAGAAGACCTTCGGGTCGTTGGTCGGCCGGCCGCGGGCGTCGATGATGCAGCCGTCCGGCACCAGCGCCCCCTTATTGTAGGCCACCTTCAGCTTGCCTTCAGCGATGGCTGAAGTGGAAATATCGACGATCAGCGGCGGGCCGCCGGGCAGGGGAACGCCGGCGGCGATGGGGTTGGCCGACAGGCGGCGCTGGGTGCCGCCGAAGGGCGGCACGAGGATGCCGCCCCCGCTGGTGTTGACGAAGTGCAGCGACACCTTGCCGGCCGCCGCCGCCATCTCCGCCCAGTCACCGATGCGGCCGAGGTGGCCCGAGTTTCGCAGGGCCACCACCGCGACCCCCGCCCGGGTCGCCTTGGCGATCCCCAGCCGCATCGCCGCCTCACCCATCACCTGGCCGAAGCCGAACTGCCCGTCGGTGACGGCGACGGCGTCGTTCTCGAAGACGACTTTTAGGCTCCGGTTCGCCAACACCTTCTCCTCGCGCAGCCAGCGGACGTAGTGCGGCACGCGGATGACGCCGTGCGAGTCGTGGCCGACGAGGTTCGACTCAGTCAGGTAGTGGGCCACGCGCTCGGCCTCGGCGCCGTGGCAGCCGGCGGCGGCGAAGACGCGGGTGACGAGGCCCTTGAGTCGGCCGTGCGCGATGTTCATGGTAGTCCCGTCCTTCGGCTCCCGGGCGAGTACTCGGCAGTCTACGACCAGCGCCCGGCCGGGGGCAAGCGCCCTGTCGCGCGTCAGGTACGATTTTCCAGGGCGCGGGGTGTGGCAAATCATCCGGGAGCGACTCCTGTGCCCGTGCCCGTGCCCGTGCCTGTGCCCGATTCCAGAACCGGGCACGGGCACGGGCACGGGCACGGGCACGGGACGCGGATGGTCCCCGGAAGAGTTGCCACGCCCGGGCGCGCGGCGGCCGCCTTTTTCCTTGACGCCCGCAACCTCGGCCTCGATAATCCCATTGACCCCACCGCCGAGGACGGCGCCTGCTTTCCCCCGCCGCACGCCTCCGACCGACCTGCCCGAAGCCGGCTCCCGTGCCGCGCCCGCCCGACAACGCGAAGACGCCAATCCCCGGGCCCCCGCCGTGCGGACCCGGGCCGGACTCGGTAATGGCCTGGGCCGAGTCTCACGCGGTTTCCAGGCCGAGTGCGTTTCCCTCATCACAAGGAGAGAGACAAGATGCGGACACTTGGTGCGCTGCTCGCCGCCGTCGCGGTGCTCAGCTTGTGCATCCCCCTGGCCCGTGCCGAGGGGAAGAAAGGAGACAAGAAGGTGCCGGCCGTGCTGAATTTCAAGATGAAAGGGATCGACGGCAAGGAGGTCGATCTGTCGCAGTACCAGGGCAAGGTGGTCCTTTTCGTCAACGTGGCCAGCAAGTGCGGCTACACCCCGCAATACAAGGGGTTGCAGGCCCTCTACGAGAAGTACAAGGACCAGGGCCTGGTCGTCGTCGGCGTGCCGGCCAACGACTTCAACAAGCAGGAGCCGGGCACCGACGCGGAGATCGCCAAGTTCTGCGAGTCGAAGTACGGCGTCACGTTCCCGATGCTGGCCAAGGTTTCCACGATCGTCGGCGACGACAAGGTGCCGCTGTACAAGCACCTGACGTCCAAGGACACCGACCCGAAGTTCGCCGGCGAGGTGAAGTGGAACTTCACGAAGTTCCTCATCGGCCGTAACGGCGACATCGTCAATCGCTTCGACTCGAAGGTGAAGCCGGACTCGGACGAGATGACCAAGGCCATCGAGGACGAGTTGGCCAAGAAGAAGTAGCCGCCCGCCGGGGAGCGGGACCGATCATTCGCCGGCCCGCCGGTCCCGCTCCCCGGCGTACTCCTTGACAACCTGGGCCAGAGTCATTCAATAAGCTTGCCTGGCGCGAAGGCGGGGAGTGCTTTCCCGCAGAGGCCCGGCCGGCGCCAACGGCCGGGGTCGGTGCGCGACGGCAAGACGTGTGGTTCGCCCGATCTCTCTCACAAGGAGTAGTTGGATGAAGAAGTCTCTGTTGGTCGCCAGCTCTGCCCTGACGCTGGTCGTGCTGACCGGCAGCGTGTTCGGCGCCGAGAAGCTCAAGTCGGGGCCGCAGGTCGGCGAGAAGGTTCCCGGCCCGTTCGAGCCGCTGAACATCAACGGCGAGTTCGCCAACCAGAAGAAGTGCCAGTTCTGCATCAACGGGACGAACCCCGTGGCGATGGTCTTCGCGCGGGAGTGCAGCGAGCCGGTGAAGAAGCTCATCAAGGAGCTCGACGCCGCGACCGTCAAGAACAGCGACGCCAACATGGGCAGCTTCTTCGTCTTCCTCAGCGACGACGAGGGCATGGAGAAGAAGCTCCAGAGCCTGGCCAAGAAGGACGACCTCAAGAAGACGGTGCTGACCCTCGACAACAAGACCGGCCCCGAGAAGTACAACATCGCCAAGGACGCGGACGTCACCGTCGTCCTCTACAAGGAGCGCAAGGTCGTGGCCAACTACGCCTTCAAGAAGGGCCAGATGAAGGACAAGGACGTCGATAAGGTGCTCGCCGACCTCCCGAAGATCCTGTCGGATAAGTAATGCCGCGGCACCAGTAGCGTCTGCTGCCCAGAAGTCCTGATCCGCTCCTCCGCCAAGGAGGCCGACGCCGCACCATGACGCATGGTGCGGCGTCTTTTTTTGACCGTCCCGGACAACTACGAGATGGGTTCCTCATAGAGCGGCGTGTTCTCGTCGGTGTGCTGGTAGTAGGCCACTGTCGCGGTGGGGCCGCTGAGCTTCATGATGGCGTAGGCGTGGTTGTATAGGGTGCCGTTGTCCCCCAGCATGACCGGCTGGTTGGCGGTCCCAGGGGCCACGACCAGGGGCACGTCGAACTTCGGCTTGTAGTAGTCCTTGTCCACGAACACCGGGACGGAAGCACAGCCGATGCACCGCCCGCACTTGAGGCCCTGGTACGAGTCGTAGATGCTCAAGGAGTGCTCGTGGCCCCAGAACCAGGCCGCCACGTCCCCCAGCACGCCCTGGAACTGGGAGAGCAGCAGGTTGTTCACCGGCCCGTTGCCGATCGCCTCGTAGGCGGAGAAGAGTTGGTGGTGCGAGAGCAGGACGGTCTTGAGGTTCCTGGCGCGGCCGTCCTGGACCTTGGCCTGGTGCCAGGCGGCCTCCTGGTCCGTCAAGGAGGTCACGTTGCTGGCGACGGTGAACGGGTTGAAGTCGTTGTAACCGGTGTCCATCGCCAGGAACTGCCAGTGGCCGTTGCGGACGCAGAAATAACTGGCCCGCTGACCGAGTTGGTCCACCAGCCAGTAATAGCCGCCGCCCCCCGAGTACATGTCGTGGTTGCCCGAGAGGGAGAAGAGGGGGATGTTGCCGAGGGCGGCCCGGCACGGGTCGAGGAAACGCGCCTGGACCTCCGGCTGCGTGCCGGAGTAGTAGATGTCGCCGAGGTGGAAAACCACGTCCGGCTTCTTCCCCGCGATCTGCCCCAGCAGGTCGATGGCCGCCCCGGTACCGGTCCCCCAGTCCGCGAAGATCGCGACGGTCGCGTTGTCCGGCAGGTTGACGTCGGAGACGTAGTCGCCGCCGCTGCGATACGGGATGCTGCCCTTGTCCTTCTTGAAATAGACCAGGTAGCGCTCGATAGCCTTGGCCCAGAGCGGATCGCAGTTACTAAAGGACAGTTCGTCGCTGAGTCGCTGGATGGCGTGCGTGTCGCCACTCAGCCGGGCCCAGGCCAGCTGCATGGCGAGCTTGTTGCACTGCCACGCCGTGTTGACCAAGCCGCGGGTCTCTTCGGGCTGGAGGCCGCGCTCCACCGACGGCAGCAGCGGCGCCGGGTCGGTCAGCGGCTGTCCCTTGTCCAGCGCCGCGGCCAGGGCGGTGGCGGCCAGGACGGCAGCGCGGTTCTGCTCCACGGCGCGGGTCACCGGGACCTCTGCGGCGCGGGCACCCGAGGTCGCCGCGCGCGGCACGACCGGTTGCTGGGTAATCGCTTCCTCCACCGCCGACTGCCACAACGAGAGCTGGCGCGTGCGGAAGGTCTCGAAAGCCTCCATGGCGGTATTCCTCCCGGGGGAAGAGGGTTCAGAGTGGCCGCGATCCTGTCCAGGCCCCGCCGGCCGGGGCCCCGCCGCGGGCAAGGCAGCCGGGGGACCCGCCGCGGTCCCGCCGGCCGCGGGCAAGGCGCCGAGGCCCGCGGCCTCGAGCACTCCATTGATCCAGTCTCGGAAGCGGTCAGGCCGGACGTAGATGCCGCCGTCGCCGCAGTTGACGGTGCCCTCGGCGGTCGCGCGTGACGTCAGCCCGGCCAGGGCGAAGCCGGTGGCGGTGCGGACGTAGGCGGGCCCGCCGCTGTCGCCGTTGCAGGTGTCCCGGCCCAGGTTCTTACGGCCCGCCACGAACTCGTAGTCCGGGTGGAAACCCAGGAAGGTCGCGAGCTGGCCCAGGTCGTCGGTCGCCGCCAGCTTGATGGGTCCCAGGGGGGCGGTGACCCGGCGCTTGGTGCCGAAGCCGAGAGGCCGTTGCGGGTCGTTGTAGCCAAAGCCGACCAGCTCCACCTCCTTCGCCCCCCGCAGCTGCTCGATCGTGGCCAGCGGAGTCGGCAGGACGCCCGCCGGGGCACCCAGGATCAGGACCGTGATGTCGTTCTCGTGCGTCCCCGGCCGATAATCGGTGTGCATGGCCACGCGCCGGACTGGCACGACGCGCGCGCCGGCGCCGAGAGCCGGCGTCACCTGGTTCCCCCCAACCATGACGCGGCTGATGGTGCTGCCGCAGTGGGCAGCGGTCAGGACGACGTTGGGCGCCACCACCACGCCGCTGCAGAACCAGCGCGTCGCGTCGCCGATGCAGCAGCAAGAGGGGAACCCGCCCGGCGGAACGTTCTCGCCCCCGACGACTTTCTTCAGCTCCGTGGGCGTGGGCGGGGGCGTGCGACCGCGGGCCACGTCCGCCTGGAGGACGACCTGTTCCGCGAAGGCCCGTAGCCGGTCGCGCAGCGCCAGCGGGGCCTGGGACGCCAGGGCGTCCACGCGCCGGGCCGCGTCCGTGGCCGCCTCGTCCTGGGCGGGTGTCCCCGGTTCGGCCGGGGCGGCTGCCTCCGCCCCCGGCAGGGCCGACCGCGCCGCGCCGGCCGCCGGCGCCCTCCCCAGGGCGGCGACGGCGTCGGTTAACCGGGCCAGGTCACGCCCCAGGGCGGCGACCGCCTCTTTCGCGTCGAAGTCGTCCCCGCCGCACGCGCACCCGCCCGCCGGCCGCCGGCCGGCCTCGGCCCGCGCGCCTCCCGGCGCCGACCGGCGCGCGCCGGCGGCGGCTGCCCCCCGGGTCGCGCGCCGCCCGAGCGCCCGTCGCGCCGCCCCGCTGTAAACGACGTCGGAGGCGCCCTGGATCAGCGGCCAGTTCGGCTCGCCTCCGCCGGCGGCCGCCGACCCCACCAGCTCATCCACGCTCTCCAGGCCGCCGAAGTCCAGCTCCGTCCAGCGCGCGACGACGGCCAGCGGCACCTGGTGGACCTTCAGGAGCTGCAACCGGCCGCCGTCCTGGTCCTGCCATTTCTCCGACTGGCGCATGGCGAAGCCGACGGCGGACAGGTCGTCGCCGCCGGCGCCGGCGTCGCGAACCACGACGACTTTCCAGTAGGCGGCCGGGACCTCGACCGTCTCGCGGGCGTTGAACGCGGCGCGCCGGTCGGGGGGCAATTCGCCGACGGTGGGGTCGTCGTCGTGCAGGACCGGGCCGCCGAAGACACACAGCCGGTAGGAGAACTCGGGGGCCTGCTGCAACACCCAGTCTTCGAGGCTGGCCCAGGCGCCCTGGCCGAACTCCTGGTGCTGCGGCGCCGCGTTGGTGTAGAAGAAGGTAGCCTGGTGGGCCAGCCGGGCCTCGCCCACCGAGCCCCACGCCACGGCCTGGCAGGGCACGAGCTGGCAGTGGTCCGCCTGGCCGGCGCCGTACGCCTCGGGTCCCAGCTGGTTCTCGCCGGCGCGCTCGTCCATCCGCCAGGCCACCCCGCCGGGCAGCCGCACCAGGCGCGCGGCATCGATGTTGTGGGCGGCGACGATCGCCACGCGCCTGCCGGCGTGCATCACCAGCGAGAAGTGGGTGTAGTCCAGGACCGAGCCGTTGTCCAGCGCGGCCGCCCGCAGCGGCGGCGTCAGCACCGGCAGAGGCACAGCGAAGCCGTCGCCCAGAAAATCCGGGGCGTAGGGGATGATCACGTCTGGTCGCGCCATGGGAGACCTCGCTTTCAGGTCAAGTTGGTGCTGCCATCCTTGCTCCACGAGTCGGGCACAGAGGTCGCCGGCCGTGCGCTCCGCGGTGCTGGCCGGCACACGCAGGACGGTCGCCACCCGCTCGACGGTCCAGGGCCGGCTCGCCGCGCCCTCCCGGCCGGCGACCCCGGGCGGGCGGAGCAGCCGCAACCGCTCCAGGGTGCGCTGCATCTCCTCGTCCGCCGCCAGCGGATGGATCGCCTGCCCGAGGAACCGCTCCAGGCCGTCCAGCTGGGTCGTCGCGCGGAACCACTCCCGGATCGCCCGGTGGCAGAGCGCGGTGTCGATGACGGCGCAGGAATCGGGGACCGAGAGCGGCGGGAGCCATCCCCCCCTCACCTCGAAGGGCAACCACGGCACCTCCAGCCGGATGTTGCGCCACTGCCAGGGGGGTGTCGCCGCCAGCGGACCCGCCTCGTACTCCAGCCCCCGGTCGAGGGACTCCAGGACCCGGCCGGCGGCCGGCGGCAGCGCGGGGCGCTCCCAGACCACCCAGGCGCTGGGCCCCCAGAGCCGGCCGGCCACCCGATCCGTGAGCGACCCGGCGGGCACCAGTTCGGGCGCGCGCAGGGCCGCCTTGAGCATCACGTCCCAGCTTGCCGTCAGCATCGGCGGCGAGGAAAAAGCGGCGGTCGGTCGGATCGGCTCGTCGCGGAGCAGGGCCAGGCGCAGCCGCAGCGCCATCACGTCGGGGTGCTCGACCGGGGCGGCGATGGCGGCGTTCCGGTCCGGTCCCCTCTCGGTCAGCTCGGTCAGGTTCGCCACCACCTCCTCCAGCAGCGACACCTCGTCGGGATTCGCGCAGGGCAGCAGGTGGCCGGCGTACAGGCCAAGCATCGGGTTGCGGTACTTGCCGAGCAGCAGTTCCCGCAGCAGGTCGTTGAACCGCTGGCCGTGGAGCACGCGCCCTTGGGTGAGCGACTCGAGGGCGTTCACCTCCAGCCGGCGTATGGCGGCGCTGTCAGCGAACGGGTCGTCAAGGGCGGGGAGCATACGCACGCAGGCCCGGCAGAAGTCGGCCCGCCGGTTGCGCGCTTCCCCGTAGGACCGTAGCGGCAGGTAGACCCGGGTCCGCCAGCCGGGGCAGACGATCAGCGGCATGTCCAGCACCTGGCCGCCCGAGCCGGTGTCGAGGTGCAACCGCCAGCGGCCGGGGGCCACGTGCCAGCGCAGTCCGGCCGCGCGCTCCAGCCCCGGGAGGGGCGATCCGGCCGCCGGGCTGTCGTTGCCGGCGACCAGTGACAGCCCGGCGAGCCACTCGGGGGAGGGAGCCTCCGGCTGACCCGCCCCCGCCCCCGACTCGGGCCCCGGTCCGGGCAACTCCCGGACGAAGACGGTCACCTCGGACAGCCCCACGTCCGGGACGACGTGAGCGGCTCCCGACGCCGGCGCGGGCTCTTCCATCGGCAGCGCAGAGCGCAGCGGTCCGGGCGCGGCCTGACGAACCTCGACAGGCCCCCAGGCCCCGCGGCGCAGCAAGACGGTTTCGCTCTGCCAGGAGGTGCCGTCTCGGAAGGAGACCTGGTAGACCCCTTCGGGCAATTCGACGTCCACCTCCCCGGCGTTGGCCGGCAGCGACACCGTGTTGAACCGGGCGTCGGACACTCGGATCTCGGTCATATCGCTGCCCGCCACGATCCGCACCCGAACCTTGTCCTTCGCCGGCTCGCGGCTCAGGCCGAGTGCCTTGCCTGCCGACTCAAAGCTCGACATGGTCGTCCCCTCCCAGGACACTAACGATCCGTGTCCTGATCCAGTCATCGCCCGTCGCCGGTGCCGCGAACAGGTAACGCCCCGGCGGGAGCTGAACGAAGAGGACGTTGCCGCCTCCAGCGCTCACCGGCAGGACGAGGCGCGTCGCGATGTTCAACCCGTCCCGGATCTGGAACCCCAGCGCCGGGTTCGCGAGCGTCACCTTGACCTTCGTCCAGGTGCCCGGGCCGAAGACGATGGGCCGCCCCCCATCGGACTGGAAGTCGGGCCGCTGGTTGTCCTCCTGGGGCAGAAGGTCCTGGGTCCGTTCCTTGACGAACCGGGCGAGCGATGCGGCGTCTACCATACCGCCCGCGTTGACACCGCGACTGAGCCCCTCGAGCACGGCGTGCGTGAACACCCCGTGCCACAGGGGCGGGGCACCGACGTCGAGCGGGTGCGGGAGCTGTCGCGCCGCGGCCAGCGCTGACCACTTGGTCGCGAACCCGTATAACCAGCGGACATTCTGCGCGGCGGTCGGATCGGCCTGGTCGGGGAAGGACAGGACCGCCTCGGCACTGCCGGTTACCTCCCGGCAGCAGTCCATCAGCAGCACGACCTCGGCGAAAAGCGCCGGGTTGCGGAGACTCCTGGCCGCCCGCCGGCCGGGGACACAGCGCCCGAGGAACAGCTGCGTGGCGTTGGCCATGAGCAGGGCGCACTCGTCGCTATCGCCCCGAGGCGTCATGCCGTGCCCGGAGAAGTACAGATAAATCCGTCGCTTCGGAGGCTTGCCGTTGAGGGCGTCCACCACGAAGCGGCCGATCGCGTCTTCCACCTGGTCCTTGACCGGCTGGAGGGCCCCCACTGCCGGGCTGGGGAAGAGGCTCACGTTGGCCACGGGGAGGCCGCCCCCTGCGGGGTGGGTGAGCCACTGCTGGAAGAGATTGGCGTCGTTGACGGACCCCTGGAGCTGCGGGATGTCGGCACTATACCGATCAACGCCCACGACAATGGCGTAGTCGTCGGAATTGGGGGGTGCGGGCGGCATACGCTCTCGTGCGGCGGCCTGTTGCTCCGCAGGCCAGGGGGTTGCGACTCAGAGTCTGTTGCGACAGCCGCTTGCGGCTTAGCGGATTCCGGGCTTCCGCTAAGCCGCAAGCGGCTGCGCAACAGACCCTCATCTCGGACGTCATCCCCAAGGGCTGGCCCCCGTGCGCGGGGGCGATTCCCGGGGCACCGCTTTCGACTTCAGGGGTGAGTATACCCCGGACGGCAGTGCTTGCAACAGTTTTCTCTTTTCTCTATGGGTTGTCAGGCAACGAGAGAACCAAGTTACGCCCCTATTCGGGGGCTCGCCATCAACAAATAACAGGACTCCTTTTATTCTCTTATTCGATCGCTCCCCGGGTCCCTGCCGACTCGGCCGTCGTGTAACAAACCATCGCGTTTGGCGGCCAAGCCGCGCCACGGCGTGCGTGTTCTGAAGCGTATGGGGGTGGTCCGGGACTTGCGGCTCGCCGCCGGCGGGGCGCGGCGGTACAATGGTGTGAATAACGTCGCCCTGCCGGCCGTCTGACTCAGGGGAGAACCCGCACGCACATGGCCGCCTTCACCGCCTCCTGTCCCCCCGTGCCGAGCGACGAGCAGCTGCTCGCCTGCTTCGCGGCCGGCCGACGGGAGGCCCTGGAAGAGCTGTTTCGGCGGTATCGGGCGCCGGCCTATCGGGTCGCACACCGGCTCCTGGGGCACGAAGCGGATGCCCTGGACGCGGTCCAGGAAGGCTTCGTCAAGGCGCTCACCCATCTGGATAGCTTCCGGGGCCAGAGTTCGTTCAAGACCTGGCTGCTCCGCGTCGTCAGCAACGCCGCCCTCGACCTGGGCCGCCAGCGCGGTCGCCGCGAGACGGTCAGCCTGCCCGGCGCTGGCCTCGGGGACGGCGACGCCGGCGGCCCCGCGGTCCCCGACAACCCCACCCGGGGGTTGGAGCGGGCCGACCTGCGCCGGCTGCTCGACGAGGCGCTGGCCACGCTCCCGGAGGCCCAGCGGCGCACCTTCGTGCTCCACGCCGACGCCGGGCTGAGCTACCGCGAGGTGGCCGACGTGCTGGGCATCTCCATCGGGACGGTCATGAGCCGGCTGTACTACGCCCGCCAAAAATTGCGGGCCTTCCTCGCCGAGAGGACGGGGAGTCTATGAGCGCGCACGACGGGGAGGACCGCGACGACCTGCCGCCCGAATGGCTCGCCGCCTACGCCGACGGCGAGCTGACGCCGGCCGAGTGCCGCCGCGTCGAGTGCTGGCTCGCCGAGCACCCCGAGGCCCGCGCGGACGTGGAGGCCCAGCGCCGCCTCGCCCGCCTCTTCGAGGAAACTGGGGTGGCGGTCCCCGGGGAGGAACAATGGTCCGACGCACTGGCCGCCGTGCAACGCAATCTCGCCGCACCCCGCGTCCGCCCAGCGGATTGGCGACGGCGGATCGCCCTCGGCGCCGCCGCCCTCGCCGCCGCGGCCGCCCTGCTGCTGGCGCTGGTGCCGAACGACCGGTCGCCGCGAAACTCCGTCCCCGTGTCGGAAGACGAGCCGCAGGACATGGCCGAGGAGGCGTGGCCGGTCGTGTCCGCGGACGACGTGCAGATCCTCAGCATGGACGACCGCGACCGGGGGGCGCTCGTCGTCGGCGAGCCGCCCGTCAACGAGCCGCTGCAATTGCTGGCCGCCGACGAGGTCCAGGTGAACAAGGCGCCGGACTGGCAGGGCCGGGTGGGCCGGCTGCACACGCCCCAGGAGCCCGGCGCCCCGGTGATCATGTCGCTCAGTCCGGACTCGGACGAGGACCGCTGAGCGACCCAACACGAAGGAACGCGCCCCGGCCGCTCCGGGGCGCGGAGCCCGTCATGCGTCCATTACGCGTACTCGCGCCATTGTTCGTCGCCCTGCTCTTCGCCGGCCGCTGCGCCGCCGCCGATCCGCCCGCTGATCGCGTCAAGGTCACCGTCGCGGTCATCCTCGCCAACGGCGACGGCAAGATCGACGACAAGCTCAAGTGCGTGGCCGCCGAGGTGGTCAAGATGCACCCCAAGCTCACCGGCTTCCACCTCGGCACCACCTCGACGCTCTCGGTGCCGCTGGGGGGGGCCGAGAAGTTCAAACTGGTCGATGGCCAGGAGGCGTCGATCACCGTCAAGCGCTGCACCCAGTGCCCCGGGCGCTTCTGCCTGGAGATCGATTCCAAGGCGCTGGTCGGCGAAATGACCTACAGCTCGGTCTGCGGCAAGTACTTCCCCCTCGTCACTGGCTACAAGACGAAGGACAAGGGCGACCAACTCATCATCGCCTTCAAGGTTGAGTCCTGCGCCGGCAAGGACAAGAAGTAGGGCACGCTCCGCGTGCCGCCCTCATCGCGAAGGACGGCATGCGGAGCCTGCCCTACCGGGAACCCACTCCGGCCCTCAGCGCGTCCCCCCGCTGGCCTCGACCGCCTGCTCGACGACGACCCGGCCGTCGTTGCGCCAGTAGATGATCTTTTTTCCTCGGAATGGCTTGGGGGTCTCGCCTCGGCGCTCGACCTGGTACACCTCGGCCAAGCCATCCTTGCCGTCGAAGATGACCTGCTCCTTGGCCTCGTAGTAATGCACCTCTTCGGCCGTCCCCCAGAAGACCTTGCCGTTGGCGTCGGTCGCCTTGAGGTACACCTGGCCGCTGCCGGTCATGACGTGCTTGCCGGTGCCGGCGTCCTTGGCCGGTGCCGGCCCGGCGGCCTCCTCGGGGCTGTACACGCTGAGTTTTTTCCGGCACTCCATGTACAGCCCGCCGGGTGGCAGGTGATCGAGCATCGCCGGCACGTTAATCGGCTCACGCAGCCGCTTGGGGTCCGAGGTCCACGGGAGGTGCAGCACCTGGATGTCGTCGTAGAAAACGGCGGTGTGCCTTTCGTTGGCGGCGTCCATCCGCCCGCCGCTCTTGCCGAGACCGTCGCCGAAGCGGCCGTAGGTGACGAGCGTCAGGGCCCACGGCGGCGGCTCGGCGGGCTTGCTCGGCTTGGCCTCGGCCGGCCTGGGCGCCGGCCTCGCGCCGGCGCCCTCGGCGGGCGCCCCAATGCCGTTGCCGGGCTGGACGATCCGCAAAATCCCCGGCCCGTGAGCGCTCATGATGTGCTCGAGGTTCCAGACCGTCAGGTCCAGGCAATCGAGGCTCTTGAAGCCGGCCAGGCGGCGCGGCTGCGGTTCGTATTCGGCGTGGTTCGCCACCAGGCCCTCGAACCGTTCCAGTACGTCCCTGCCGAGGACCGTGGCGAGGGCTTCCGAGAATCGTTCCCGGCTGTCGAACTCCTTGTCCTTCAGCTGGCCGAGCCTCTCCAGGACCGGGTCCGGCACCCTCGCCTCGCGCAACGAAGTCAACGACTTGTCCGTGAGCTTGAACCACACCTCGTACACCTCTTCTTCGACCTTGACGCTGCGGTCGCAGATGAGCTTCTTTGCCCGCGCCGGCTCCTCCCCCTTGGCGTGCTCCTTCTTGGGGGCGTTCCTCTGGTCGCTGAGGGACACCGGCTTGTCGAAGTAGACTTGCAGCATCTGACATTTCAGGCGGGAATTGCCCTGCGTCGCCTGGATACTGCCGTGGAACTCGGCAAAGCTGCCCTCGAAGCGCATCAGCTTGTTCCAGTGGACCTCGAGCACCTCGGGGGTTTTCAGCGGTTTGCCCTCGAAGTCGGTAGTGTTCTCCATCTGCATGAAGCCGGGGCCATCGACCGTGGCGGTGTTGTCGCCCTGGTCGATTTCCACCTCGGGCCCGCAGATGCTCAGGCGGTCGGAGTGCAACTCGGCCATGTCGCCGATCACCTTGAGGTGGTTACCCGCCGCCTTGCGCGTGAGGACGAGCTTATCCCCGCGGATGGTGAAGCCCTTGTCGTCGCCGGAGGGCTGCTGCTGGACCCAGACCGCCCCCTCGGTTTCCAGCTTGTCGAGTTCGGTCTTGCCGCCGTCGTAGCGGAGGACGTACGCCGTGATGAAATTGGCGCACAACTCCACCGGCCGGCTCGGCTTGGCGGGCTCCGGCTTGGCCGGCTCGGGTTTGGCGGGCTGGGGCTTGGCCGGGTCCCCCGGCACGACCACCGGGTCGGGGCCGAGCGGCAGCGGCGGCAGGGGGTCGGTGGGCTTGACGGTGACCGGGGCGGGCGCCCGCGGCGTGTCGCCGGGCTTGGCCGAAGCGGGGACTGCGGGCGGGGGCGCGGCGGTATCCTTGAAGTGGATCGTCAGCCGCTGCGTCGCCTGATCGGGCCGTTCCAGGATACGCATTTCCGGGGAGCGGGCGACGACGTGCCCATTGGCCTCGACGCGCCTTGGCCGGCGGCCGCCGGCGCTGGCTTCCGCGACCGCGCCGGGACGCGGGGCGGCCCCGGCCGCCGCGGGGGCCGGCTTGGCGGCTTTCGACGCGCCCGGCGGGGTTGCCCCGGCGGGTTTCGATGCGATCGGCGGCGGCGGGTCGAGCCAGATTTGCAGGTCGTCGGCCTTGAGGACCGATTTGCAGGCCAGGAGCTTGTCGTCGGCGAAGATGTCCTCCGGCTGCAGGTGCTCGTCCTCGACGAGGGCCGCGTCGCCCTTGAAGGTCAGCACGTCCAGCTCCCCCTCGCGCACCGAGACGAACTTGTCCTTCCAGCGGGCGTGCATGGGGCTCTGGCCGGCCTTCCGGGCGGCCATGTGGATACTGCCGGTGCCGGTCGCGGTCACCTGCTGCATACCGCGGTCTTTCTGGTCTTTCTGGTCGATCAGCTCTAGCACCGGCGCCTCGATGGTGTCCTGCTCCTTGTGCAGGGTGACCCGCGGCGTCCCTTTCAGGACAGAGGTGTGGGTGAGGGCCTGGTAGAACAGGTCGTTCCCATCGCTGCTCTCGATATGCTGTTCGGCTGACAGGATTTTGATCTTGTTCCCCCAGGCGTGGACCCACTCGATGTCGAGGTTGGGGCCCTGGCCGTCGCCCTCCGCTGCCGGCCCCCCCCCCTTCGCCGGCGGCTCGTCGCTCTTGCGGCGGAATTGCAACTCGAGGTGCTCACATTCGAGCGTGTCCGACTTGTCATCGGCCCCGGGCTCGAGAGGGGGGTTGCGGCGAACGGTCACCACTTCGGGGGTGAGTCCACTCGTCTCTTCCGGAATGTCGAAACGCGCGTGGCTGTGTGGGAGGTCATAGACAAACGGGCCGGCCGAGGTAATCCAGATGTGGTCCTTGGCGGCGGGCGGGGACTTCGGCGCCCCGGGTTTGGCCTCCGACTTGGCCGGGCGACCGCCGACCCCGGGGAAGCCCGCGCCGGGCTCGTTGTACAGGTGCATGTCCACGTTGCCGAGCAGCCTGACTCTTTCGACCGTCCCGCCGTTGCCCTCGGGCCGGGCCTTGCTCGCCTTCCCCTTGCCGTCGCTCGGGGCGGTCGGCGCGAGATACACGTCCATACCTTTGGCCGTCACTTCGGTGGGGGGCTGGCTCTGGAGATCGAGCATCCTCACGAAGTCGTCGGTGTGGATCAGGCGCTTCTCGTCGTCGAACAAGACGGGACCGACCGGGATTTGGATGTCAATGTCGTCGGTCCGCACGTAGGTACGGCGGTTGTTGCGGATCACGATAGGGACAGCGACCTCCTTGGGATTGATGGCCGGCACGCCGCGCAACCGGGCGGCGACGATGCGTCGCCTGGCCATGTCGAGGGGACCGCTGATCGGAGCGTCGAGGGTCAAGGTGGCTGTCGCCGCCTGGATGGTGTTGATCTCCGGGAACTGAACCGTGCCATCCTTGCTGACGACCGGCTTGAAGAAGGCCACGCTGATGGGGGTCAGCTGCACGTCGCGCCCGCCGGGCTGGAACACGCAGTCCCGGGCGGCAATGACGACGCCGCGCGGCGACTCCACCTTGATCGGCATCTTGAGTTCCGAGCAGCTGGGGCCGAAGGCCTGCTGGAGGCGATCATCCACCGGGGCGACACGGTACCGCTCCGGGGGGCGTTCGGGATCAGTGGGGCTTGGCGGCAGGTACGCATCCGGGAGGGCCGGCAGGCCGTCGATGCCGCCCAGGACCTGGGCGTAGCCGGCGTAAGCCGCGCAGAACACGACAAAGCCCGACGCCAGCAGCACTACGCGCTTCGGGGTCCACATGGTTAACGCCTCGCTATAGGTGGTCAAGCGTTGGCCCGCGGCCGCGCCGCTTGCGGCTTGGCGCGAACGCTAAGCCGCAAGCGGCAGTACGGCGGCCCTACAAACTCGTGCCGCGGAATCGCTCCACGATCGTCTGCCAATGGCCCTGGCAGCGCAGGATCAACTCGATCGCCTCGCGGACGGCGCCGCGCCCCCCGGCGGCCCGGGTGACGTAATGGGCGTCGGCGATCACCTCGGGACAAGCGTCGGCGACGGCGACGGCCAACCCGCAGTGGCGCAGCAGAGGCAGGTCGGGGAGGTCGTCGCCGATGTAGCACACCTGCTCCGGCCGCCAGCCGCCCCCCCGCAGCAGGTCGCGGTAGGCCGGCATCTTCTCGACCGCACCCTGGATCACCGGATCGATGCCCAGTTCCGCCGCCCGCACCTCGACGACCTTCGAGCGCCGGCCGGTGATCAGCGCCGAGCGCTTGCCGACGAACTGCCAGATTTTTAGGCCCGAGCCGTCGCGGACGTGAAACTGCTTCAGTTCGGCGCCGTCGTCGCCGTAGATGATGCCGCCGTCGGTCAGCACACCGTCCACGTCCACGATCAGCAAGTCGATGGCGGCACAGCGGGTGCGCAGGTCCGATGAATCCACGACCTGTCTCCTCGGCGAGCGGCGGGG
>DATFNV010000679.1:0-2340 GCA_035266225.1 Gemmataceae bacterium
AGACCGCCAAGGCCGACCAGCGGGGCACGGTGACAGGGAACATCCTCAACCCGGCGACCCCCTACACGGACCAGCAGGCCGCTGAGTTCGCGGCCGGCATCCTGGCCAACAGCGAGCAGCCCGGCGATGCGCTGGAGCGCATGCTCCGCCAGGTCGCGGACCATCCGGCTTTCGGACGCATCGCGCAGCGCGCCGCCAAAGCCGCCGTCATCATCCTCCAGCGAGGCGAGTCCCCTTCCCCGCTCGACGTGGCGGAGTCATGGGCCAGCCCCCGAACGAACGGGCGGCCGCCTGCCGCGTGAGAGGGGATTGGATTTGCCCTGCCCCTTTTTGGGATAATCCCGCTGTCTGATAAGACTTCGCAACAAGCTGCCCTCGTCCCGGGCGGTGTGTTCCGGCGGCCTACTCGCGCCGCTGGCGTCGCCTTGTCCCTTCTCATCCTGTCGCCGGTCCGCATCAGCCAGCTGCGCCGCGAGTTGCACAACGGCTGGCGGCGCTTCTGTGGCGACGATGCCGCCTGAGACAACCCGCGGGGCGGCTGCGTGGCCGCCCCGCTCTTCCCCTTTTCGCCCGTCTCTGGCCCGGAAGGAGGTCTGTCCATGCCCGTGTTCTTGCACCGCAACCTGGCCGCGCTCGCCGGCGTGGCCGCAAGGGAGCCGTCGCGCTACGCCGCGAACGCGCTCCACGTCCTCGACCCCGGCGACGGCACCTACCGTGTCGAGGCGACCGACGGCAAGCGCCTGGCGATCGTCCGCGGCCCTTGCCCGCAGGCGTCATACCCCGCTCTCGACGCCGCCTTCGGGGGCGCCGACAAGGTGCTGGTGCCGGTGGAGGGCTAGCGCGAAGCGTTCCACACCAAGGGCAAGAAGCGCCAGGACCTGCCCGTCGGCCTGGCCGCGGACGACACGCAGTTCAAGCTCGCGGTGGGGGTGAAGGTCGTCACCGGGGCGCTGCCCGAGGGGCGCTTCCCCGAATTCTCCTTCGTCCTCCCGAGGAAGCCGGCCCTGCTGGCGGTGCGCGTGGACCCCACGTTGCTCGCCGGCCTGCTGCTGGCGGCCGCCGCCCTGGACCCTGTCGGAGGTGTCGCGCTGCTGTTCTACGGCCGCGAGCAGCCGCTGGGCATCGTCGGCCACAACGACGCCGGCCAGTTCTTCGATGCCTTAATTTCGCCTCTCACATGACCGTGAACGAGTGGGGCAGGCTGCTGGAGTTCGTCAGGAGGCACCTGAAGTAACGCGGACCGAGAAGAGGCATTGCGGACTTTCCCCAATCACCACCCTTGCCCCGAGGATACCCCATGAACGATCCCGACCCCCTTGACCACTTGGCCGCCCGCGTCAGCGGCGACCTGTGGTTCCTCGCTGCGGCGCTGGCCCGCTACCAGCAGCGCCACGGCCTCGACGATGCCGCCCTGGCCGCCGCCCTGGGCTGCGCCCCGACCGTGCTAACAAGCCTGCGCCTATGCCGACGGCCCGGTGCGGCCGCACCCGAACGCACCACGGATCAGGACATCAGCGACATCGCCCGGCGGTTTGGCATCGACCCGGCCGCGCTGGCCCGGATCGTCCAGGAGGCGGACGGCCCCGATGAGCCGCTCGAAGGGGACCCGAACTGACCGCAGCGCATGGGGCCGAGAAGAGGCATCACGGACCATCCATCATCACCTTCGCCCGGAGGGTATTTCGATGCTCGAGAGGTGGCGGCCCTCGGCCGGATGCTCCGCTGGGGCGCCCGCAACGGCATCATCGGCTCCAACCCCCTCGACGGCGTGAAGGCGCTGCCGCACCTGCGGCCCAAGGACGGGCGGGCGCTGTCCCCGGAAGAAGTCCGCGCCCTGCTCGACGCCAGCCCGGAGCGCTGGCGGAACCTCTGGTAGGCCTACCTCGTCACCGGGGCGAGGTTGCGGGAGCTGATCCGGCTGACCTTCGACGACATCGATTGGGAGGCGTGCGAACTGGTCCTCCGTGCCCACAAGACCAAGGGGAAGCGCGAGCGCCGCATCCCCCTCGACGCCCGCCTGGCGGACATCCTCAAGCGCCTCGACGCCGAGCGGGTCGCCCGGAAGCCGTCCGAGCGCAGCGCCTTCGGCCGCCCGCTGGCTGATCGCTTCTCCGACCAGCGCGTCTTCGTCACCAGGAATTGCCTTCCCATGTCGGGGGGCACCGTCTACCGCACCCTGGTCGGCTGCTGCCGCAAGGCGGGCATCCCGATCCAGACCCTTGACAGCGAGGGGCAACCGCTGGAGCATGTGGACGTTCACAGCCTGCGCCGGACTTTCGCCACGGACCTCATCGTCAACGGCACGGACCCGAAGACTGTGCAGGAACTGCTCGGCCACAA
>DATFNV010000680.1:0-14408 GCA_035266225.1 Gemmataceae bacterium
GAAAGCAAGCTCGACGCCGCCGCTTCCTTCGCGGGCGCCGTCATCAATGAGTTACTCGGCCCGGAAGCTCTCGAACTCGGGGGGGCGCCGGCCCTGGACGTGGGCGTGCTGGCCTACGGCGGCGGCGCCGGGTTGGACGCACCCCTGCCCGGCGCCACGGCGGAAGGGCCGCTCGTGCCCCTGTCCTTCCTCGCCGCCCCGGCGGCCGGGGCCCGGGTGTCACTCGCGCCGGGGGGGACGGCGCGGCCCGCGGCCGCCCTGGCGGCGGCCTGCCGCGCGCTTCAGCGGTGGCTGATCCGCAACCCCACCGGCGTGCCGCCGCTGGTGATTCACCTGACCGACGGCGAGGGCTGCGACGCCGCCCTGGCGCGCGCCAGCCGCTCTCTTTCCGCCCTGGCTTCGGCCGCGGGAAACGTGCTCCTGATGCACTGCGTTCTGAGCGGCAGCCCGGGGGCATCGGTCAAGCTGCCGACCGCGGCGACTGAGGTCCCCGACGGCCCCTGGCGGCCATTGTGGCAGCTGAGCAGTCCCATGCGGCGCATCGGGGCGCGCCGGCAGGGTACACGCGCCTTCTGCATCAACAGCAACCACGCCCCCGCCATCGCCCGCTTCCTGCTGCGCAACCCCTCTCCCCCGCGGGGAGGAAACGAGGCGGCCGCCGCTCTCGGCGACCGGCCCTGGCAGATCGCCTCTCGCCCACTCTGGCTCCCCAAAGGGGGAAACACCGAGGACGAGTGGGAGGACGCCTTCGCCGTCGATGCCGCCGCCGGCCTGGCGGCCGTCAGCGACGGGGCCGGGTCGGGCATCTTCTCGGGCGAGTGGGCGCGCCTCCTCACCCGGAGCCTGGTCGAGGCGCGGCCGTCGCTCGCCGACCCCGACGCCTTCGGCCGCTGGCTGGGCGCCTGCCGCGAGCGGCTGTGTGCCGAGATCAACGTCCCCTCGCTGCGCTTCACGCAGCAAAAGCGCTTCCGCGAGGCCGGCGCCGGCGCGACCCTGCTGGCGCTGCGACTCGGGGGGGCCGGGCGCGGCGCCCCGGCCAACCAGTTTACCTGGTCGGCCTGGGCGGTCGGCGACAGCTGCTTGTTCTGGGTCCGCGAGAACCGGCTCTGGGCCACCTTCCCCGCGGTGGAGTCCTCCGACTTCCGCATCAGCACCAACCTGCTGCGCACGCTGACCGGCCATCCGGTTGTACCGCCTCTTGCGTCCGGGGGGATGGGCCGTTTGGGAGATTTTTTCTTGCTGGCCACCGACGCCACCGCTCAAATACTAATGCGGCACTGCGAGGAGGGGCGGGAGCCGGACTGGGAGCAGTTCTGGCAGCGAGACGAGGCCGCCTGGCGAGACGAAGTGCTAGAGCTGCGCCGCCGGGACGAGATCGTCGATGACGACTGCACGCTGCTCGCGGTGCGGTTGGTGCCCAGCGAGGCGGGGGCCGGCGCCTCGGGCCAGCCGTCCGAGGGCCCCCCGTCATGAGCGAACGGCCCCTATCGGCGCCCGCATTTTCGAGGTATCGTGTCATGCACCTGATCGGTGACGATTTGCGGCTGAGAATGATCGGCGGGTCGCCCTGTCCCGCAGGGATCCTCACGCCGTCACCGCGCGCGTAACACAGAGGAGTTGGCCATGTCGAAAAAGTCGTGCGCTGCCGTGGTGGTTTCCGGCGTATTGGCCGTGGCCGCTACCTCGGCGGCGAGCTACTTCGCGTACCTCCACTACTATGCCAAGCCGGAAACCGTGGTATCGACGGGCGGCGCCGGCCGGGTGGCGGAGCCCCCCAAGCCCGGCACGCCGTCCGACCTGTGCCAGCGCCTCCAGGGCGAGTGCGCCAAGGGGGAGCTGAAAGGCGTCTGGTTGTCCTCCGGCGAGGTGCGCGACGGGCAGCTCGTCCTCCACGGCGTCGTCGATCGGGCCGGGCAGACGCCCCTGGTCGAGGCGAAAGCAAACGAGATCCTGCCCCAGGTCGGGGACCTGAAGGAGCAGTGTACCGGCGGTGTGAACACCACCGACCTGAAGGTGATGAGCGTGCGCGGCAAAGTCGCGGAGGTGGAGAAGAATTGGTCGGAGGACGGCCCGCACGACAACAACCCCGCGGAGGAGGCGAAACGGCAGGTCCGGCGACAAACGCGGCTGGAGGACGCATACTTCGTCTACCCCAACCAGCTGCACGTCACCGGCCTGTCCCTCGCCGCCGAGGGAGACGTCGTTGTCGGGCAGCTGGTCGAGATCGACGTCGGCAAGCAGGTCCGGCAGGGGGCGAGCGGCTCGCTGAAACAACTGGAGGTCGTCGCCAAGATTGAGCGGAAGGACAACCCGGCCTTGAAGCTCCAGGAGGCGGCGGACAAGGGGGGCCTGGCCGGCGTGGCCCTGGACAACGCCTGGTTCGACGGGCAGGGGACGCTGCAGATCAGCGGCCTCCTGGCCCGGGAGGACCAGCGGGCGGCCCTGGAAGCCCTCGTCAAGGGGCAATTCGAGAAGGGCTGGGCCGAGGAGAAGCTCCTGCGCGCCGAAGGGGCGCGGGGCTGGTCGGCCCAGGGGATGCAGGTGCTGGACACGTCGGGTCTGACGAAAACGTTGCAGGCGCAGCTCGCGAAGGGCAAGTCGCCGCTGCGCCGCGAGACGCGCCTCGACGGCGCCTCTCTGGTGCGCGACCCCTTCCTGGGCCTGCAGCTGCACCTGCGCGGCGTCTGCATCGCCGAGCAGCTCAAGGGCGACGAGCAGAAGGCCCGCCGGAGCCTGCAGGAGGAATTGGCCAAGGTGGTCCACGAGGCCTACCCGCAGGCGGCGCTGCGGGTGGCCATCCCCAACGGCATCACTCTCAAACCCGACCTCGTACACGACCTGAAGAAGGATGTGAAGCTGGGCCTGACGGCCTTCATCAAGGAGGTAGGGTTCACCGACAGCGGCGAGGTCTTCGTCCGCGGGCTCGGCCTGACCGACGAGAACAAGAAGCAGCTCCTGGAGCTGGCGCAGCAGAAAGTCGGCCCGGCGACGACGAAGGCGGTGCCGCCCGGCCCGCCGCAGGAGGAGGAAGAGGAGGCGGGCGCCGAGGAGGAGGAACAGGAGCCTCCCCTCGCCGCCAAGCCCGCGGAGGAGCGCAAAGGTCTGCTGGGGATCGCCGACCGCCTCCAGAAGGACCTCGCCGCCGACCCCAAGTGGCGCCACGTCCGCATCGACAAGCTCGCCCCGCCGGAGAAGAAGGAGGAGAAACGCGAAGGGAAGGACGTGACCGTGTGGATTTTCCCGGTCAGTGGCGTGTGGTTACACGCCGCGCCCCGGACGGAGGACGAGAAGAAGCAGGCCGAGGAGGTGGACAGACAGTTCCGCGCCAAGCTCCAGGAGCTGGGCAAGCGCGCCTACGAGAAGCAGAACCAGATCGAGAACCCGGATGACACCGGCGGCGACGACGAGGTGACGTTCGACCCCGCGGGCATCCGCAAGCTGGAGAGCCCGCTGACCGCGCTGCGAGCCGAGGCCGTCGGCCGCGAGGGGCTGCGCGGGGTGGTCTTCGACGACGCCTGCTACGACGCCGGCCGCAAGTTCCAGCTGAAGGGGTACGCCGGCGGGAAGGAGCAGCGGGACCAGGTCGCGGCCGCGCTCAAGGAGAAGGGCGTCCTGGAGGCCGGCGTCCTCTACGAGGAGGGCGGCAAGCCGGCCGAGGCCGATCTGTCGGGCTTGCAGGACCTGAAATACGAGGATATTCGGACCGCGGCCCAGAAGGAGTTCAGCGCCTCCCCGGCCGGCAGCCTCCAGACGCAGACCCGCCTGGACGACGTCGCCTTCATCTACGTCAAGGACAACATGGCGGTCAACCTGGTCCTGTCGTGGCGCGGCCACTCGCTGCAGGCGTCCAAGGACAAGGAGGAACAGAAGCAAGCCCAGGCCAAGCTGGAGGCCGACCTGAAGAAGGTGGCCGAAGCCCACCTCCCCAAGCCGGTGCCGGCCTATTCCGGCCTGGACCTGACCAAGCTCACCGTCTCCGAGAGCCCCATCGTCACGCTCCGCGAAAAGGCCGTCGGCAACGACGCCTTCCGCGGGGCCGTCTTCGACGACGCTTCCTACGACGCCGAGGGCAAGCTGCGCCTGAAAGGGTACGTCGGCAGCACCGAGCAGAAGAAATCGGTCGCCGACCTGATGGCCGAGGCCGACTTCCTCGCCGCCGGGATCCTGCGCGAGGCGGACGGCAAGCGCGTCCCGCCCGACCTGTCGGACATGCGGACGGTCGAGTACGCCCCGCTGCGGAAGAAGGTGCAGGAACAGTTCGCCGCGCAGCCCGCCGGCGGCCTCCTGGCACAGACGCGCCTGGACGACGTCGCCTTCGTCTACGTCAAGGATAAAATGGGCGTTCCGAGTCTAGTATTGTCCTGGCGCGGCCGGGCGCTGCAGGGGAGCAAGGACGAGAAGAAGCGGGACGAGGCGCGGGCCCAGCTCAAGGCCGAGTTGGAGAAGGCCACCAAGGCGCTCCTGCCCAAGCCGGTGCCGACCTACGCGGAAGTAGACGTGAGCGGCATCGCCCTGATGGATAACCCGATCCTGCTCCTCCAGGCGCGGGCCGCCAAGGATCCCGCCCTGGCCGGCGTCCTCTTCGAGGGGGCACGCTACGACGGAGGCGGCCGGCTCGAACTCCATGTGATCGCCACCGAGGACCAGGGCAAGGGGGTCGAGGAACTGGCTCACGAGCTGAAAGACGACCCCGGCGTCAAGATCAAGCCGCCGGAGTGGGCCGAGAAGGGCGTGACCTGGGGGCAGGTCGTCAAGAAGCTGCAAGCCAAGCAGGCCGGCGGCGAGGACAAGCTCCTCCAGAAGACGCGCCTCGACCGGGCCTTCTTCACCTACGACGACGAGTCCAAGGTCCGCCTGCATTTTGCCGGCGTGTGCATCCAGGACGGCGACCGCGACGCGCTCAAGAAACAGCTCCAGGAGAAGCTCGCCGAACTCGTCAAGGCGGAGTACCCGCAGCTGGTCCGCGACACCGCGGTGACGCTCGACCCGTTCGAGTTCAAGCCGTTCCCGGTCACGGCGGTGCAGGACGCCAGCAAGGCGAACAAGGAACTCGACGGCTTCCTCGTCCAGGGGGCCCGCTACGACGCCGACGGCAAGCTCCGCCTGAAAAGCCTCGGTTTCAAGGAGGACGACGACAAGGTGAAGGCCGTCCTGAAGGAGGCGCTGAAGGGCACCTCCATCTACGCCCCGGAGGCCCCGGCCAAGCCGGCGCCCAAGCCAGACTCCAAGCCCGATCCGGAAAAGAAAGAGAAGGAACCGGCCGCGCGCCGCGCGGCGCTTGCCGGGGTGCTGATCGCCCTGATAGCCGGTGCGCCGGCCGACTCTCCGCGTGACGACGCCATCCCTTACGACCCGAAGGCCCTGCTCAAGGACCTGCGGACACAGTTCGCCGCCGACCGCAAGGAGCCCCTCGTCCGCCAGACGCGCGTCGATCGGGCTTACTTCGCCTACCACGACCGCGACCCCATTCCCTACCTCCATTTCCAGCTCGTGTGCCTGATGCCCAAGGGCAAGGAGGAGGACCACAGGAAACGTCTGGGGGAACGCCTGGCGACGTTCTACAAGGAAGCGTTAAAAGAACGCGGCGCCGACGTGGAATTCAAAGTCGATCTGAGCGAGGCGTCCTTCGTGACCGACCCGACGCCCGGTTTGCAGCGCTACGTCGCCAGCAACTACCCCACCCTCGACGGGGTCCTCTTCGTGGCAGCCTGGTACGACCCCGACCGCCGGCTCAACTTCGACGTCATCTTCGACAAGGCCGCCGGACAAGAGCAACGGATCAAGGACGACCTCTTCGCCGCGGGCACGGTCGGCCGCAGGAAGCTGCTCGAGCCCCCCGTGCTGCTCCCCGACTCCACCCCTGCCAAAGAGCCGGTCCTCAACCCGCAGACCTTCGTCAAGTGGGAGGCCGAGCGCCAGGCCCTCCAGGGCAAGTTCGCCCGCAGCCGCGAGCCGCTGCTGGAGCGGACGCGCGTCGATCGGCTGTATTTCACCTACCTCGGCAACGACACCTCGGAACGGCAGCTCAAGGTCGAAGGGGTGTGTCTGCAACCGGGGCCTGCGGCCGCCAACCAGGAGAAGGTGGGCAAGGGCGTCGAGGAGCGCTGGGAGCCGCGCTTCCCCGGGGTGACTTTCCGGGTCGTTGCGGAAGGCGGCGTCGCCGTCCTGGAGAGTCCGGTCGTCGGCCTCCAGACCCTCGCCGTCGGACAGGATCTCGACAACGTCCTCTTCGAGAGCGCGGTCTACGACGCCGACGGCAAGCTGCACCTGCGAGTTTACCTCGCCGACCTCGCCCAGGCGCCCCGGATTGACGAGTTGCTGAAGACCCCCGCGGGTGACGCGGCCTCGGTGAAGGCGCGGCGAAAGGGGGAGGATCCGGAGCTAGATAAGCCGCGTCCCTTCCCGTGGCAGGAGGACGGGGACGGGAAGGCCGGGCTGAGGGAGCGTTTCCAGAAGGGCTTCGCCGCCTCGGACGTGCGCGCGGCCCAGCAAACGCGCCTCGACCGGGTGTATTTCCACTACGACAAGGACGAGGTGCGGCAACTGCTCCTCGCCGGCGTGAGCCTCTGGGACGGCCTGCCGGAGGCCACCCTGTCCGCGGCGCTGACCCCCGTCTGCCGGGCCGTCCTACCGGGTCCCGGGTACCAGGTCGTCGCGGAGGGTCCCGACCGCGTGGCCCGGCAGCCGAACCCGGCACCGGCACTGCAGCAACAGTTGGTGCGCGACAAGGAGGAATTCGACGGCATCCTCTTCCAGGACGCCGGCTATGACGATATCGGCCGGCTGCGCTTCGACGTGCTGGTCAACGGCAGCGAGGCACAGCAGACCGAGGTGCGACGCCTGATCGAGAAGGCGCCGCTGGCGCCGGGCGTGCGTCCGAAGGAGGAATACCGGAGCAAGGTTCGGCTGGAGACGCACACCTTCGACTGGGAGGCGATGATGAAGAGTGTCCGCGCCTGGGCGGCCGGAGCCAGCGCCCCTCACGACGCCCGCCAGACGCGCGTGGACCGGGCCTACTTCGAGCGCGAGGACGGCGGCTGCCAGCTGCGCCTGAAGGGCGTCACCCTCATGGCGGCGCCCGAGGGCGACTTCGACACCAGGCTCAAGGTCTGGAGGCGCGCTGAAGAGGCCTTCCGCCAACCGTTCCTGGATCACCTGCGACCCCTCAAGCTGAAGATCCCCCCTCCTGGAGATCCTCAGATGCGGGCGACCGGCTCGGTCGCGCCGACCAAGCGCGACCTGCTCACGGCCCTGCGCAGCGTCATCCCGACGCAACGGCCCCTCGACGGCGTCAACGTCACGGACGTCGTTTACGACGAGAAAGGCCGGGTGGCCCTGGAAGGACACTGGATCGGTCCGGATCAGGGGCCCGACCTGGAAGCCGTGCTGAAGGAGGCCCTGCAGACCGAAACGAAGGAGCACAGTCGCTACGGGATCAGCCTGGAGCGGCTGCGCGTGGTCCGCACCGACCTGCTGCTCCGCGACCTGCGCCGCTGGATCGTGGACAAGACGGAGGTCGAAGAAGTCCTGTTCGACCGGCTCTATTTCGACGCGGCCGGGAAGCTGCGGATCGACGGCTTCTTCACGCGGCCCGACGACAAGGCGCCGGCGGAGAAGGCAGGGCTGGAAGGGCTCCTCGCCTACCCCATCGGCCGGGCCCTGCTGGGCCTGGACCCGGATGGCGTCGTCAAGCCGGACATCGAAGGCAAGGACGTGATCCACCTCGCCAAGAGGGCGAGCCTGGTCGCGTACCTGCGGGGCGAGGTGCCGGCCGACCCGAAGCTGGACGGGGTCCGCATTGATCGCTGCACCTACGACGCCGGCGCCGTCTTCGTGCTGACCGGGCTGGAGGATGGCAAGGAACAGTCGCGCGGCCTGAAGGGGATGCTCGACTGGGCACAGGAAAGCGCGGCTTTCAAGGGACACCTCGCCGACGGCTGGCGCCGGGGCAAGTTCACCGACGTGCCGATGCGGCGGATGCTGACGTGTCTGCGGCGCCTGATGCCGGCCGATGCGCTCTTCGACGGCATGGGCCTGGACCGCGGCTACCACGACGGCGACAACCACCTGGTCATCACCGGGGCGACGATCGGCCCCCGTCGCCGCGACAAGGCGGAGAAGGCGCTGGCGGAAATGATCGAGGCGGAGCCCGATTGGCGGATTCGGCTGTCCTACGGCGGGCCGGACCTGAAGATCAAGCTGACGCCGGCCGACCTGGAGCTGGGGCAACGGGCCTTCGAGCGGGCCGTGGAGTGGTTCGCCCACGAACGCAACGCCGCCCGCGCCGTCGCCGACCTGGACACGGTGCTCTTCCACAACCCGGGCGACGCGACGGCGTGGTACTTCCGGGCCGTCTGTTACCTGGCCATCAAGGACGAGGCGGCGGCGAAGCGCGACCTGCGGCGCGTGCTGGGCTTCGCCCAGGGAAGGCCGCCGCTCGTCGATCAGGTGATCGCTTACGACCGGTTGGAACTGGTTCAGGGCCGCTACCGGGCAACCGCCAGCCAGACGGCGGAGAAATTCTCGCTGGCGCTGCCGGCCGAGAAGCCGCTGGCGGCCGTGCTCAAGGAATTGTGCGAGGATCCGCCCAGGCCGGTCAACCCGCCGGACGAGGCGCCGGGGTGGAGTGCCGCCCCGAGTCCGCCGGCCAGCCCGCGGGCGGGTGCGCCGTGCTGGCTGCCGCGGTGAGGTTGCGGTGTTTAATGATATTTCGGAGTGGGCACTGAGGGATTTGAACCCCCGACATCGTCGGTGTAAGCGACGCGCTCTCCCACTGAGCTAAGTGCCCGGGACCGCCGCTTGCGGCTTCGCAGTTGCGAAGCCGCAAGCGGCGGTTCCTCGTTACATCGAGAACGAGCTGCCGCAGCCGCAGTGGCTCTTGGCGCTCGGGTTGGTGATGCTGAAGCCGCGCCGGTTCAGGTCGTCGTGGTAATCGACGGTGGCGCCGGCCAGGTACATGAGGCTGCGCCGATCGACGACCACCGGCACGCCGTGGAAGTCGAAGACCTCGTCGAGCTTCTCGTTAATCTGCGGGTCGAGGTCGAGCTTGTGCTGGAAGCCGCTGCAGCCGCCGCCCACCACGCGCAGGCGCAGGTAGATCTTCTCCGGCGCACCGCCGGCGCCCTGCTGGTCGGCGATGATGCGCTTGACCTCCGCGGCGGCCTTCTCCGTCACCGTGATCGGGGCGGCCTGGGTTTCCGGGGCGGCCTGGGTTGCCGGGGCGGGGGTTCCCGTCGCAGTCGTGGACATGACTAGCCTTTCTCTCCTGGTAGTGCCCGCCGCGGCGACGGCCCTCAAACAGCCGACGCCGGCGAGGCCGGGCTGGTTCACACGAATCAAGTGCCAAGCCGCAAGCGGCTTTTCGCCATCTCGTAAAGCGGGCTCTGCGCCCGCAGCCGCGTCACCACCCGCGTCACCGCCGTGATGACGTGATCGACCTCCTCCTCCGTGTTGAATCGCCCCAGGCCGAAGCGGATGCTGGCGTGCGCCAGCTCGTCCTCGACCCCCAGCGCCCGCAGCACGTAACTCGGCTCCGGGTCGGCCGACGTACAGGCCGAGCCGGACGATACCGCCACGTCACGCAGGTTCATCAACAGCGCGTTGCCATCGACGTAGGCGAAACTCAGGTTCAGGTTGCCCGGCAGCCGCTCGGTCGGGTGGCCGTTGAAGGACACTTCCTCCAGCCGTTCGCAGATGCCTTGCCGCAACCGCTCGCGCAGGTGCAGCACCTGCTGCGACTCGGCTCCCATCTCGGCGCCGGCGATCGCGCACGCCTTGCCGAAGCCGACGACCAACGGCACCGGAAGCGTGCCGCTGCGCATGCCACGCTCGTGTCCGCCGCCGTCGAACAGGGGAGCCAACCGCACGCGCGGCCCGGTCGCACGGACCCAGAGGGCGCCCACCCCCTTCGGGCCATACATCTTATGGGCGCTGAGACTGACCAAATCGGCGCCGATTTCCTCCACGTCGAGCGGCACCTTGCCGGCGGCCTGCACCGCGTCGGTGTGGAAGAGTACGCCGCGCTCCTTGCACAAGTGGCCGATGGCGCCGACCGGTTGTAGCGTACCTACCTCATTATTCGCGGCCATGACGCTGACCAGGATCGTTTTCTCCGTCAGCGCCTCCGCGACCTGCTCGACGGTCACCCGCCCGAAGTGATCGACGGACAGCACCGTCACGCGAAAGCCTTCGCCCTCGAGCCGCCGGCACGGGTCGAGAACGGCCTTGTGCTCGGTCGCGACCGTGACGATGTGGTCGCCGCGGCTGCGGCACATGCCGGCGACGCCCTTGATGGCGAGGTTGTCGCTCTCGGTGGCACCACTGGTGAAGACGATCTCGCGCGGGTTGGCGCCGACCAGGGCGGCCACCTGCTCGCGGGCGGCATCGACGGCGGCCTTGGCCTCCCAGCCGAAGGCGTGGTGCCGGCTGGCGGCGTTGCCGTAGCGCTCGCTGAAGTACGGCAACATCGCCTCGACCACGCGCGGGTCGCAGCGCGTTGTCGATTGGTTGTCCATGTAGATCGGCAGCATCACCATGTCACACGCCGCCCTGAGGGCGGCCGCTAAACAGTTTCGACCATCTCCAACCCCACCCGGCCGGCGACGCACTCCACTTGCGGCGGCCGGAACAATTCCGCGAGCGTCACCGTCCGCAGCACGCCGTGAATGCGGGCATGCACCTCGGCGATGTGGCCGCGCACCGGGCAGATTGGGGCGACACAGCAGACCTCGCCGCCCACCTTGTTGCACTCCGCCAAGTGGAACGGGTCATCGAGCGCCGCGAGCAGTTCGGCCAGGTTCATCTCCTCGGCCGGACGCTGCAGGACGTAGCCGCCGTGGACGCCGCGCCGCCCGGTCACGAATCCCTTGTGACACAGCTCCTTGAGGATGTTGGCCACGAAGGAACGGCTAATCCCGAAGCCGTCGGCGATCTCACGCGCGCAGCCCCTCTCCGGTCGCCGATGCAGGTACGACAGGATGAGGAGGGCGTAATCGGCCTTGCGGCTCATCAACGGCATGTGCGCTCGTCTCTTTCCGGCCGCGGGCAAATAGCAGCAGCACACTGCTATTTTACGCCAAAGGCCGGCGGCGGACCAGAGCAATTCCCCGTAGCGTCGCTGGTAGTGACCGCATGAATGCGGTCACTACCAGCGACGCTACGGGCGATGCGGCCGTTTCGGGGAGTTGGCGAGGACTTCGATGGTGAAACCGCCCGTGAGGGTTTCGCCGCGGGTGTACAGCCAATCGTTGAGGTCGCGCACCGGCACGCGGAGGCGGTCGCCGGGACGCAGCCGCTTCATGTTGACCGGCTCGTTGTCGAGCCGGCCGTAGATCATTTCGTGTTCCAGGGCCGATACCGACAGCCACATGTACTCAGTCTGCTTTCCCTCGCGGACGGGCACCTTGACGGAGAAAAGCTGCCCCGACTCGCGCTGCTCGAAGGCGGCGACGAACTCCGGCCAGCGGCGCCGGGCTTCGCGCACCGCGGCCAGTAGGCGCGGGTCGTTGGGCGAGAGGCCGACCACGGGCGCCAGGGCGCCGCTGTCCAGGGCGGTGAGCGGGTCGGGGCCGCGCAGTTTGCCGGGCACGCTGTCCTCGCAGACGTAGACGCGCCGCCGGGCCGGCACGCACAGCGCCAACGAGTCGGTGTCGAGCAGCGCCGCGGCCAGGCGGGCGACCGAATCGTACGGGTCGCCGGCCGCGGGGTCGGCGTGCAGGCACTCCAGCGACACCCAGGCCCGGTGCCGGGCGACGGCCTCGCGCAGGCGCAACTCGGGCAGGGTGGCGGCGACCGAGACGGGGTTATCGAAGTAGGGCAGCGCCGCGTTGTGGACCGCCAGCAGGCGGTCGGGCAGCTGCACCAGGAAGTGCGGCGACTCGCCGACGACGCACGCTCCCGTGTCCGATTCCCCGGCGGCGACTTCGAGGCCGAAGGCGGCGGCGGCGGCACGGGCCAGGACGGCGGTGTCGAGGTCGCGCGGCTGGCGCTGGAGCAGGACGAGTGAGGCGGGCGGCTCCTCCCGGCGCGGCCGGTTCAGGGGGGCGCGCGCCGCCCCTTCCTCGGGACGGTTGGCTTTCCATCCACCCGACCAGCGATTCAGCCACGAATAGGAGCCCATGTTGTCTCCCGGTGTAATGGGACGCGGGGGGCGGACGTGTCACCGGGGGGAGTCCCGGAGGGGTAGAGCCACGCTCCGTACATTTTACCCAGGCCGGGCCCCCATCGGAATGTCGGTTTCGCGAACCGCCGGCAGGACGACGGCAGAGGATGGACAAATGTCCGGAACACCCGGCACTAGCCGTCCGACGGGCACAAGCCCATCCCGAGGGCGACCCAGCGGGGGGGCGGGCATATACTACGGGGAAAGCGTGCTGGGAGTCTCCCGCAATGACCACCGACCCAGGGCCGGCCTCGCCCCGGAGCATCGACTTCAACGCCGACATGGGCGAGAGCTTCGGCCTCTACCGCTACGGGGCCGACGAGGAATTGCTGCCGTTTCTCTCCTCGGCCAACGTCGCCTGCGGTTTCCACGCCGGTGACCCCTCGGTCATGCGCCGAACCGTCGCGCTGGCCCGGCAGCATGGGGTGGCCGTCGGGGCCCATTTCGGCTTCCCGGACCTGCTCGGCTTCGGTCGGCGCCGGCTCCTCGCCAGCCCCGCCCAGGTGAAGGATTACGTAACCTACCAGATCGGCGCGCTACAGGCATTCTTGCGAGCCGAGGGCCTCCCCCTGCACCACGTCAAGCCACACGGGGCCCTGTACATGATGGCCCTGGAAGACGAGGCCGTGGCGCGGGCCGTGGCCGAGGCGACGTTGGCCGCCGAGGAGGGCGTGCAGCTCTACACGATCAAGGGGTCGGCGATGGACGACGCGGCCAGCCGGCTCGGCCTGCAAGTCGTCGCCGAGTTCTTCGCCGATCGTGGCTACCACCCCGACGGGGCGGTGAAGATGTTCGACTGGACGCTGGAGGAGGCGGGCGGCAGCGCCGAGGCCATCGGGCAGCGCGTCGTCCGGATGCTCCTGCGGGGAACGGTGGCCACCCTGGGCGGGGGTGAGGCGCGAGTGGTGGCGGAGACGGTCTGCGTCCACTCGGACACGCCCGGTTCGCCGGCGATTGCCCGAGCCATTCGGCAGGCCCTGGCCGCGGCGGGCATCCCGGTTTCCCAGTGTCCGGGGGCTCACCTCACCTGATAGGAGGGACGGACCCGGCGTCATCGAGAGCTGCCCGCCCATCGCAGCGGTAACGGGGTAGAAAGAAGGGGAAGACCCGCGCCCCGGTCGGGTTCTGGTGGGGCAGCGCAGACAAGGGCTTCTCCGGAGGGGTACACATGGCGGCCGCGGGTTATAGTGCCCTTCGTTGAGCCATCCGGCAGGGGTGCAAGTCGAAAGGGGCGGCCGCGGCCGGCTGCAACGACTTGTTCGGCTAATCACAGCCTCCCCGCTACTGATTCTGGATTTTCCGCCCGCGCCGGTCCACCTCACATCCGCACTTCGAGCAGGTGCCGCCACCCCATAGCGCCTGGCGGCGATTGGCCGGCTTCCGGAAGCGAGGGAACGGCTCGCCGCAGTCCGGGCACTTTCGGCGAGGCAGGACCAGCCCCAGGACCAGGACCGCCAGCCCGCCGGCGACTCCGCCGAAGATGGCACCAACCAGCCAAGGCTCCATGACGCACCTCCACGCCGGACCGAACGCGACAGCTCAGCCGCCGGGCCGGCCTCCTGACACGGAATGTTGTCAGCAATCGTTGGGGCCGGCCCGGTTGGCTACGGTGCCTTATTCGGCTTGATCCTCTCGCGAGCAAAGGAAACGAACGTGCGCCCGCTCTTCTGCTCCTGCTCTGTAATGTCTCGAAAAATGGCATCCAAATCGTAGTTGAAGCGAGCAGCGTGCGCGTCACGCACGCGCCGAACTTCATCGACAATGGGGTCGTTCTTGGCTTAGGCTCCAATAGTTCCTCGGGCGTGCAGATGATCGGCGCTTTGTATCCCTTGCCGGCACAGACGGATTCAATCAAGGGCCGCATGGTCGCATTGGCCATGTGCCGGCAAATCCACGTCAATAGATAGGGTACTCCTTGACTGGCGGCAATGGCAATATGCAATGCGTCATCTCCTGCCTTTGCGGGCAGCGCTCCCGCCTGCAAAAGCACTTTCGCCAAGGCCAAGGCTTCGGCCGTCGTTTCCAACAAGACCATGGTCGCCAAGATCGCAAGCTGATCTTGAGCGGCTTGAGGATCGCCCGCCCCAGCTTCCCGAAGGACCAACTGCGAAGCACAAAGTTCATAACCTCGCCGGCAAGTGTCCCACCATTCATGCGTAATCTGCTGATGCCCCGCGATGACCACATCACGACTGGCCCGAGCAGTCAAATAACTGACGAACGTCGTTTCGATGTAGATTCGTTGAGG
>DATFNV010000681.1:0-16435 GCA_035266225.1 Gemmataceae bacterium
GGGTTGGCTTTCGCCGCGGACGACCACCTGCTCCTGTCCGTGGATCGTGTCGCCGTCGTCCGCTTCGCCGGCGCGATGATCCCATCGATGGGCCTCCCTCGCGGGCGCCAATGTTCCCCCAGCGCAAACTTCACGCGGCCCGTCAATTGACAAATCGACTCGAAATACAAGCTATGTTTACAGGGGAGTCGGGCACGACCCCCAAACACGAGGCAACCTCCGGGAGGATCAGTCCCCCTCCGTCGAGCAGGGTGGGTACGGAACCCCGTAACCGCAGGGGTGGCCGACCTGCCCGGCAACCTCCCCGGGGTGAGGCACACATCCGAGTCCTCAGGGTCGAGGTGAACCATGTCCGGGTCAAGGGCGGATGACCAGCTGCGGCCCGCCACCGTTCCTTCGCTGGCCCCTGTCGCGTCCGCCCGGCCCGTCGCTTCCGGGCCCCTCTCTGTTCCCCCAGGCGCACTGTCCCCCACCGCCGCCCCGGCGACGTGGCAACCGCGACCACACCGACGGCCTCCGCACCCCCTCCCCAGGACATCGCCTGGCCCGCCGTGCCGGGTTACCAGATCCTGGGGGAGTTGGGGCGCGGCAGCATGGGGATCGTCTACAAGGCCCGCCAGCTCACCCTCAACCGCCTCGTCGCCCTCAAGATGATCTACCGAGGCTCGGGCCCCGGCGACGAGGTGCTCCGGCGCTTCGTCGAGGAGGCGCGCGTGGTCGCCTCCCTGCGCCACCCGAACATCGTCCAGATTTACGAAATCAGCCTGGGGCAAGAGCCGCCGTTCTTCACGCTCGAACTGGTCGAGGGCGGGAGCCTCGCCGACCAGCTCGGCGGCCGGCCCCAGCCGTTCCGCCAGGCGGCCCGGCTGGTGGCGGTGCTGGCCCAGGCCATTCACGTCGCTCACCAAGGCGGCATCGTTCATCGCGACCTCAAGCCGGCCAATATCCTCCTCGCCCCGCTCGAGAAACGGGATTCGCACCTCGGAGCCTTTTCCGAGGACGTCCGGTGCCTGAACCCCGACTTCTTCTCGTGGTCGCCCAAGATTACCGACTTCGGCCTGGCCAAGCAGCTCGACGGGGGGGCGAGCCGCACGGAGAGCGGCCTGATCATGGGAACGCCCAGCTACATGGCCCCGGAGCAGGCCGAAGGCCGGTCGCGGGACGTTGGCCCCGCCGCCGACGTCTACGCCCTGGGGGCCATCCTCTATGAGATGCTCACGGGCCGGCCGCCGTTCGCCGCCGAGTCGGCCGTGGAGACGGTCCTCCAACTCTTCCAAATGGAGCCGGTCGCACCCTCGCGCCTGCAACCACGGCTGCCGCGCGACTTGGAAACGATCTGCCTCAAGTGCCTGCACAAGGAGCCCCGCAGGCGCTACCCCAGCGCCGAGGAGCTGGCCCAGGACCTGCAACGGTTCCTGGCTTGCGAGCCCATCGCGGCGCGGCCGGCCTCGGTGCGGGAACGGCTGCAGAAGTGGGCCCGGCGCCGGCCGGCGCTGGCCACGCTGGCCGCCGGGGGCTGCCTGGCCGTGATCGCCCTCGTGGGCTTGACCCTTTGGCACCAGGCCGACCTGCAGTCCCGCTTGACCCGCTCCCGGGTCGAGGAGCGCCAGGCGCGCGACGCCGAGGAGTTGGCCGGGCGGCGCGAGCGGCTGGCGGTGCAGCAGGACAAGGTCAAGGACCTGCTGCGCGCCGCCGAAGCGGCCCTGGCCGGCAAGGAGTGGGCCAACGCCCGAGTGCAGATCGTGCGGGCACGCGACCTGGCCGCGGAGGAGCCCGAACTGGCGGACCTACGCGAACACATCGACGGGCTGCTGACCCAGGTGGAGCAACAGCGGAGCGACCGCGAGCGGCTCCAGAAATTCCTGCAGCGCCGCAACGACGCCCTGTTCTACGCCACGCTGTACACCGGCGGCGACCAGAGCACCAGCCTGGACGAAACACGCAACGCGGCCCTCGAAGCCCTGGCACTGTTCGGAGCCACGCCGGACTCCCGCGGCGCGCCGGCCGTGGAGGGCCCGCACTACCAGAAGCACGAAAAGGCCGAGATCGTCGCCGGTTGCTACGAGCTGCTGCTGGTCCTCGCCGAGGCGGTGGCGCAGCCGCTGCCCGGGCGGCCGGCAGACGACGGCCGGCGCCAGGCCGAACAAGCCCTCGCCATCCTCGACCGGGCGGCCGCACTGGGCCTGTCCACCCAAACCTATCACCTCCGGCGGGCTCAGTACCTGACCCGGGCCGGCAACGACGAGGCGGCGCGACAGGAGCGCGCCCGCGCGGCGGCGCTGCCCCCCGCCGGCGAACTCGACCACTTCCTCCTGGGGGTGGAGGAATATCGGCAGGGCCACTGGAACCAGGCGGTCAGCGCCTTCGAGAGCGTCCTGCAGTCCCAACCTCAACACTTCTGGGGCAACTATTACCTGGCCCTGTGCTGGCTGCGATCCTCCCGGGCCGACCTGGCGGTGGCGCGGCTGACGACCTGCCTCGGCTGGCGCCCCGAGCTGCCGTGGCTCTACCTGCTGCGCGGCTCGGCCTGGGGAGAGCTGGGCCAGTTCGCCCGTGCCGAGCAGGACTTCGAGGCCGCCCTGAAAGGCCCTCTGCCGGAGGCCGCCCGCTACGGCTTGTACATCAACCGCGGCGTCCTGCGCGTTCGCCAGGGCCGGGCGGCGGAAGCGATCGAGGACCTGAGCCGGGCCACCGCGCTTCGGCCGCAGCTCTACCAGGGCTACGTCAACCTGGCCCAGGCGCTCGTCCAGGACAGGAAGCTGGACGACGCCCTTCGCCCGCTGGACGAGGCCATCCAGCGCGAGCCGCGTCTGGCGTCGTTGTACTCCACCCGCGCCCGGGTCCACGTGCTGCGGCAGGACGACGCGGCCGCCCTGGCCGACCTGGCGAAGGCCCTCGGCGTGGAGCCTGGCCGCGCGGCCCCCGCGGTCGCCGAGGACCACCTGGAGCGCGGCCGCATCCTGCACCGGCGCAAGGACTACAAAGGAGCCGTCCGGGCGTACGACGCCGCCCTCGCCCTCCAGCCCCGCCAGGTGCGGGCCCACCGCCTGCGCGCGGAGGCCCTTCTCGAGCTAAACTCCCTGTCCGAAGCGCTTCAGTCCCTCGACGAGTGCCTCAAGCACGGCCCGCCGGACGCCGCGGTGTTTCGGGCCCGGGCGGCCGTCCGCACCCGGTTGGGCCAGTACCCCGGCGCCCAGACCGACTATACGCGGGCGCTGGAACTCGAGCCGGGCGCCGCCACCTACGCGGCTCGCGGCTGGGCCTACCTGGTGGCGGAGGCGCCGTCGCTGGGCCTGCGCGATTTCCAGGAGGTGATCCGGCTCGACCCCGCTCAGGGAGACGCCTACGCCGGCCGGGGGTACGCCCGCGCCCTGCTCGGCCAGGCCCGGCTGGCGGTCGCCGACGCGGAGACGGCGCTCCGGCTCGGGCCGAGTTCGCCGCGCTTGCTCTACAACGCCGCCCGGGTCTACGCCCGAGCGTCGGCCGGCGTGACCGCCGAGGCCGGCCTCGACGGCCGGACCACGGCGGCCCTCCGCGAGCACTGGGAAGGGCGCGCCGTCCAGCTGCTCCGTCAGGCGCTCGAAGCGCAACCCGCGGCGGAGGCCGCCCGGTTCTGGGAGACCTGCGTCCGGAACGACGCCGCCCTGCAGTCGGTCCGATACTGGTCCGGCTTCCGGCAGCTGGCGGACCGCTACGGCCGCAGAGGCGGGTGAGCCCCCGGCCGAGAACAAGAGAAGTTGGATTGTCTCTCCCCTCGCACCGGTACTCCGGTGCGAGGGGAGAGGACGCAACAGTACGAAGAGGCTACCACCGTGACTCTCAAATTGTGGCCCTGGCGCCGGCCGGCGCGAGGGACGCGCCGACCGGCAGGCGGGCTCAGGGCCGACGGTCGTCTGCGCCGTCTCTTCTGTGAAGAGCTGGAGTGCCGAACGCTGCTGTCCGGCAACACCCTCGCGAGCGCCGTGCCGCTCGCCTTCGCCGGAAACCAGGCGGCGGCCGAGGGCGTTCTCGACGGTGGCGCCAGCTTCTACGCCCTCAGCGTCACCGAGGCCGGTCTGCTGACGGCCCAGGTCCACGCCAGCGGCTGTCCCGCCCGGCTGTCGCTGCTGGACGGGACCGGTCAACTGTTGGTGCAGAGCGACGGCCAGTCGGCCAGTAACCCCGACGACCTCATCGATCTGCACGTCCAGGGCTCCTCCGCGGGAACGACCTACTACCTGGAGGTGCAGGGGCTGGGCGACGGCACGGGCAGCTACACCCTGGTCGCCGGCTTCACGACCACCAACGCGCCGGGCCAGGCGCTGCCCACGGGGGTTACCCCGTATGACATCACGGCGGCCGACTTCACCGGCGACGGCCATCTCGATCTCGCCGTGGCCAATTACTACTCGGGGACCGTCACCGTCTACCTCGGCACGGGGGACGGCACGTATTCGCCCGGGCAGCAGCTCAACGCCGGACCGGGCTGTCTCCGCGTCGTCGCCGGCGATTTCACCGGTGACGGCAAGCTCGACCTGGCGGCCCTCAACTTCCTCACCGGTACCGTCTCCCTCCTGGTGGGCAACGGCAACGGCACCTTCCAACCGGAACAGCAGTTCTGGACGGGAGGAGTCGATGCGGTGGCGCTGGCCGCTGGCGACTTCACCGGCGACGGTAAGCTCGACCTGGCCGTCGCCAACTATAACTCCGATACCGTTGACGTCCTCCTGAACAACGGCGACGGGACGTTTGCCGCGCCCGTGCCCTACGCCGTGGGGTCCATCCCGTTTGCCATCGTGGCCGGCGACTTCACCGGCAACGGCAAGATCGACCTGGCCACGGCGAACTTCGGCTCGAACAACGTATCGATCTTGCTGGGCCAAGGCGACAGCACCTTCACCCCTGGGACGACCTGCGCGGTGGGCCAGAATCCGGATGCCCTCGTGGCCGGCGACTTCACCGGCAACGGCAAGATCGACCTGGCGGTGGCGAATTCCGGCTCCAAAGACGTCTCCGTCTTGCTCGGCCGAGGCGACGGCACCTTCGCTCCGCAGACGCGCCTGGCCGCCGGGGCCGACCCCACGACGATCGTGGCCGCCGACTTCACCGGCGACGGGCGCATGGACCTGGCCGTCGGCAACTCCGCGGACGCGACGATCTCCGTCTTCCTCGGGGAGAAGGACGGAACGTTTGACGCGCAGCAGCTGATTTCCCCCGGATTCGTGCCATCGGCCCTCGTGGCGGCCGACCTCAACGACGACGGCGCCACCGACCTGGCCTTCTGCGATTCGGCGGGGAATGCGGTACACGTCCTCCTGGGCAAGGGAGACGGTACCTTCCAGGTGCAGCCGCTCCAGTCGCCGATGACGGAAGTCTATTCGGTCGTCAGTGCCGACTTCAACCACGACGGCATCCCGGACCTGGCGGTGCTGAATACCACGACCGATGACGTGACCATCTTCCTGGGCCAGGGAGACGGCACCTTCCGCTTCGGGGGGCGGTATTCGACCGGGGCGACCGCCTACGCGCTGGCAGTCGGCGACCTCACCAGCGATGGCATCCCGGACCTCATCACGGCCGACGTCTACACGGCGAGCATCTCCGTCCTGATGGGCCACGGCGACGGCACGTTCAGTGCCCCCACCTTCTTTCCCACCGGCTTCGGCCCCATCGGCTTGGTGGTCGGCGACTTCACCGGCGACGGCAAGCTCGACGTGGCGACCACGGACTACGGCTCCGGGCAGGTGTCCGTCCTCCTCGGGGACGGGACCGGCCGCTTCGCCCCTCCCGTCAACTACGCGGTAGGCAGCAATCCCGAAGGCCTCACGGCGGCCGACTTCAACCACGACGGCCGTCTCGATCTCGCCGTCGCCAATTCCGGCGACAACACCGTTTCCCTCCTGCTCAACAACGGCGACGGCACGTTCGCGCCCCAGGTTCTGCTAAGCGCGGGCTCCGTCCCCTTCAGCGTCGCCGCGGGCGACTTCACCGGCGACGGCAACGTGGACCTGGCCGTCGCCAACGAGGGTTCCAACGACGTGTCCGTCTTCCTGGGCGACGGCCAGGGAGGCTTCGCCAGCCCGCTCACGGTCCCCACGGGCGCTGGGCCGCAACAGGTGCTGGTGGGCGACTTCAACCACGACGGGAAACTCGACCTGGCGACCGTCGATGGCGGCACGAACGACGTTACGGTCCTGCTGGGGCAAGGCGACGGGACGTTCCGCCAGGGGGAACAGGTCCCGGTCGGAGAGTCGCCGACCGTCGGGCTGGTCGCTGACCTCACCGGCAACGGCAACCTGGACATCGTCACGGCCGACTCCGGGTCGAGCGACGTCTCGGTGCTGTTGGGGAAGAGGGACGGCACCTTCCGAACCCCGGTGCAGATAGCCATCTCCGGGGGACCGGTCGCGCTGGCCGTCGCCGACTTCTGCGGCGACGGCGACCTCGACGTCGTCACCGCCAACCCCACGACAGGGACCGTCGCGGTTTCCCTCGGCAACGGCGACGGCACCTTCCAGGCCCCCATCACCACCCCGGTCGGGGGGGAACCCATCGCCATCACCACCGGCGATTTCAACAACGACGGCCGCCCCGACATCGCTGTCGCCAATTATCTGACCGACACGGTGTCCATCCTCCTCGGCATCGGAGACGGCACGTTCGAGGCGCCCTTGACCTACGCCGTCGGCAGCCATCCGGACGCCCTGGTCGCCGGCGACTTCACCGGCAACGGCATCGAGGACCTGACCGTCGCCAATTACGGGTCCGGCACCGTGACGATCCTGCTGGGCCACGGGAATGGCAGCTTCACGGTCGGCCAGCAGGTCCCCGTGGGTCGGGGCCCGGTGGCGCTCGCCGTGGGTGAGGACGGCGGCAAGACCGACCTGGTGGTGGCCAACAGCCTGTCGCGCAGCCTCTCCGTCCTGGAGGGGGCCGGCGACGGCACCTTCCGCCTCGTGGATACCGTGCCGCTCGGCACGGTCCCCGGCGCGGTGGTGGCCGGCGATTTCACCGGCAACGGCCTGCTGGACGTCGCCAGCACCGACCAGGCCGGCAACGCCGTGTCCGTCTCGCTCGGCAATGGCGACGGCACCTTCCAGGCTCCGCTGCAGTACGCCGTGGGCACGGCCCCGGTGGCGCTCGTCACGGGCGATTTCAACGGCGACGGCCGCCTGGACCTGGCCGTGGCGAACAACAACTCGAACACAGTCACCGTCCTGCTGGGACGGGGCGACAGCACCTTCCAGGCCCAGGCGCCTTTCGCTGCCGGGTCTTTTCCGGCGGCGCTTATGGCCGGCGATTTCAACAACGACGGCCACCCGGACCTGGCCACCCTCAACGGGCTGGGCCAAACGCTCTCCGTTGGGCTCGGCCTGGGGAACGGCACCTTTGTTGATGCCGCCATCGGCGCCCACCCGATTTGCTCGACCCCGCTCGTGGCGGACCTAACCGGGAACGGCGTGCCCGACGTCGTCGTCTTGCGGCAGGACGGCAAGATCCTGTTCCGGCCCGGGCTGGCCGGCCAGCCCGGAGCCTTCGGCTCGCCGGTGGTGATCAACCCGGATTCCGCCTGGGCCGCCCGCGACGTGATCGCTGGCCGCGTAGGCGACACCAACATGCTGTTGGCGGTCAGTGCCAGGACGAATACGGACGTGGTGTACGCCTACATCGGCGGCCAGTTCGTCCGGGTCTACGTGGGGCCCATCCAGTCGGCACTTCCTTCGTTCCTCCTGGCCGGCGACCTGAACGGCGACGGGTTGGAAGACCTGGTTATCGCCTCGGCGGCCACCGGCCAGATTGTTGTCGCCCTGCAACAACCGAACGAACACTTCGCCCACGGCTCGTGGGACTACCAGCTCCAGGTCAGCCCCGGCATCTCCAGCATTACCCTCGCCGACCTGAGCGGCGACGGCTTGCCGGACATCGTGGTCACCAATCAGACCACCGGCGAGGTTACCATCCTGCTCAACTCGAAGACCGACCCGTTCTCGTCGCGGCTTGTCTTCCGATCCGGAAGCGGGCTGGCCGGGCTGGGGCAGGAGGGCGGCTCGCTACAGGTCCAGTCGGACGACGCGCCGGTGGCGGTGGTCGCCGGCCTCTTCGCCGGGGGGACGCTCCCTGACCTGGCCGTGCTCAACAGCGGCGCCGACCAGGTTGACCTCCTCGTGAACGACGGCCAGGGTGGGGTGTTCAACCCCGCGCAGGCCGCGTCACTCCTCACCGGCCAGGATCCCGTGGCCATCGTCACCGGCGACTTCAACGGCGACGGCCACCCGGACCTGGCAGTGTTGAACAGGGGCAGCGCCGACATCTCCATCTTCCTGGGAGACGGCCACGGGGGCTTCACTACAGGGGAAACGGTCTCCGCCGGCAATCAACCCACCGGACTGGCGGTGGCCGACCTCGATGGCGAGGGCAAGTTGGACCTCCTGGTGAGCAACGCCCAGGGCGACGTGCTGACGCTCCAGGGCAACGACGACGGCACTTTCCAGCCGTACCAGCGCCTGGACAGCCACGTGGCCCTGGCAGCGGCCGACATGAACGGCGACGGCACCTACGAGTTCGTCTTCGCCGACGCGGCGCACGACCAGGTGCGCCTGGTGTCGGACGAGCCCGGTCAGAGCTTCGTTCAAGACCGAGCGGACGGCGTGCTGAAACCCAATGCGGTGAAGTTGGTCGATCTCAACGGCGACGGCATCCCGGACTTGGTCGTCGCCAACGGGGGTGGCAACGACGTCCTCGTTTACCCGGGCCTCGGCGACGGCCAGTTCGGCCCCGCCCAGAGTTTTCCCGTAGGCACCGACCCGGTGGGCATCACAGTCGCGGACCTCAACGGCGACGGCATCCCCGACCTGGTCGTCGCCAACGAGGGCTCCAACGACGTCTCGGTCCTGTTCGGCCACGGCCGGGGCGCGAACTGGACCCTGCTGCCCGGGCCGCGCCTTGCCGCCGGCTCGGGCCCCGTCGCCACGGCGGTGGCGGACGTCAACGGCGTCGGCATCCCGGACATCCTCGTCTGCAACAGTGAGTCGAACAACGTCTACCTGTTGCCGGGCGTGGGCGGCGGCTTCTTCGACGACGACCATCCCACCATCTTCCCGACCGGACAGGATCCGGAGCAGCTCTTCGTCGGCCAGTTCGACAACAGCCCCGGCCTGGACCTGGTGACGGTCGATGCCAGGTCCAACGATCTCACCTTCTTCCCCGGCTTCGGCCCCGGGCGCAGCATCGCCTCCGGCGGCCTGGATCCCGTCGCCGCCGTGGCGGGCGACTTCACCCACGACGGGCTCACGGACCTCGTTGTGCTCAACAGCGGCGACAACCACGTGTCCTTGTTCCTGGCCGGCACTGACGGGCCAACGGTCGCCGCCGTCCTGACCCCCGGCAACCGGGTGACCCTCTCGGACGTTGCCCTGGGGGCGGTGGGGAGTCGCGCCGTGGACGTCTTCGTGACCACCGCGGGGGCGGAGGCCGTCACCCAGCTGACGTTCCCCCTGGACCTGGCCCCGGGGCTGCCGGCGCCAGGCGACCTGCTCCTGGCGGCCTCCCCCGCGTCCCGGGTGGCCGAAGTCTCGTCGCCAGCGGAGTTGCCCCTGGGACTGGTCGTGACCTTGCTCCTGGGAGTCAGCGGAGAGGTGAGCCCGCAACATTCGGGCGCCGCGGGCGCCGTGGCGCCCGGCGACGAGTCGTCGCCGGGCGGCCCGGCCCCCCTCGTCTCCCCGGCCGCGTGGACCCGCTCCGCGGCTGACGCGGACACGGATGGGGTCACGGAGGCCGCGGAAGTGAGCGAGGCGGCTGCGGGAGGTGAGAGCGCGGCGCGTGGGGTGCTGGACCTGAATGCCTTCCTCGCGGGGTCGGCTGCGACTTCGCCCGGGGAACTCCTGGGCGGCCGGCCCGCCGCAGGACAGGCCTTCGACGATCCTGTTCCTCCCGTGAAACTGTTCGATTTTTCCGACGTCCCCGCCACCCGCGGGCAAGGGCAGGAGACCATCAAGGAGGCGGGGCCGGCCCCCGCCCGGGGAAACGGAAACGAAACCTCCCCCGGGGTCGAGCCCGCCCCCGAGGAAGCGGACGAGGCCTCCCTCCCGGGCGAAAGCGCACGGGCAGAGGTTACGCTGCCGTCGGTTTCGGCCCGGCTTTGGGGACTGGCCGTCGTCCTTGCCCCCGGCCTGATGACCCCCGGGACTTCCCGGAAGGGACGTCGGAAAGAATTTGGCTTGGAAAGTGTAACAAAAAGGTCTTAGCCGCTTGCGGCTTCGCAGGAACGATTGCGAAGCCGCAAGCGGCGAAGTCCTTGGTGTTACAGTTTCTTAGGAGGGTGATCAGCATGACGTCTCTCAACACCGAAGGCGGGCGGCCTGGCGCTGCGCGGCGTCCCCTGCTCATCCTGTTTTCCTGCCTCTTCCTCGCGTCCACCGGCGGCTTCCTCGGCGGGGCAATCCTCCAGCCCTTGGCGGCGGGCGTCCTCTGGTCGCTGGCGGCCGGCGCCGCGGTGTCGGCCGTCGGCCTGGCCGGCATGTGGTACGTCGCCCTCGGGCGCCCCGGGGCTGCCGGGCTGCCCCAGCGGGCGGCGGCCGAGCAGGTCATCGAACACGCCCCCGACGGGATCCTGATCATCGACTCCCAGGGGCGCCTGCAGTCCCTCAACCCGGCGGCCGAGGGGTTGTTCGGCTACCGGTCCGCCGAGGTGGCCGGCCGGCCCGTCACCACGCTGCTGATCGAGCAGCCTCCCCAGCAGCGCCGCAATTTCCTCCGCGACAGCGTGGCTATGGGGACTATCCTCGGGCTCGCCGCCGGCGCCCGCGAGCTGATCGCCCGCCGCAGCGACGGCGAAGTCTTCCCCGTCGAGCTGGCGCTGAGCGTCCTCTCGTCCGGGGAGGCAACCCTGACCGTGGCCTTCGTCCGCGACGTCAGCAAGCGCAAGAAAGCCCAGCGCTATCTGGCGGCGCACTTTGCCGCCACCTGCGTCCTGGCCGAGGCGCAGACGCTCGGCGAGGCCCTCCCCCGAATTCTCCAGGCGGTCTGCGACAGCATCGCCTGGGAAGCGGCGGCCATCTGGCGGGTCGATACGGCGGCCCAGGTGATCCGCTGTCTGGAATCGTACGAGGATCCCGCCGCCGGCCTGGCGCGCCTCACGGCGGCCGCGCAGCAACTCGCGCTCCCGCCGGGCGGCGGGCTTCCCGGCCGCGTGTGGTCCTCCCGAGAGCCGGCCTGGGTCGAGCAGTCGTCGCTGGCCACGTCCTGTCCCTGGGATCACCTCGTCGCCGGGCTGGGGCTGCGCACCGCCTGTGCCTGTCCCATCCTGCTCGGCAATGAGGTGTGGGGTGTCCTCAGCTTCTTCAGCCGGCCGGCCCGAAAACGCGACCTGCAATTCCTCGACGTCGTCACCACCCTGAGCAGCCAGCTCGGCGACTTCATCGCGCGCAAGCAAGGGGAGGAGATGCTGGAGAAGGCCAAGGAGGCGGCGGAGGCGGCGAGCCGGGCCAAGAGCGAGTTCCTGGCGAACATGAGCCACGAGATCCGCACGCCCATGAACGGCATCCTCGGCATGACCGAACTCGCCCTCGCCACCGACCTCAACCCCCAACAGTGCGAGTACCTCGGCATGGTCAAGACCTCCGCCGAGGCCCTCCTGCGCGTCATCAACGACGTCCTCGACTTCTCCAAGATCGAGGCCGGCAAGCTCGACTTCGAGTCCCTCGACTTCCCCCTGCGCGATACCCTGGCCGAGGCCCTGGGCGCCCTGGCCCTGCGCGCCCACGACAAGGGCCTCGGACTCGCCTGGCACGTGACCCCCGACGTCCCCGACGCCCTCGTCGGCGACCCCGGGCGCCTGCGGCAGGTCCTGGTCAACCTGGCGGGCAACGCCGTCAAGTTCACCGAACGCGGCGAGGTGGTCGTCTCTGTTGAGATTGCAGATTGCAGATTGCAGATTGCCGATTCAAATCTGCAATCTGCAATCTGCAATCTGCAATTCTCCGTGAGGGACACCGGCGTTGGCATCCCGGCCGACAAGCTCGGCCTGATCTTCCAGCCGTTCACCCAGGCCGACGGCTCCACGACGCGCAAGTACGGCGGCAGCGGCCTGGGGCTGACCATCTCCACACGGCTAGTCGAGGCCATGGGCGGCCAGCTGTGGGTGGAGAGCACCCCGGGCGAGGGGAGTATCTTCCATTTCACGGCTCGCTTCGGCCGGGCCCGCGGACCGGCGCGGGGCGGCCTGACCGCGGCACCGGCGGCGCTGCCGCCCCGCCCGGGGCTGCGGGTGCTGTTGGCGGAGGACAACGCGATCAACCAGTTCGTGGCCGCGCAAATGCTCAAGGTCGAGGGGCACACCGTGGTGGTGGCCGGCGACGGCCGGGAGGCGCTGGAGGCGCTGGCGCGGCAGTCGTTCGACGTGGTGCTGATGGACGTGCAGATGCCGGAGATGGATGGCTTCGAGGCGACGGCGGCCCTGCGGGCGGGGGAGGAAGGGACGGGGCGACACACGCCGGTCATCGCCCTGACGGCGCATGCCATGAAGGGCGATCGCGAACGCTGCCTGGAGGCCGGCATGGACGGCTACATCCCCAAGCCCATCCAGCCCGCCGAACTCCGTCGGGAAATCGCGGCGCTGCTCTGCGGCCCCGACCACTTCAGCGCCGCCGGCGGCAGCCTACTGCCGGGCGTGCGACAGGGCTCGGAGCAGGGGAGGTTCCACGAAGGTGCCGCCTCCCGAGAGCGATCACTCATCGCCGAGCGCGAAGAGCGCAACAGCGGCGCCGTCGTCACAACTGGCACGCCTCACACCGCCTGCCCCGGTGGCTGACATTTCTCGAAGGTGGGAGGGTTTCTCGTGTTCGGGCCGCTATTCCGTGGGATCCCCTCGCGACTCCTGTTGCGCCGCCCGCGGTGAGGTGCCGGCCACCGTGCCGGCCACGGCCGCGCGGCCTCCACGGCCGATTCGTTTCACCGCTCGCTCTGGCTTGTTGGCCTGGCTACCGGACGGGAACTCGGGCAAGACGGAAGCCGATGCCGTCGTCGGTGCCCCGGTCCGTCGGGGCGTCACTTTTCCGGCTCGCCGCCTGGCAGTCGGAACTGTGGCTGTCCCAGCAGCCGCCCCGGTAGACCCGGTCCGCGCCGTCGGAGTCGGCGCACCATTGCCACACGTTGCCGTGCAGGTCGCACAACCCCAACTTGTTCGGTGGGTACGCGCCGACCCGCGTTGTACGCTTCAGGTTCTTCCCCTTCGGCGCCTTGCCGAAAGGATCGTTGCCGTTGAAGTTCGCTTGCTCCGAGGACAGGTCGTTGGTCGGTTCGGCGAAGTAGAAGCGGTACGAACATTCTTCTTCAGAAGTGGCCCCGCCCCGACAAGCGTATTCCCATTCCGCCGCCGTCGGCAAGCGGTACAAGAATCCACGACCGCGATTGTGTTCGTTCAGCTTCTGGATGAACTCCTGCGCGTCGTCCCACGATACCTGTTCGACCGGGAAGAGCTTCAGCTCCTCATCGGAGATGTCCTTGACCTCCTGCTGACCTCCGGCAAAGCGCGAAAAGTGGCTCGGGTAGTAGCCCATGACCGCCTGCCACTGCCCCTGCGTCACGTCGTGGACGGCGATCTCGAAATCCTCCTTGATCTCCGTCTTCGTCCCTTTCTTCTGACCATCCCAACCCATGTAGAACGTCCCCTTGGGCAGACGCACGAAGGTCATCAGCATGTCCTGGTCGTGCTCGGTGACAGCGTCGGCCGGTTCACAGCCCTTGCGGTGGACGGTCACCTCCCCTCCCGATTTCAGCCGTTCCTTGTGCAGGTCGGACAGGACAACGAGCTGGACCTGGGCGTCCGTCGCCAGGGTCAGGCGGTCTCCGGAGTAGAGCAGCGTCTGGGGAACCGCCCGTTGGTTTGGGTCCCTGGTCGATTGCAATTGCACCGTGCCGCGCACCTCCAGAATCATGGCGAGGGGAGCATTCGCGGTCATTTTCGCGTACAGAGTCTCGATCGACGCCAGCAGCTCCGCTTGCAGCCTCGGGTTGTTTGCAAACTCCTTGGGAATTCGCTTCTCGGCGTCGTCCAGGATCTGACGGGCGGTCATGGCGCCCCGCTGGCCGCTGGGATCCAAGATGCTCATGAGAAAGTCGCGGGACTTTTTCACCTTGTCGGCTTCGTGCAGGGCGATGCGCTTCTGCTGTTCCGCGTCGATGCACTTCCACACCACGCCCGCCACGCCCAGCACCGTCACCAGCAGCACCGCCGCCAGCGCCGGTCGCCGCCGCGCCCACTTCAGGGCACGCTCGACGCTCCCGACCGCCCGTGCCGCGATCGGCTCCCCCTGCCGCCAGCGGCGCAGGTCGTCCGCAAGGGCCTCGGCGCTGGCGTAGCGCCGCTCCGGCTCCTTCCGCAGACATTTCAGACAAATCGTCTCCAGGTCCCGGGGCGTGCCCCGCCGCAACCGACGCGGGGCCGACGGCTCCTGCGTCCGCACCTGTTCCAGCGTCTCCAGCACGCTGTCGCCCCTGAAGGGCGGCCGGCCCGTCAGGCACTCGTACAGCATCGCCCCGAGTGCGTAGATGTCAGCCGCCGGACCGGTGTCATGTGTCCTGCCGCTGGCCTGCTCGGGCGCCATGTAGCCGGGCGTGCCCATCACCGCCCCGGTCCGCGTCTGGCTGCTGTCCGCATCCAGCGTCTTCGCGAGGCCGAAGTCGGTGATCTTGGGCGCGCCGTCGGTCGTCAGCAGCACGTTGGCCGGCTTCAGATCGCGGTGAACGATGTTTCGGCTGTGGGCCAGCTGCACGGCCCCGGCCAGCGTCTCCACCAACCGCGCCGCCTCCCGCGGCGCGAGCGGCCCGCCGCAGAGCTTTTGCGCCAGACTGCCGCCGTCCACGAACTCCAGGGCCAAGTAGGGCAGGCCGCCGCTTTCTCCTACTTCGTGGATCTGCACAATATTTTGATGGGCGAGGCGCCCCACCGCCTCGGCCTCGGTGCGGAATCGCGCCAGCTCCGCCTCGTCGGCGTGCTCGCCGGTCCGGATCATCTTGAGCGCGACGGTGCGCTTGAGGGCGAGGTGCGTGGCCTTGTAGACGACGCCCATGCCGCCGCGGCCCAGCTCGCCGAGCATCTCGTAGCCGGGGACCTGGACGACGGCCCGCAGCGCGGACGCGGAACGTTCGCGCGCCGCTTCGAGTACCTCCGGCCGGGTGACGTGCGTGCGTGTCGCCGAGGCGTCGGTGGCCGCGTCCGGGTTGATGGAACGAGGGAAGGTGAGGGTCGCCTCAGCCGGCGGCGCGGCCGGTTCGGCGCAGCGCAGGGGCAGGGTCTGCGGCAGGTCGTCGGGGGTCGGGCGGTTCATTCTGCCTCCGGGAAGGACCATCCTGGTTGAGGAAGGGGCGAGCCGCGGGTGCGGAGATGAAAGGGATTGTACCAGAAGGGTCGCACACCCGCCCGCGGCGGCCCAGGAATTCGCCAACAAGAAAGCAAGGGCCGTGTATTGCGTCGAGTTGTTCGCGCCTTGCCAGGGCTCGACCAGGCGAAAAACGCCCAGGCGGTCCGCCAGTTCCCCGAGGGCTTCCTTGATTCGTACCACACCCTTGCGCCGCCGCCTGCGCGAAGCGCCGCACGGGAGCGGGATCGCAAAGTCGAGGTTCTCGCTCAGGCGATGGAATCCCGCAAGGTGCCGCCCCCCAAGAGGGATCGCTCATCGCCGAGCGCAACAGCGGCGCCGTCGTCACAGCCGGCACGCCTCACCCGGCCAGCCCCGGTGGCTGACATTTCTCGAAGGCGGGAGGGTTTCTCGTGTTCGCGCCGCTATTCCGTGGGATCCCTTCGCGACTCCTGTTGCCCCGGCCGGGGTGAGGTGCGGGCCACCGTGCCGGCCACGGCCGCGCGGCCTCCCCGGCCGATTCGTTTCACCGGGCGGTGAAACGAATCGCGTTTCCGCATGTCCTTGGCAATCGCCAGCTTACGGCCGGTGGGCGCCATTCGTTTCACGACTTTGGTAGACACCCCTCGGGGGGGCAATGAAACGATTCGTCAGGTAGCAAATTGCCGCTCCTGCTGAGCTTGCCGGCCATTTCGCTTGCCTTGGGGGAGCAATTCACGCCGGCCCCTTTTCCCGGCCCTGCGGCCCCAGGGCTGACACCTGTTGCCCGGAGACGGCGCCTGAGCCCTTGCCGGCCCGAAGTGAAGACCTCGATAAGGGGAGATCAGCCCTGGTGCATCACCGCCTGGAAGTCGGCCCAGGACGCGGCGGTCAGGGCAGCGTCGAACCAGCGGTCCAGAACGCCGAGGTCGGTGGTCCCTTCGATGGCCAGCCGGATCGGCTCGGGCGCCGGCGTACACAGACGAGACTGAAGGACCCGGAGCAGGTACGCCCGCCGCCCGTGCAGCTCGCCCTTCTGCTCACCCCTGATCTCGAAGCTTTTCAGATACTGAGACTCGCGCACTTCCCAACCCTCCAAACCACGTTGCCAGTTGACCAGT
>DATFNV010000682.1:0-9618 GCA_035266225.1 Gemmataceae bacterium
CCGACCACGCCCATGAAGATCACCCCCGCCGCCAGACCCAGGCCGAGGCTCCCCACGATGCTGACCGCGATCCCCGGCACCTTCAGCCGACCCCCGGGGACCGCGTACAAGCCGACCGAGAGCGCGATGACCACCGCGCCCGCCGCCGCCAGGTAGTAGTAGAACTCCTGGCTCCTCCAATCCAACGACGTGAACATGAATGACCCTTTCGTGCAATGAGTCCGCGCCGGCCCCAGGGGACAGGACGAGTCAGGGGCCGTCACCCAGCGAGATTGTCGGCGCCCCCTCGCCAAGGGGCAAGGGAAAAGTGCGCAGGAGTGTGACAAGTTGTCACGCCGCGGCCGTCCCGCCGTTCCCTTTCGGCAGCCGTCGCCCCGGCCCCTGCCGATCTCGTCACCGGTCGATCCGCGCAATCCCTTGCCCATCTGAGCTTTGGAGCATCGTACCTGACATCTGCCACTTTGGCACCATCCTTGCATGAGAAAGAGACAACCAGGAGCATTTCATGGACATCAACCGCTTTACCGAGAAAGCCCAGCAAGCCCTTCAGTCCGGCCAGGCGCTCGCCGTCCGCCGCGGCCACCAGCAGATCGACGTGGAGCACCTGCTCCTGGCGCTGCTCGAGCAGGAACCGGGACTCGCCGTCTCCATCCTGCGCAAGGCCGACGTGGACGTGAACACCCTCCGCCAGCGCGTGGAGCGCGAGTTGGACAAGGTGCCGCGTGTCAGCACCGTCAGCGGCAACGAGGACCGCGCCTACCTCAGCGGCCGCCTCAACCGCCTGCTCACCAAGGCCGAGGACGAGGCCAAGCGCTTCAAGGACGATTTCGTCTCCGTCGAGCACCTGCTGCTCGCGGCGACCGACGACACCGCCGCCGCTGGCCGAATCCTGAAGGACCTGGGCGTTACCCGCGACCGGCTCATGTCCGCACTGCAAGAGGTCCGAGGAAACCAGCGCGTGACCACACAGAACCCCGAAGCCACCTACGAAGCCCTGGAGCGCTACGGCCGCGACCTGACGCAGCTCGCCCGCCAGGGCAAGCTCGATCCGGTCATCGGCCGCGACGAGGAGATTCGCCGCGTCATCCAGGTGCTGTCGCGGCGCACCAAGAACAACCCGGTCCTGATCGGCGAGGCCGGCGTCGGTAAGACCGCTATTGTCGAGGGCTTGGCTCAACGAATCGTTCGGGGCGACGTGCCGGAGGGGCTCAAGAACAAGCGCATCGTCGCCCTCGACATGGGCGCCCTGATCGCCGGGGCCAAGTTCCGCGGTGAGTTCGAGGAGCGCCTCAAGGCCGTCCTCAAGGAAGTGCAGGCGTCGGAGGGTCAGATCGTCCTGTTCATCGACGAGTTGCACACCGTCGTCGGCGCCGGCAAGGCCGAGGGGGCGATGGACGCCGGCAACCTGCTCAAGCCAATGCTCGCCCGCGGTGAATTGCATTGCATCGGCGCCACCACCCTCGACGAGTACCGCAAACACATCGAAAAGGACGCCGCCCTGGAGCGGCGCTTCCAGCCGGTGCTGGTCGATCAGCCGTCGGTCGAGGACACCATCAGTATCCTGCGCGGTCTGCGCGAGCGCTACGAGGTCCACCACGGCGTGCGCATCAAGGACGCGGCCCTGGTGGCGGCGGCGGTGCTGTCCAACCGCTATATCAGCGACCGCTTTTTGCCCGACAAGGCGATCGACCTGGTGGACGAGGCGGCCGCCAAGCTCAAGACCGAGATCGACTCGATGCCGGCCGAGTTGGATGAGGTCAACCGCCGCGTCATGCAGCTGCAGATCGAGGAGACGGCGCTGAAGAAGGAGAAGGATCCGGCCTCGCAGGAGCGGCTCGGCAAGATCCAGAAGGAGCTGGCCGACCTGAAAGCGCAGGCCCAGACGCTGCAGGCCCAGTGGCAGGCCGAGAAGGAGGCGGTGCAGCGGCTGCGCAACCTGCGCGAGGCCATCGACAAGACCAAGCAGGACATCGACATCGCCAAGCGCGACGGCGACCTGAACAAGGCCGCCGAGCTGCAGTACGGCACCCTCTTCGGTCTGGAGAAGAAGCTCAAGGAAGAGGAGGAGAAGCTGGCGCAGAAGCAGGGCCAATCGCACCTGCTCAAGGAGGAGGTGGACGAGGAGGACATCGCCGCGGTGGTCAGCCGCTGGACCGGCATCCCGGTGTCGCGGCTGCTGTCGGGCGAGGTGCAGAAGCTGTTGCACCTGGAGGAGGAGCTGCACAAGCGCGTCATCGGCCAGGACGAGGCGGTGACGGCGGTGGCCGAGGCGGTGGTGCGCGCCCGCAGCGGCCTAAAAGACCCGAATCGGCCGATCGGCTCGTTCATCTTCCTGGGCCCGACCGGCGTCGGCAAAACGGAGCTGGCGCGGGCCCTGGCGGAGGTCCTGTTCGACGACGAGCGGGCGATGATCCGCATCGACATGTCCGAGTACCAGGAGAAGCACACGGTGTCGCGCCTGATCGGCGCCCCGCCGGGATACGTCGGCTTCGAGGAGGGCGGGCAGCTGACCGAGGCGGTGCGGCGCAAGCCGTACAGCGTCATCCTGTTCGACGAGATCGAGAAGGCGCACCACGACGTGTTCAACGTCATGCTGCAAATCCTCGACGACGGCCGGCTGACGGACGGCCAGGGTCGCGTGGTCGATTTCAAGAACACGATCATCGTGATGACGTCGAACATCGGCAGCCAGCGCATCCTGCAGTACCGCGGTTCGTGCATCGGCGAGGTTTACGACCGCATGAAGGAGACGGTGCTGGACGAGATGCGGCACCACTTCCGGCCGGAATTCCTCAACCGCGTCGATGAGATCGTGGTCTTCCACTCGCTGAGCGAGGAGCACCTGAAGCAGATCGTGGAGATCCAGCTGGGGCGGCTGCGGCAGCGGCTGCTGGACCGGCACGTCACACTGGAATTGACCGACGCGGCCAAGACGCACCTGGTGACGGTGGGCTACGAGCCGGCCTACGGGGCGCGGCCGCTGAAGCGGGCGATCCAGCGCGAGATCGAGACGCCGCTGAGCCGGATGCTGCTCAAGGGGGAGGTGCGCGACGGGCAGCACGTCGTCGTCGATTACCAGGGCGGCGAGGGGCTGACGTTCACGACGAAGGCGGGGGCGCCGAAGGAGGAGGCCGTCGGGGCGGGCAAGTGACTCGTTGCATCAGCGCGCTCGTGGTATGATCCCGGTATGCCTTCGCGTACCGAGGTGCCTATCTCAGAAGGCCACGACATGGAGCTACAAGCCATGCGCCACGTGCTCACCGAGGCAACGATTGAGAACCTGGCGGACCTCTACGAGGCAGAGCGGCGGATTCGCGCCCCGGATCAGGTCCGGAGCCTCGTTCTGATGGACGCGCTTGTCGGCACCGAGACGACGACGCTCGCCCTGCCCACCCGATTCATCCGGCAACTGGGACTGAAGAAGGTCTCGAAGGGGCGTGCCAGCCCGTACGCCGGGGCGCACCGGGGGAACGTCTGCGAGCCGGTCCGGCTAACCATCCAGGGCCGCTTCTGCAGCGTAGACGTAATCGAAGTGCCCGACGACGCGCCGGTGCTGATTGGGCAGATACCTCTGGTGATGCTCGATCTCGTCGTGGACGTCCGGGGGCGCCGCCTCACCGGCAACCCGGCCCACGGAGGCGAACACGTCCTGGAGTTGTATTGAGGCAAATCAGGGTGCGATGTTCTGCCACAGGTCGGCCGGCACGAAACGGGCGAGGTGGCCGACGTTCGTGGTGGCGATGATGACGTCCGGGTCGCCCAGGGTGAGGGCTTGGGCGGCCAGGATCATGTCGGCATCGATGGTGTTGTCGCCGGCGGTCGGCTGGCCCTGCTGGCGCGCCTGCGCCCACAGCTCCGCCGCCCGCCTCATGGCAGCCGTGGTCAGCGGCAGGTATTCGAGTTGCTGGGCCAGCATGTCGAGTTCCGAGATAGCTGTCATGCGGCCCAGGCGCAGCAACTCTCGCCTCACTTCGTAATCGGTAATCTCGGGGACGATAATGCGACGGTTGACGGCGACGAGCGAGGCGAGCCACTGCCGGCAGGCCGTAGGCAGCGGCAGCGCACGGGGGTGCGCCAGCGCGCCGAGCGGGCCGGAATCGAGCAGCACGGTGGGCTTCACCAGGTGATTCCCTTGAGTTCTTCGGGGAAGAGTTTACGGTCGGAGGTCCGAGCCTCGTCGAGCCCCCGGTAAAAGTCGTCCCCCAGTTCCTCGCCCGCCGTTTGGCGCGCCGCGTCGAGTTGCTCGAACAGAGCTAGCAGTTTGGCAGCGCGCTCCGCTGGGGTTGGTTCGCCTGCCGGACTTGGGGGTGGTAAGTGCTGGTTCAGGAGTTGAATGGCCAGGGCCTCCTCGGACTGGCCGAGTCGAGCCGCCTCCTGTCGGAGGCGCTGGTCGATCTCGGGAGAAAGGGTCAGTTGCATCGGCATCGGGCACCTCTGCAGGTAAGACGGCGAACACGGACATCATACCACGGGCGCGACTGGGCCCAACGCCACTTTCCCCCGGCCGACTGCCAAAATGGCACGTCCCTTCGCCCGGCCTTTCCCCGAAGTTTCCCGAACTGCTGTACCCGCTGACAGCTGTGTTGCCCCCGGTCTTGCCCCGTTGTCCGGCACTGAAGTTGCTCTACCTCAAGCCAGCGTTATCCCCGTCGATTGTGAGCGTGGGAGGGATTCCTTTCCATGTCCCGAGACTTGATTCGCCTGATGCAATCCTTCTTTCCGCCCGGCGAGACGATCAGCGAAACGGCGTGGCGCCCGGCGGTGGATGTCTACCGCACGTCGCGGGGCTGGCTGCTGAAGTTCGACCTCGCCGGCGTTCGCCCCGAAGACGTCTCCCTCACGGTCGAGGGCTGCCACGTCACCGTCCGAGGCGTGCGCCGCGACTGGCTGACCGAAAAGGGATGCAGTTACTACCGTATGGAGATCACTTACAACCACTTCGAGCGCGGCGTGGAGCTGCCCTGCAACGTCGAACCGGCCTCCGTCGCCACCGACTACCGCGACGGGATGCTGCTGGTTCACCTCATTACGGAGGCCGAGAAGTGACGCCCGACAACGAAACGGTCGTGACCCTGCCGGTCCTGCCGCTGAAAAATACCGTCCTGTTCCCCCACCTGTTCATGCCGCTCTCGGTCGGCCGGCCGGGCTCGGTGGCCGCCGTCGAGGCCGTCCTGGCGACCGAGGACAAGAACCTGATCCTCGTCGCCCAGAAGGACGCCCAGAACGAGCAGCCCGGGCCCGACGACCTCTTCAGCGTCGGCACCCGTGCCGTCGTCAAGAAGATGGCCCGCGGCGAGAGCGGCCTCGAGTTGCTCGTGCAGGGGGTCGAGCGCGTGGTGCTCCTCAAGGCCGAGCAGACCGAGCCCTTCTTGAAGGCGCACGCCCGCGTCCTGCCGCTGCCCGAGGACGGCGGCACCGAAGTCGAGGCGCTCTACCGCGCCGTGCTGGAGTTGGCCGCCCGCGCCCTGGAACTGGCCCAGGGAGAGGGGCAGGGGCAGGTCAACGTCGCCCAACTCGCCGCCCAGGCCAGCGATCCCCTGCGCCTGGCGTACCTCATCGGCTCCATGCTCAGCCTCGACGTCCAGAAGGAGCAAGCGGTGCTCGAGGCCACCACCCGCATTGAGGCGCTGCGCCTGGTCCACGGCTACCTGTCGCACGAACTGCAGGTGCTGGAGCTGCGCCACAAGATCAACACCCAGGCGCAGAGCGAGATGGGCAAGCAGCAGCGCGACTACTTCCTGCGCCAGCAGATGCAAGCGATCCAGGAAGAACTTGGCGAAACCAGCCCGGAAAAGGCGGAAGTCGAGGAGCTGCGCCGCCGCTTCGCCGAGGCCGACCTGCCCGATGAGGTGCGCAAGGAGGCCGAGCGCGCCCTGACGCGCCTGGAGCGCCTGCCGCCCATCGCCCCCGACTTCCAGGTGATCCGCACTCACCTCGACCTGATCCTGGAGCTGCCGTGGAAGAAGGCCACGCTAGACGTCATCGACCTGAAGGCGGCGCGCCAGGTGCTGGACGAGGACCACTACGACCTGGACGAGATCAAGGAACGCATCCTCGAATACCTGGCCGTGCTGAAATTGAACCCGACGGCGCACGCGCCGATCCTGTGCCTGGTCGGCCCGCCGGGCGTCGGCAAGACCTCGCTGGGGCAGTCGATCGCCCGTTCGCTGGGGCGCAAGTTCGAGCGGCTGTCGCTGGGCGGCTTGCATGACGAGGCGGAGCTGCGCGGCCACCGGCGCACCTACATCGGCGCCATGCCGGGGCGCATCATCCAGGCCATCCGCCGAGCCGGCGTCAACAACCCGGTGCTGATGCTCGACGAGGTGGACAAGGTCGGCCACGACTTCCGCGGCGACCCGGCGGCGGCGCTGCTGGAGGTCCTCGACCCGGCGCAGAACGGCACCTTCCGCGACAACTACCTCGACATGCCGTTCGACCTGTCGCACGTCTTCTTCATCACGACGGCGAACGTGCTGGACACGATCCCACGGCCGCTGCTCGACCGTATGGAGATGCTGCGCCTGTCCGGCTACAGCGAGGAGCAGAAGCTGCAAATCGCCCGCCGCTACCTGCTGCCGCGGCGACTCCAGGAAGCGGGCATCGCCCCGGAGCAGCTGGCGTTGCCGGACCCAACCATCAAGCGGGTCATCAGCGGCTATACCCGCGAGGCCGGCGTCCGCGAACTGGAGCGGGCGCTGGGTCGTATCACCCGCAAGGTGGCCCGCCGCTTCGCGGAAGGGCAGACCGAGCCGGTGACGGTCGGGCCGGAAGACCTGTCCGAACTGCTCGGCCCCGAGCGCTTCCGCCAGGAGACGGCGCGCAAGCAGCTGCCGGCCGGCGTCTCGACCGGCCTGGCCTACACCGAGGCCGGCGGCGAGGTGCTGTACGTCGAGGCGTCGCTGCTGCCCGACGGGAAAGGGCTGCGCCTGACCGGGCAGCTCGGCGACGTGATGCGCGAGTCGGCGCGGGCGGCGCAGACGTGGGTCTGGGCGCACGCCGAACTGCTAGGCATCGACCCGGAGTTGTTCCGTCACGCCGGCGTCCACGTCCACGTGCCGGCCGGCGCCGTGCCGAAGGACGGCCCCTCGGCGGGCGTGGCAATGGTGACGGCGCTGGCGTCGTTGTACACGAACCTGCCGGCTCGGAGCGATACGGCGATGACCGGCGAGATCACCCTGAGTGGGCTGGTCTTCCCCATCGGCGGCGTCAAGGAGAAGGTGCTGGCGGCGCGGCGGGCGGGCATCAAGCGCGTCATCCTGCCGCGCGACAACGAGAAGGATCTGCGTGAGCTGCCGGAGCAGGTGCGCCACGAGATGGAGTTCATCCTCTGCGAGCGAATCGACGAGGCGCTGACGGCGGCGGTGCCGGCCCTGGCACAGCGGTTGCAGATGTCACCAGTCGCGTAGAATGGAGCAGCCGCTTGCGGCTTCGCAGGTCATGCGAAGACGCAAGCGGCATAAAAGGATCAACACTCATGTCTCAGTACGACTCTTCCTACGACCCTTACCGTGACACTGCGCGGCGCCCCGTCGCCGCGGTTTGGCCGTTACTGGTGCTGCTGGTCGGGCTGGCGCTGCTCCTCGGCGGGCTGGTCTACTGGTTCTGGCCGGGGCGCGGCGCGAGCGGGCCGGCTCAGCCGCGCACGGTCACGCCGGCCGGCAAGCTCTCCGACGCGGAACGGGCGACGATTGACCTCTTCAAAGCGGCGTCCCCCTCGGTGGTCCACGTCACCAACCTAACGGAGACTCGCACCGCCTTCAGCCTCGACGTGCAGCGGGTCGAGCGCGGCCTGGGCAGCGGCTTCGTTTGGGATGACGACGGCCACATCATCACCAACTACCACGTCGTGGAAGGGGCCAACTTCGCCCGCGTCTCCTTCCAGGACGGCAACTCCTACGAGACGGCCAACATCTGGACCTACCCCGACAAGGACATCGCCGTCCTGAAGATCAGCGCGCCGAAGTCCGAGTTGGTGCCGATCCCCGTCGGCACGTCGCACGACTTGCAGGTCGGCCAGAGTACATTTGCCATCGGCAACCCCTACGGCCTGGACCACACGCTGACGACGGGCATCGTGAGTGCGCTGGGGCGCGAGATCACCTCGCCGAACGACCGGCCGATCCGCGGCGTGATCCAGACGAGTGCCGCCATCAACCCGGGCAACTCAGGCGGGCCGCTGCTGGACAGTTCCGGCCGGCTGATCGGCATGAACAGTGCCATCCTCAGCAAGTCGGGCACGTTCGGGGGCATCGGCTTTGCCATCCCCGTCGATGAGATCAACCGCGTCGTGCCGCAGCTGATCAATAACGGCAAGGTGGTCCGCCCGCGCCTGGGGGTGCAGGTCGCCGAGGACGAGCAGGCCCGGCAGATCGGCGTGAAGGAAGGGGCGCTGGTGGTGCGCGTCTTCGGGGGCAGCCCCGCGGAGGCGGCCGGTCTGCGCGGGATCCTGCGCGACGAGGAGGGGCGCCTTATCCTTGGCGACGTGATCGTCTCCATCGACGACAAGTCGATCAAGACGGGTAAGGACCTGTTCAGCGTCCTGGAGCAATACAAGGCCGGGGACACGGTGACCGTCGCCTACCTTCGCAACGGTCAGAAGAAGGAGGCGAAGGTGACGCTGCAGGTGACGGCGTGAACGCGATGGGCGCGCTCGTAGTGACCGCATTCATGCGGTCGCCCCGCGGAAGGACCGCATGAATGCGGTCACTACGAGCGCGCTTATGCCGTTCCATTCTCGCTGGCCAGGCGCGACGGCACCTCGCCGGTGCGGAACACCCCCGCCAGTGTCTCACGGGCCGCCTCGGGTAGGCCGCTTTCCAGGATGACGCGCACCGTGTCCTCGACCGGGTATTCCAGCCGCTTCAGCTCCACCGTGTAATTCTCGATGATGGCGTAGCTGGCCCGCGGGTCGCCGTCGCGCGGTTGGCCGAGGCTGCCGGGGTTGATGATCAGCTTGTCGCCGACCTCGAGCACATAAGGCTGATGGGTGTGGCCGACGCAGACCACGTCGGCCTCGACGTCCTGCAACCGCCGCGTCCAGAACTCCACGTCGGGCGGGGCGTACTCGTCGAGCGGGTCGCGCGGCGTGGCGTGGACCAGCAGGAAGCGCGTGTCGTCGAGCGTCACCATCTGCGTGACCGGCAGGCGCGACAGGTAGCGCAGGTCGTCCTCGGCCAGGCGCTCGCGCGTCAGGGGGCGCGTGACGGCGGTGAGATAGCGAAAGCCGTTGCGGCCATTGATGATGACGTTCTGGGCGACGCCGTGGTCGTGGTTGCCGCGGACGGCGTGGTGCGCCTGCCGCCGCACCCAGTCGATGCAGGGGGCCGGCTCCAGGGCGTAGTCCACGAGGTCGCCCAGGCAGAGACACACGTCATACGGCTCGTTGAGCGCGCGCAGCGCCGGCCAATTGCCGTGGATGTCGGCCAGGAGAAGGATCCGCATGGGCCAAACCTTTGCATCGCGCCCCCCTCGGGGTCGGGAGGCACGGAATCGAGGCCGCGAGAATTCCGGGAGAATACTTGACTCGGGCCGTCTTCACGGAGTATACCCGAAGGAAGGCGAAATGTGAGGGGGATTCAGCCGATCCGGTCCCCTTATCCATCGGCAGACGACGGAAAG
>DATFNV010000683.1:0-26903 GCA_035266225.1 Gemmataceae bacterium
GCAGCGGGACTGGAAGGCCAACAACACTCCAGCGGCCTGGCAGCACCTCGACGCGACGCGCCCGGAGTTCCGCGGCTGGGAGTACCGGCACCTGGCCACGCTCTTCACCAGCAACCAGCGCATCTTCCGGGGGCACACCGGCAGTGTCACCGCCGTGTGCTATAGCCCCGACGGCCGCCGCCTGGCCATCGCCTCCGAAGACCGGACGGTGCGGCTCTGGGACGCGGACACCGGCCAGGAGGTGCGCACGCTCAAGGGGCACACCTTTAGGGTCACCAGCCTGTGGTTCAGCCCCGACGGCCGCCGCCTGGCCAGCGCCTCCTGGGACCAGACGGTCCGGGTCTGGGACGCGGACACCGGCCAGGAGGTGCGCACGCTCAAGGGGCACACCGCCGCTGTCAACGGCGTGTGCTTCAGCCCCGACGGCCGCCGCCTGGCCAGCTCCTCCGATGACCATACGGTCCGGCTCTGGGACGCGGACACCGGCCAGGAGGTGCGGACCCTCAAGGGGCACACCGCCGCTGTCAGTGGCGTGTGCTTCAGCCCCGACGGCCGCCGCCTGGCCAGCGCCTCCCACGACATTACGGTGCGGCTCTGGGACGCGGACACCGGCCAGGAGGTGCGCACGCTCATGGGGCACCGCAGCCTTGTCAACGGCGTGTCCTTCAGCCCCGACGGCCGCCGCCTGGCCAGCGCCTCCTGGGACCAGACGGTCCGGCTCTGGGACGCGGACACGGGCCAGGACGTGGGGACGCTCAAGGGGCACACCAGCCGTGTCTACGGCGTGTGCTTCAGCCCCGACGGCCGCCGCCTGGCCAGCGCCTTCATGGACCAAACGGTCCGGCTCTGGGACGCGGACACCGGCCAGGAGGTGCGGACCCTCAAGGGGCACACCAACTGGGTCAACGGCGTGTGTTTTAGCCCCGACGGCCGCCGCCTGGCCAGCGCCTCCGCGGACCAGACAGTCCGGGTCTGGGACGCGGACACCGGCCAGGAGGTGCGCACGCTCAAGGGGCCCAACAGCCTTTTCACCAGCGTGTGCTTCAGCCCCGACGGCCGCCGCCTGGCCAGCTCCTCCTGGGACCAGACGGTCCGGCTCTGGGACGCGGACACGGGCCAGGAGGTGCGCACCCTCAAGGGGCACACCGGCCGTGTCAGCGGCGTGTGCTTCAGCCCCGACGGCCGCCGCCTGGCCAGCGCCTCCGAAGACCAAACGGTGCGGCTCTGGGACGCGGACACCGGCCAGGAGGTGCGCACCCTCAAGGGCCACACCAGCTTTGTCACCGGTGTGTGTTTCAGCCCCGACGGCCGCCGCCTGGCCAGCGCCTCCGGAGACCAGACGGTCCGGCTCTGGGAGGCGGACACCGGCCAGGAGGTACTCACGCTCAAGGGGCACACCGCCACTGTCAACGGCGTGTGCTTCAGCCCCGACGGCCGCCGCCTGGCCAGCGCCTCCCAGGACCAGACGGTCCGGGTCTGGGACGCGGACACCGGCCAGGAGGTACTCACGCTCAAGGGGCACATCCGCGAGGTCACCGGCGTGTGCTTCAGCCCCGACGGCCTCCGCCTGGCCAGCGCCTCCCAGGACAATACGGTCCGGCTCTGGGACGCGGCCAAGCAACAGGAACTGCTCACTCTGAAGGGGCACACCAACGAGGTTGCCAGCGTGTGCTTCAGCCCTGACAGCCAGCGTATCTTCGGCTGGGACCAACAGGCCAAGGTGCTGGCCTGGACGGTCCGCGACGGCCAGCCGACCGAGCCGGCCAACCCCCCGGCCCGCCCGGAGAGCCGGGACGCCCTCAGCCCGGACGGCGCCTTCCGCGCCCTGGCCAATGGCACCGACGTGCAGCTGATCGACACCGCCGAGTATGCCCGCCGCAACGCCTGGCCGCCGCCGGACCGTGCCGAGCGGCTGCGCTACCACGGCGAGCAGGCCCGGCAGGCCGAGGAGCAGAAGCAGTGGTTCGCCGCCGCCTTCCACCTGGGCCGTCTGCTCCTGGACCAGCCCGGCGACGCCGACCTGCTGCGCCGCCGCGCCGCCGCCCTGAAGAACCACGCCGCCCCACCGCCGGCGCGGATGGACCCGGCCCCTCCGTGAGACGCGCCGGCCACGATCCTGCTGCACATGGTCGCCGGCGGCCGGCAGGAGCGGCCGCTCGTGGAATACATCCTCGAACACTACCGGCAATATCCGCAACAGCTCAATCTGTTGCCGAGCCTGCACGGTATCGCCCTGATGGAGACCCTGCTCATGCACAATCTAACTCCGGAACAAATCGGCATTGACTACGATGCCCTCGGTAGAATCCTCAAGCCGGAGCATGTTCTCAAACATCACAGCATGGAGGAGGTGATGGAGGAGATGGCCAAGCGCCACGGGATCGAAAAAATGCGCGAGTGGCTCGAACGGCGAAAGCCAGCCCCGCCCGATCCCGAGCAAGCCGCACCCTCGAAAAACTAACCGATCCGAACGAGTTTCCCCGGGCCCGGGGAGGATTTGTCCATGTCGGCGCACGATCCCCGCGACCCGTTCGCCACTACGCCGCCGCTGGCGCCCACGCCGCCGGCCCCCTCGGACAACGCCACGACACCCCACGTCGTTCCGCCGCCGGCCTCCTCGGTCCCCCGTCCGCCGGTGCCGCGGCGTTACGAGCTAAAGCGGCTGCTGGGCGAGGGCGGCATGGGCGACGTCTGGCTGGGACGCGACCGGCGTCTGCGGCGGCTGGTGGCCGTCAAGGTGGTGCAGTCGCGCTGGGCCGGACACGATAACGTGCTGCGTCGCTTCACCGAGGAGGCGCAGCTGACCAGCCAGTTGCAGCATCCAGGCATTCCGCCAGTCTACGAAACCGGCACGCTGCCCGACGGCCGGCCGTACTTCTGCATGAAGGTGGTGCGCGGCCGCACGCTGGCCACGCTGCTGGCGCGGCGCGGCAGCCCAGACGAGGAACTGCCGCGGCTGCTGGCCGTCTTCGAGCAGGTGTGCCAGGCGGTGGCCTACGCGCACAGCAAGGGGGTCATTCACCGCGATCTCAAGCCGGGCAACGTCATGGTGGGCGCCTTCGGCGAAGTGCAGGTCATGGATTGGGGACTCGCCAAGGTGCTGAAGGACGGCGCGCCGCCCCAAACCGAGACCGGAGAGGACGACGCTACGGCAACGATGGTCGAGACGGATCGAGCTGAGCAGGCGGACAACCTGACACAGGCCGGGGTCGTGCTGGGGACGTTTGCCTACATGCCGCCGGAGCAGGCCCGCGGGGAGGTGGACCGTCTCGACTGGCGCTCGGACGTGTTCGGTCTGGGAGCGATGTTGTGCGAAATCCTCACAGGCAAGGCGCCCTACACGGGGAGCCGCGAGGAAGTGCGGCTGCACGCTCAGCTGGGCTCCACTCAGGCGGCGCTGGAGCGGCTGGCGGCGTGCCCCGCGGACGGGGAGCTGACAGCGCTGGCGCGATCCTGTCTGAGCGCCAGGGCGGATGACCGCCCGGCCGACGCGGGAGCGGTGGCGTCGGCAATGGCGGCGTACCTGGCAGCGGTGCAGGAGCGCTTGCGCCAGGCCGAGGTCGAACGGGCCGCGGCGGCGGTCCGTGAAGAAGAGGGGCGTCGGACGGCGGCGGCGGAGGCGCGGGCGGCCGGAGCGCGGCGGGTGCGCAACCTGACGGCGGCGCTGGTCGTGGTGCTGTCGGCTGGCATCGGCGCCACGCTGTACTACTTCCTCCAGGCCCGTGACCAAGCCCGAGCGGCGGCCCAGGGAGAAACCGAAGCCGTGGCCGCGCGCCAACAGGCCGAGAAGGCCAAGCAGGCTGAGAAGGGGCAGCGGGAGATTGCCGAGCGCGAGCACGAGCGGGCGGAGCGGCTGGTGTACGCGCGGGAGCTGGCGCTGGCGCAGCGGGCGTGGGAGGCCAACAACACGGCAGCGGCCTGGCAGCACCTGGACGCGACCCGCTGGGATTTCCGCGGCTGGGAATACCGGCACCTGGCCACCCTCTTCACCAGCAACCAGCGCATCTTCCGCGGCCACACCGGCTTCGTCGCCGCCGTGGCCTTCAGCCCCGATGGCCAACGCGTGGCCAGCTCTTCGGCTGACAAGACGGTGCGCGTCTGGGACGCGGCCACGGGGGAAGAACTGCACACGCTGAAGGGGCACACCAGCATTGTCCAGAGCGTCTGCTTCAGTCCCGACGGCCAACGCCTGGCCAGCGCAGGAGAGCACACGGTACGGCTCTGGGACGCGGCCACGGGGCAAGAGCTGCACACGCTGAAGGGGCACACCAGCGAGGTGTGGAGCGTGTGCTTCAGCCCGAATGGCCAGCGCCTGGCCAGCGCCTCCTTTGACAAGACGGTACGCGTCTGGGATGCGCAGAAGGGCCAGGAAGTGCAGACCCTCAAGGGGCACACGGACCTTGTCAGCAGCGTGTGCTTCAGCCCCGACGGCCAGCGCCTGGCCAGCGCTTCCCTGGACCAGACGGTGCGGCTGTGGGACGCCGCCACGGGCCAGGCGGTGCGCTCTCTCCAGGGACACACCAACGCTATCTGGAGCGTGTGCTTCAGTCCCGACGGCCAACACCTGGCCAGCTCTTCGGCTGACAAGACGGTGCGGCTGTGGGACGCGGCCACGGGGCAAGAGCTGCGCACCTTCTCGGGGCACACCGGCATGGTCCGCAGCGTGTGCTTCAGTCCCGACGGCCAACGCCTGGCCAGCGCCTCCTTGGACCAGACGGTACGGGTCTGGGACGCGGCCACGGGGCAAGACCTGCGGACGCTCAAGGGGCACACTGGCCGTGTTAGCAGCGTGTGCTTCAGTCCCGACGGCCAACGCCTGGTCAGCGCGGGGGACCAGACGGTGCGGCTCTGGGACACGGAGAAGGGGCAAGACCTGCGCACCCTCCCGGGGCACAAAGGTCCTGTCATGAGCCTGTGTTTCAGTCCCGACGGCCGGCGCCTGGCCAGCGCCTCCTATGACCGGACGGTGCGGGTCTGGGACGCGGCCTGGGGGCAAGAGCTGTTCGCCCTCCACGGGCACACGCACTTTGTCACCAGCGTGTGCTTCAACCCCGATGGCCAGCGTCTGGCCAGCGGTTCCTGGGACAAAACGGTGCGGCTGTGGGACACGGCCACGCGGCAAGAGCTGCGTACCCTCTCGGGGCACAGCGGCATTGTCCACAGCGTGTGCTTCAGCCCCGACGGCCAACGCCTGGCCAGCGCTTCGGCTGACAAGACGGTGCGGCTGTGGGACGCCGCCACGGGGCAGGAGTTGCTCGCCCTCCGGGAGCACAGCGGCATTGTCCACAGCGTGTGCTTCAGCCCCGACGGCCAACGCCTGGCCAGTGCCGCAGATGACCAGACGGTGCGCCTCTGGGACGCGGCCACGGGGCAAGAGTTGCGGACCCTCAAGGGGCACGCGGGCAATATCCTCAGCGTGTGCTTCAGCCCCGACGGCCAACGCCTGGCCAGCGCGTGGGATCAGACGGTGCGGGTCTGGGACGCGGCCAAGGGCCAGGAGCTGCTGGCGCTGAAGGGGCACACCGGCTTTATCTGGGGCGTGTGCTTCAGTCCCGACGGCCAGCGCCTGGCCAGCGCCTCCTCGGACCAGACGGTACGCCTCTGGGACGCGGCCACAGGGCAAGAGCTGCTCGCCCTCTCGGGGCACACCATCCTGGTCAGCAGCGTGTGCTTCAGCCCCGATGGCCAGCTCCTGGCCAGTTCCTCCTTAGATCCGGCGGTGCGACTCTGGGAGGCAGACAAGGGGCAAGAGCGGCGCGTCCTTCAGGGGCACACCAGCGTGGTCACCCGCGTGGCCTTCAGCCCCGACGGCCAGCGCGTCTTCGCCTGGGATGCGGATGACAAGCTGCTAGCCTGGACGCTGCCCGATGGCCGGCCCACGGAACCCGTCGATCCGCCCCCGCGCACGGACAGCCGGAGCGCCCTCAGCCCGGATGGTGCTCGCCGCGCCCTGGCTTACGACAAGGACGTGCAGCTGATCGACGTCGCCCTGGACCGGCAACAGGCCGCCTGGCCGCTGCCCGAGCGGGCCGAGCGGCTGCGTTACCACGGCGAGCAGGCCCGGCGGGCGGAGGAGCAGCAGCAGTGGTTCGCCGCCGCCTTCCACCTCGGCCGGATGCTGCGCGATCAGCCCGGCGATGCCGATCTGACGCAGCGCCGCGACAAGGCCTTGAAGAACCAGGCCGCCCCGCCGCCGGCGCCGATGGACCCGGCGCCTCCGTGAGGCGGGCAGGCAGAAAGGAGTCGGGTTCCTGTTTCCACCGATCAAGGAACCCGCCCCCGTTCTTCGAGGGCAAACCCAGCCGGCGCGCTGCTGCAAGCCGACCTGCTCCTCATCCGCCGACGTGTTCTTGAAGCCCGACGGCCAGCGCCACGGAGAATCAGACGCTCTGGCCGCGGTGAAGGTTTCCGACGCCGTTGCCCCGGTGATCGATCCGTCACGATTCCGACGGCGCCGGAGCCGCGCTCAGGAGTTGCTTTGCGACAGCGACCAGGTAGCGCACATCGGTCCCTTCGAGTGCGTCGGGTGACAGACCGTGGACGAGTCGGCTCCGCATGTCGAGGGAGTGCTGGAGTTTCTCGTGGTCCTCCCGCGAGATGATCTCGTGGGCGAGCAGCGCTTTCAGGATCGAGCGCGGGAGGCGAGATTCGACCCCCAACTCCTCGCGGCGTGCCGCCTCGCGCAGGACCGCCTCGACCGCGGACCAGGCGATCAAGAAGGCGCTCCGGGGCGTGCCCTGCTCAAGCAGTCGTTCCGCCTCGGCCAGGAAGGACTGCACGTCGGTCGCCGAGGCGGTGGTGCCGGGGGGTAGCTCATCGCTCCCGTTGACGGGAACCACGATGAGGTCGTAGCTCCAGCCGGGCTGCGCCTTGACTATCTCGGCTGTCGGGACGACGTCGAAGAGCCGATCGCGGCGCTCGACCTGGACGGCGACCGTTTCGGCTCCCCGCCGAGCCAGGAGGTCAATCCTGTGCCCCTCGATGGGACCAGGAAGGTCGTCGCTGCTCGGTCGGATGAGGACGGTGTACCCTTCCTGCCGGTATTTCTCAGCGGCCTGTTCCAGGGCTTCTTGTTCGGTCATCGCGTCACCTCAAAAGTTCTTCGTGACTTGGCGCTCGGTCGATGACGACGTGAAGAAATTCTTCACCCTTGGCGAACGCTTCGAGCACAGCGAGAGAGATCCACCGCACGCGAAACGAACCATCGATGCGCGTCTTGCGGACCACGGTATCGGTGACCAACCGATCGTCTGCATAAATGAGGCCAATGAGGGCATCCTGAATCGGCTTGACCATGTTGTCGTTGTCGAGCCGGATGGCTACTTGTTCGTGGAAGTATGTGACGGAGATCTTCAATGGTTCGGAATGAGGAGCTTGCATCCCCCACTTCGCAGCCGCCACAGCGCGGACCCTCTTGCCCCAGGCGGCTAACTTTCTCTTATTACCCGACTGGTGGGAAATCGGCGGTCCAGGGACAATAAACTCGAAAGGGAGCATCGCCGATCCCGCCGGGCCATCCCTAGACCATCCACTGGACACCTCCCACAAGTCAGTTTACCCGTATGCGGCCGTTCGTTGCAATGCCGGGTCTGCGCTCGCCCTGTTCGCTGGCCGGCCGTACAATCCAAGCGCTCTCCGACCAACAAGGGGGTTCATATGCCGCACCGCACTCTTCTGGCCGTCGTGGTAGTTTTCGCACTGGTCGCGCCGTCGTCGGCCCAGCCGGTCGCCAAGCCGAAGCCCGAGCTGCCGAAGGTCGTCCTCATCGGCGATTCCATCCGCCTCGGCTACGCCCCGCTCGTCGTCAAGCGGCTGGAGGGCAAGGCCCGCGTCGTCAGCGTCGAGGCCAACGGCGGCGACAGCGACAACGTCCTCAAGCACCTCGACGAGTGGGTCATCCGCGAGAAACCCGCCGTCGTCCATCTCAACTGTGGTCTGCACGACCTGAAGCTGTCGAAGAAGACCAAGCAGCATCAGGTGCCGCTCGACAAGTACGAGGCGAACCTCAAGGAAATCGTCATCCGCATCCGCAAGGGCACGTCGGCGGCGCTGGGCTTCGCCGACACCACGCCCATCCTCGATGACCGGCATGCGAAGCGCGGCGCCGACTTCGACCGCTTCGAGGCCGACGTGAAGCGCTACAACGAGTCGGCCCGCAAGGTGATGCGCGAGGCCGGCGTTCCCGTCCACGACCTGCACGGCATCGTCGAGGACGGCGGCGCCGACAAACTCCTCGGCGGCGACGGCACCCACTACACCGCGGCCGGCTACGAGCGCCTCGCCGACGCCGTGGCCGACTGCGTCCTGCGCCAGCTCATCGTGTCGCGCCCGCGCACGCCCCCTGTCCCGCGCCCGGACCCGAAGGCCGATGCGGCCACCTACCGCAAGGCGGAGGCCGAGCGCGACGCCCTGGTGCCGAAGGCGTACCGCGACCTGCGCGCCCCCGAGTTCCACGTCCCCGAGAGTCCCGCGGCGTGGCAGGAGCGACGGCCTGCCCTCCTCAAGGCGGTGCGCGCCTCGCTCGGCGACCTGCCGCCGCGGCCGGCGCCGTTGAAGGTGCGCCTGGTGTCGCGCGAGCTTCGCCCCGGCTACACCCTGGAGCGTGTCGGCATCGACAACGGTGTGGACAACGAGATCGGCGCCCTTCTTCTCGTCCCCGACAAGCGGACGAAGCCGGCCCCGGCCATCCTCTGGTTGCACTCCTCGACACCGGACAAGACGAACATCATTACTCCCGATACCGAAGGCGGTCCGGAGCCGCTCGGCGAGGTCTTCGTCAAGGCGGGGTACGTCGTCCTGGCCCCCGACGCTTACTGGCACGGGGAGCGCGCCGGCACCGGCCCGTCCGGCTCGGCGGAGACCGGCCGCGCCGAGCAGGAGAGCCTGCACAAGCTGCACTTGTGGATGGGGCGGACGCTGTGGGGCATGTTCGTGCGCGACGACCAGATCGCCCTCGATTACCTGTGCGGCCGCCCCGAAGTGGACGCGAAGCGCGTCGGCGCGACCGGGATGAGCATGGGCAGCACACGCGCCTGGTGGCTGGCGGCGGTCGATGACCGGGTGGCGGCGGTCGTCGGCGTGGCCTGCCTGACGCGCTACCAGAACCTGATCGCGCACGGCGGCCTGCGGCAGCACGGCGTCTACTACTTCGTCAACGGTCTGCTGAAGACGTGCGATACGGAAGGGGTCATCGCCCTGATCGCGCCGCGGCCGTACCTGGCGCTGACCGGCGACCTCGACGCCGGCTCGCCGGCTGACGGCATCAAGGTGATCGAGGAGAAGGCGAAGGGCGTGTACAAGGCGCTCGGCACGGAGGATCGCTTCCGAAGCGTGCTGTACCCCGACGTGGGCCATACCTATACGCCGGAGATGCGCAAGGAAATGCTGGCGTGGTTCGAGCGCTGGCTGATCATTCCGAGTCGTCCGTGACCCCTTCGTCGCGCTCCTGCCGGCGGCGCGTGGCGTCCTGATCCAAACCGTTCAGCGTCTCCGAGGTGTTGCGGCCGAAGTCGTACTCGCTGTGCGGTGCCTCCTCGGGCTTCTCCTGCAGCTCGCGCTTGAGGTACTGCCGCCGGCGCTTGTTGCCGGCGCGCTTGACGTCGCGCTTCAACTTTCGCAGTTGCTTCTTTTGCGGGTCCATGTCTCACTAAACCTCCTCAAGCGGCTCTGCGCGCCGCCGTTGCGAAGCCGCAAGCGGCTACTGCGGCGCGTTCTGCTGGATCATCTCGGCCAGCTTGCCGAGCGCCTCGCCCTCGCGGCTGGCGGTCACGCCGCGCGGCAGCGGCACATCATTGACAAAGATGGCGAAGCTGAGTTCGCGCCCGTGCGCCGTCGTCATCACGCCGCCCAGCGCCTTGCTCCGCAGCAGCAGGCGGTCGTTCATCAGGTCCTCGTACATCAGCGTCCCTGTCTTCGCCATCACCTTCCCCTTCGCCGGGCTGCTCGCCGGCACCACGTCCGCCAGGGTGCCGTCCACGGCCAGCGCCGGCAGCGCCGCCCGATACGCCGGCCAGTCGTCGCGCTTGCGCATGGCCTGCAACAGGGCCACCGTCGCCCGCGGCGTCACGTTGTCGGAGAGCGCCCCGCCGGCGCCGCCGCCGAAGGAGATCGTTTCGACCGGCACGCCCAGGTCGGCCAGGAACTTCCGCTGCAGGTGCATGCCCTCGGCCAGGGTGCGCTTGCCGTTCTTCGTCGCCACCAGCAGCGGCAGCGTGCTGGCGTAGAGGTTGTGGCTCACCTTCAGCGTCACCTTGATCAACTCCCGGAACGGCGGGGATTCGTAGACGGCCACGCGCGTCAGCTTGCCGTAGCCGTCCCTCTCGGGCAGCTCGCCGTCCGGCGTGGCGAGCGGGCTGGCGGTCACGGTGATCCCTTCGCGCCGCAGCGCCTCGATGAACAGGGCGCGGGCGAAGGCGGCCGGGTCGTCCACTGGGTAGATGCGCACCAGCGACTGCGACTTCGCGCGCACCTGGCCGCGCACGGTGAAGCGGTTCGAGCCGACCGCCTCGACCGTGATCGACTGCTCCTCCTTCTCCGGGCAGGTGCCCACCTGCGCGTCCATCTGGATAAAGCTCGTCTCCGGCCGCATCTTCACGAGGGCGGGATGACCGGCCTTGTCGGCGGGCGTGATGAGGACGTCGATGAGGTTGTCGTTGACGACGATGGGGGTGAGCAGGTCCGGCCCGCTACCGCTGCCGCGCGCCCGCGCAAAGAGACGGTCGTCGATCAGCACCTCGCCGTCGATGCGCTTGATGCCGGCCTGCTTCACCTGCCTGGCCAGGGCCGTGAGGCCGGCGAGCGGGTCGGTGTCGGTCACTTCGGACTCGTGGCCGCTGGGGAAGTTGGCGTAGATGTGGTCGTGGTCCTTGAAGGCCATCTTGCCGTCGGCGCTGGTGCGGCCGCCGAGGGTCAGGTCGCCCTGGGCCACGAGGACCAGGTCGCCGTGCAACCGGCCCTCCTTCACCTCGCCGCGGCGGTAGACGGGCGTCTCGAACTTGTGGTCCGCCCCGAAGGCGGCGAGGGCGGCGGCACACGAATACAGCTTGGTCACCGACGCCGGCATGAAGAGGCGGTCGGCGTCGCGCTCGTAGACGGTCTTGCCCGTTTTGGCATCGACGATGAGGACGCCCCAGCGGGCCTGTTTGTAACGGGGGCCGTTGATGACGGCGTCGATCTTCGCGGCGAGGTCATCGGCACCCCGCACGACCGGGGCGAACAGCCCGACGCACAGGAGGGAGACGAGAAGGACACGGCGAGATGAGAGCATGCAGTCACTCCTTGGCAAGGATCAGGTCCGGCAGCCGGCAACCGCGGGCGTGCCCCCCACCCGGGGCTAGGGCGCCGGGGGCGCCGTCTCGCCCTCGACCACGTCGGCCGCGTGCGCCAGCTGAATGATCTCGTCGGTGCTGGCAGGATCGACCTCGCGGCAGCTCGCCGTCAGCCGATCGCTGAGGTCGCGCAGGTCGCCCTGCCATTCGTCCGGCGTCGTGTCGGGCGGTGTCACCTGCAGGAATTCGCCCACCATCAAGATCAGCCGCAGCAGGTGGCGGAAGACGATGCCCTCCTGCTTCACCAGGTCGCGCGTCTTGACGTACAGGTTGAAGTTGCCCGAGAAGCGCAGCAGCTCGTTCGCCGCCCACACCGATTGCGTGTTCACGTCGGTCACGTCGGGGTACAGGGCGTCGAACAGCAGCCGCAGCTTGTCCGCCAACGTGGGCGGTCGCTCGACCCATTCGTCCTCCTCTTCCTCCTCGTCTTCCCCCTTTGGCGGCAGGGGGGCGGCGATGAGGCCGCGGTGTATCAGGTCGGGGTCGAGGCGCTGCTCCAGCGGGCCGGGCGGGCGCTCGCCGAACGGCACGCGGACGTAGCGCAGCAGCGGCCGCGGCATCTCCAGCACGCTCTCGAACGCCTGGATGCGCTCCTCCCGGTCGGCGAGGCCGAGCTGACCGATCAGGTAGGCGCCGTACAGCGGGTGGATGCCGCGGAAGACGAGCAGGTTGTCCAGCGCCGGCGTCGGCGTGGCTAAGACCGGCGAGTACGGCGGAGCAGATGGGGGGGCAGGGAGAGAAGGAAAGAGGGAGTGCGCCTGTGCTTCTGCTTCGCTCCTTCGTTTCTTCTCTTCTTCTCTTCTTCTTTCCTCCTCTTCCGGTGTGGGCGGCAGCGGGTCCAGCACCACGAAGCCGGCCCGGTGTAGCGTCAGAAGCATGTGATCGAGCGACTTCTCGCCGGCCTTGATGCGTGGCTCGTCCATCAGGCGCTTGCGGACCACGTTGCGGACCTTGCCGACCTCGGGCGAGATCTTCAGCAGGTACGCCAGCAGCCGCCACGGCAGCGGGCCCTTGCTGTACAACTTGCCCGGCGGCGCCCCCTTGAGCTGCGTGAACTGCGACTCGCTCCAGTACGTGACCGTCTCGCGGCGGCTCGGCTTCTTGCGCTTCAGGGCCTTCTTCGCCCGCAGCAGCGTCGGGTCCTTCGTCGTCTCGGGGATCCGATCATATTTCTCCTTCCAGCGAAGGAGTTTCACGTCGTCCTCGTGGGCCAGGGCGAAGACGAAGCCCTGGTCGTCGTACTGCGGCCGGCCGGCCCGGCCCATGATCTGGTGCGCCGTGCTGGGGTCGATCAGTTTCTGCTTGCCCGGCGGCCCCTTCACCAGCGAGGTCAGCACCACCGACCGCGCCGGCAGGTTGATCCCCGACGCCAGTGTCTCGGTACAGACCGCCACGGCCAGCGCCTTCTTCACGAACAGGTCCTCGACGACGCGGCGGTACTTCGGCAACAGGCCGGCGTGATGCACGCCGACGCCGCGCCGCAGCATCTGCACCAGCTTCGGCCCGACGCCCTGCGTCCAGTCGAGCTTGTCCACCTCGGCCATGACCCGCGTCCGCTGTTCGCCGCCGAGGAGGTGCAACCCCTTGAGCACCTCCGCGACGCTCCAGCACTCGTCGCGATTGAAGCAGAAGACCAGTGCGGGGGTCGTGCGCACCGAGTCGTCGCCCTTGGCCATCTCCACGAGCTGCTCGCCGAGGAGCATGTCCGGCACCCAGCGGTAGGTGAGCGGAATCTTGCGCTCCTTGCCCTCCACAAGCTCCAGTTTGCGGCCGTGGCTCCGCTGCAGCCAGCTGAGGAATTCCAGCGAGTTGCCGACGGTGGCCGACAGCAGCAGGAGGCGGACGTGCGCGGGCAGCATGGCCAGGGACAACTCCCAGACGATGCCGCGCTCGGGGTCGGCGAAGCTGTGGAACTCGTCCATGACGACACTGCTGACGTGGGAGAAGTCGAACACCTCGCCGCCGGAGGCGCCGCCCTGGTGCAGCAGGCGGTTAAGGAGGATTTCGGCCACGACGACGAGGACGCGGGCGTTGGGGTTGACGCGGCGGTTGCCGGTGACGAGGCCGACGTCGTCCGCGGCGAAGCCCCAGCGGACGGCACTGGCCTGCATCTCCTGGAACTTCTGCTCGGTGAGCGCGATGAGGGGCGTGGTGTAGTAGGCGACGGTGTTGGTGTGCAGCGCCTCGAAGAGGGCGGCCTGGGCGATGAGTGTCTTGCCGGTGCCGGTCGGGGCGCAGACGAGGGTGCCCTGCTCGGCGCTGAACCAGGACAGGAGGGCTTCTTCCTGGACCGGGTAAGGGGTGTAGGGCAGCTGGTCGAGGTACAGCGAGACCAGTTCGTCGCGGCTGGGGACGGGCATGATTGGTTCCAATCGGGATCGTTTAGGGGCCGCTCGCAGAGCGGCGCGGACCGCCCTGAGCCGGTCGCGGCTGAGCGCTAAGCCGCAAGCGGCCGGCCATCACCGCCCCTGTTTCACGATCCGGTCCATCTCGCGCAGCGCTTGCAGGACCGTCGGCATCCGGGTGAATTCCTCCAGCGAGCGCCTGGCCCGCCGCATCCAGTTGGGCCGCTCGCGCCACGTCCCCGGCACGTTCTGCGGGTGCGCCTCCAGCCAGAAGTCCTCGACGTTGGCCAGCGCCACCCGGCCCGGGCCGGTGGCCAGGAAGTTCAGGCACGCCCGCAGGACGGCCAGCGGGGCGGCCCTCTCCTTGCTCTCTTTCAGGAAGCCGCGCTGCTGCAAGAACGTCTCCACGCTGCGGATCAACTCCCTTCGGCGCTCGCGCTCCTCGTCGGCCGACTCGGCGTCGAAGAGGCCCAGGTCCAGGCGGTCGTCGATGTCCAACCCCTGCCAGAAGGCGGCGAAGGTCGGCATGTCGTGCGTGTTGATGCTCGCCACCGCCCCGGGGAAGATCGGCGACAGCGCCTCGTCCCGGGGCTGGGCCTGGTACTGCAGCACGTACATGCGATGCATGTTGTGCCGGGCCATCATCCCCGGCAACTCCTCGGGCACCGTGCCGAGGTCCTCGCCGACGATGACGGTGCCGTGCCGGTGCGCCTCCAGCGAGAAGACGGCGTACTGCTCCTCGGCGCGGTAGCCGACGTAAACGCCGTCCTTGGCCTCCATGCCGTGCGGGATCCAGTAGAGGCGGTGCAGCCCCATCATGTGGTCGATGCGCAGGACCCCCGCCAGCCGCATGTGATGGCGCAGGTAGGCGCGAAGGTACTGGTAGCCGCCTTCGCGGATCCGCTCCGGGTGCAGCGGCGGGAAGCCCCAGTTCTGCCCCTTGGCGAAGAACGGGTCGGGCGGCGCCCCGGCGGCGGTGTCGAGGGCGAACCCCTCCCGGTGGCGCCAGGTGTCGTAGCCACTGGAATTGACGCCCAGCGGCAGGTCGAGGTACAGGCCCGGCCCGTTGGCCCGCGCCTTCGTCGCCAACCCCTGCAACTGCTCGCGGGCCAGCCACTGGACGTAACAGTGATAGTCCGCCAGGGCGGGGTCGAAGTCGCCCGCCGTCACGGCCCCGTCGCGCAGCGCCGCCGGCCACGTCTGCCAGGCGGCCCGGCGCTGTTCGCCGATGGCCCGGAACACGGCGTAATCGCGCACGGCCGGGTCGCCCTGGACGTACTCCTCCAGGGCCGCGCGCCGCCCGCTGCTGTCGGCGGTCAGCGTGCGGGCACATTCCTCCAGGACGCGCCGCTTCAGGGCCATCTGGTCGCGGTAGTTGACCAGCGGCGCTTTTCGCAGGGCGGCGACGTCGTCCTTGAACTGGCGGGAGCCGAGCAGGGCCTGCGCCTTGGGCGACTTCTGGACCTCGGGGATGCGCTCGACGTTCAGGTAGAACTCATTCCAGAAGAGCCGGCTGGCCGGCGAGTAGGGCGACGGCTCGAACGGCTCGTCGAGGAAGGCGGCCAGCAGCGGCAGCGTGGCCACCATGCCGCCGCCCTGGCGCTGCACCCACGACACCAGCTCCTCGAGGTCGGCGTAGTCGCCGGCGCCCCAGCTGCGGGCGCTGTGCAGCGCGTAGAGCGGGACGAACAGGCCCCAGTTTTTGGCGGTGCGGCTGGCCTGCGCCTCCGCCGGCCGCTCCGGCGCCGCTATGAGAGTGCATTCGGCCGTGTGCCCGCCGCCCTCGATGGTCAGCTGGTGGTAGCCGAGCGCGTACGGCCCGATGAGGCGTAGGCGGCGGGCAGCGTAGACGGTGCCGTCGAGGTCGATGCCGCCGGCGTCGGGCAACTCGCCGGGCGTCATTGTCCAGGTGTAGGTTTGTCCCGATTCGAGGACGAGCCGGCACTGGTGCGGCGTGTCGAGGTCGGCCTCCGAACAGCGGAAGAGCAATTCGGGCGGGTAGCCGTCCCAGCAGACCGCGACCGGCTCCAGGCGCCGCCCCCACAAGTCGCGGCGGCGCTGCTCCAGGGCGGCCTCCACGTCGTCGAGGCCCCCCAGCGGCGCGCCGAGCGCCTGCAGAGTACGGATCAGGCTGTCGTCGTTGGCCCAGACCTGCTTGCCGGTCACGTCCCAGTAGTTCAGATGGACGCCGTGCAGAGTGGCCAGTTCCTGGAGCTGTTGGTTCGGTTCCGCCATGATTGGTGAGTCTCATCCTGTCTCGGGGTCCGGGTGAATCCTTCCCCGGCGGTCCGGCGCGGCCCGGCCGGGAGCGGGTATTTTACAGGGAGGGGGAGCAGAACGGTAGAAGAGATTCGCAGCAGCCGCTTGCGGCTTAGCGTTCGCATCGACCTTCGATGACGTGAACGCTAAGCCGCAAGCGGCCGTAGCGATTACTCGATGTCGAGGGCGGCGAGGTAGTCCTCGAATGCCTTGCGCTGCCGGAACTCGGTATCCTGGAGGACCTTGATCTTCTTCTGGAAGTCCTCGATCTGGGTCTCCTGGTCGTCGAACTTCTTGAGGTAGCGCTTGTAGGCCTCGGCGGTGGCGGGCATCTCCTTGAGGTTGGCCCGCAGTCGCGCCTGGTCGTCGGTGATGTCCTTGAGTTGCTTCTGCAGCTGTGCGATCTCCCGCGACGTGTCGCTCACCTTCCCCTTCAGCTCGATCGCCTTGGTCAGCGCGTCCTCCACCGCGCCGCTGACCACCCGTTGGCTGAGGAAGAAGCGCATCGTGTTATCGTCGCTGTTGGTTAGCGCGATGCTCGTGTGGACGTCCTTCTCATCGGCGAGTTCCGTGCTGGCGGTCTGCCCGGCGGGGAGCTTGACCTCGAAGCGGTAGACGTCGCGGGTGCGTTCCGCCGGCTTGTCCTTGCTGAGGAGAACGAAGTCGGGCCGGAAGGGGTGCTCGATGAGCACGACGCGGTCGTGTTCGGAGCGGTTCTTCAGGTTGTAGGTCTTCTCCTGGCGCACCTTCGTCGTCTGGTTGAGAATGCCCTTGTTGATCTTCACCTTGGTGATGCGGTCGGACTGGCTCTTGGCGACGGGCTCGACCTCGGTGCCCAGGTCAATGGCGTAGGAGATCAGGCGTTCGTCCTTGGGGGTGATGTCGAGGATGCGGGCGTCGCCGGCGTAGCTGCTCCCCTCAAAGACCGTGATGGGGCCCTGCATCAGGTGCATGCCGGTGGTGTTCTTGAAGCGCAGGCCGAGCAGCGGGTGCTTGGCCTGGGTGCGCTCGTTGTAGATGGAGACGCGGGCGGCCTCGACCTCCTTCTGGACGATGGGCAGCATCGCGCTCTTGTGCCGCGGCAGGCTCACCGGGTGGTCGATCACGTACTGGAAGAAGTCCCCCAACTCGCTCGCCGTCGCCGCGGAGGCGCCGCCCTTGGTCAGGTCGAGATCCTGGGCCAACCTTTGCTCCGCCTCCAGCATGAACCCCGCAGTCACGCTCGGCGGGATTCCTAATCTCTCCGCTTCACCATTCGCCGACTTGCTTTCCTTGAGCTTCTCTTCCATCCGTTTGACGCGGTATGTGGCGGTGCCGGCGGTTTCGGTCTGCGGTTTGCCCGTCATCGCTCCCTGGTAGGTGGGCGGGCGGAGGGAGGCGAAGAGTTCGGGTTCGACGACAGGGCGTGGGACGTACAGCGGCTGATACAGATCCATCTGGAAGGAGATGGGTCGGCCGCTGAGCAGGGCCATGCGCACGTCCTTCCAGTCCTCCTCCGAGGAGTTGTCCACGATGGCCCACCCCTGCAGCATCGGCTTGCCGTCCTTCTTATTCGGCAGCACAAGGCGATAGCTGGTCTTCCAGATGGGGTTCTCGACGACGTAGCTGACGCGCACCTCACGCTTGCCCTCGCCGTTGAACGACAGCGACACCGCCTTCTTCTGCGTGTCATGGGAGAGGGCCAACGTCTCCAGGGCGCGCTTGAACTCGCTGTCGAGGACGGGGTTGAGGAAGCGGACACGCTGCACGTCGGTCAGTTTCGCGCTGCGCATCCCTTCGGCGCACCACAGGTTGAGGAGTTCCACGTCCACGGCGCTGTCCTTGCCGACCTGCTGGCGCTGCTTCTCGACGCCGATGATGGTACCGGTGACGTTGCCCGGCTGCGCCGCGTTGCCCTGCTGGAGGGTGACTTCAACCTTCTCGCCGCGCGCCTGGCCGAGAACAGCGCCGAAGCCGGGGTTGCCGGTAAGGTTGATGGCGAAGCTCTGCAATGTCTTCTCGATGGGGGCCTGGCTGTCGTAGCTGACGGCGGAGATGACGCCGCCGTTGAGGTCTTGCAGGACCATGCTCTTGAGCAGGTCGTTGATGTCCTGGACGGGGAAGGTCAGGTCGATGCGCGTGTTGCCCTCGACGCTCCCCTCGCGCTGGAAGTAGCCCACCCCGCTGCTGTACAGGATCGCCTGCGCCACCGGCAGCTGCGCCGTGCCGGCGGCCTTGGCGGCAGGTTCGGGTTGGCCCGGGTCGGCGGGCGACGAGGACGGCTTCAGGACGACAAGGACCGCCACCAGGACGGCCACGGCCGGCGGGGCCAGCCAGAGAGTGCGACGCATCTTCAAGTCCTCCGGGGCGAGGGTCCGGCGCGCACTGAGGCCGCGCGCCGATAGCTACACTCAAGACGACTCAACCGGCCGAGTTATTACCCATGCGCCTCGCGCTCCCCTCCAGAGCGGCGAGCAACTGGGCGTTTTCGGCCGGCGAACCGACCGTCAACCGCAGGCAATTGGCCAACAACGGGTGCATGTGACTCACGTTTTTGATCAGGATCCGCGCGGCCAGCAGCGCCTCAAACGTCGCCGTCGCGTCCGGCACGCGCACCAGGAGGAAGTTGCCGGCGCTTGGGAAGACGGTCGTGCCGGGCAGCGCGGCGACCGCCGTCGCAAGCCGCGCCCGTTCGCCGCGCACCTCGGCCGCCTGGGCGTCGAGCACGTCGATGTGGTCGAGCAGGAAGTCGAGCGTCGCCTGCGTCAGCACGTTGACGTTGTACGGCGGCCGCACCTTGTCGAGTTCCGCGAGCCAGGCGGGCCGGCCGGCCAGGTAGCCGAGCCGGATCCCCGCCAGTCCGAGCTTCGACACCGTGCGCATCACGACCATGTTGTCGAACTCGGCCGCGCGCGGCATCCAGGTCTTCTCGGCGAAGGGCTGATACGCCTCGTCAATCACCACGAGACTTTCGGTCGCGGCGCGGATGACCCGCTCGACCACCGCGTCCTCGAACAGCGTGCCGGTCGGGTTGTTCGGATAGGCGAGATAGATCACCGCCGGCCGGTGTTCGGCGATCGCCGCGAGCATCGCCTCGACGTCGAGCTGCAGCGATCGCGTCAGGGGCACGCCGATGAATTCGAGATGCGCCAGACGCGCGGACATCTGGTACATCACGAAGCCCGGCACCGGGGCAAGTACCTTCGCGCCCGGCCTGGCGCAGGCGACCGCGATGATGCTGATGATTTCGTCGGAGCCGTTGCCGAGCAGCACGTCGCAGCCGGCCGGCACCTTCATCGCGCGCTTCAGCTTCTCGACCAGCGCCAGCGGGCGCGGGGCCGGGTAACGGTTCAGCGCGACGGCTGCGAGGCGCTCGCCAAGCCGCGCGGCGAGCGCGTCGGGGAGCCGGTACGGATTTTCCATCGCGTCGAGCTTCACGAGGCCGGTCGCGTCGGGCACCGGGTAGCTCGTCATCGCGAGCACGTCCGGGCGGATGATCTTCTGTACGGAGGTCATGGTTTCTCGCGGCAGCCGCTTGCGGCTTAGCGTTCGCATCGACCTTCGAGGACGTGAACGCTAAGCCGCAAGCGGCTTACTCATTATTCCCCACGCGCGTCCCGGCCAGCATGCCGCAGGCGCCGTGGATGTCCTTGCCGCCGCTGTAGCGGCGCACGATCGGCTGGCTCACCTCCGCGCTCAGAGCGTCGCGGAACGCCCGGAATTCCTCGGCCGACGGCGGCGTGAACTGTCCGGTGGCGTCGTTGACGTCGATCAGGTCGATCTTCACCGGCAGGCCGGCGGTCAGCTCGGCCAGGCGCCGGGCGTCTTCGGGTCGCGTGTTCACCCCCGAGAGCAGCGTCCACGCCAGCATGACGCGCTCGCCGGTCGCCTCCTGGTGCTCGCGCACGGCGGCCATCAATTCCGGCAGCGGATGCGTGTCCTCGATCGGCAGCAGCCGCCGGCGCAGGTCGTGGTCGGCGGCGGTCAGCGACACCACCAGGCGGTACGGCTGGCGTTCGCGCGTGAAGCGGCGGATCATCGGCACCACGCCGACGGTCGAGACGGTGATGGCCCGGGCGTCGATGGCCAGGCCGCACGACTCGCTCATGACGCGGCCGGCCCGCATGACGCGCTCGTAATTCAGCAGCGGCTCGCCCATGCCCATGAAGACGACGCCGCGCACCGGGTGCGGCGAGTCGGCCCGCACCTGCATCACCTGATCGACGATCTCCCACGTCGCCAGGTTGCGGCGGAAGCCCATGCGGCCGGTGGCGCAGAAGACGCAGCCCAGGGCACAGCCGACCTGCGACGACACGCAGACGATGTACTTCTCGTCGCCGGGCCGGTGCAGCAGCGGGATGCGCACCGCCTCGAACGGGTCGGGGCCGTCACCCTGGAACAGGTACTTGGCGAAGCCGTCCGTCGGCGACACGCTCTTTTCGACGAGCGCCAGCCGCGGGATGCTTGTCGCTTGGCGCACGCGCCGCAGCAGTCGGGGCGACACCTCCGGCAGGTCGAGGGGCACTTCCGGGGCCCCCTGGCGGACGACGGCATTCTGGAGGCGGCGCAGAAGCCGCGGCGTGACGCCGAGGTGCGCCAGGCGGGCGTGCAGCTCGTCGGCGGTGTGCTCCTTGAAGAAGACCGGCAAGGTGTCGGACATGGGGACTCACTCGAGGGACCTGGCGGCGTGGTCGGCCCGGCTCGGGATAGTCTATCGTCGGCACCGTGTTACGCAACTCCACCCCGCTCGGGTCGTCTTGTCTCCGCGACCCGTCAGCCATACCTTCACCGGCAGCCCATCATCGCCGGGGAGGTTCGGGTCATCATGAAGAAGACGTGTTTGCTGCTCGCCTGCGCCTGGGTGCTGACGGGTTTGGCCCGCGGCGCCGACCCCGCTGCGGCCCGGCTCGACAACTGGCCGCACTGGCGCGGCCCCGAGGCCAACGGCACCGCACCGAAGGGCGACCCGCCCCTGACCTGGGACGCGACCACCAACGTCAAATGGAAGGCCGAGTTGCCCGGCCGCGGCAGCGCCACGCCCATCGTCTGGGGCGATCAGGTCTTCGTCGTGACGGCGATCAAGACCGACCGCGTCGCCGGCGCCGCCGACCTCCCCACGACCGACCCCAAGTTCGAGAAGAAGACTCAGGCTCCCCGCAATTACTACCAGTTCGTCGTCCTCAGCTTCGACCGGGCCACCGGCAAGCCGCGCTGGAAGCACACGGCCAACGAGCAGGTGCCGCACGAGGGACACCAGCCGACGCATTCCTACGCGGCCGGGTCGCCGGCGACCGACGGCCGCTTCCTGTACGTCTCGTTCGGCTCGTTCGGCGTCTACTGCTACGACCTGGCGGGCAAGCTCCAGTGGCAGCGCCGCGATCTGGGCCGGCTCAACACCCGCCTCGGTTGGGGCGAGGCCGTCACGCCGGTCGTTCAGGGCGAATCGCTGCTGCTCAACTGGGACCAGGAAGACGCCTCGGCCCTCCTCTGCCTCAACACCCGTACCGGCCGGACGAGGTGGAAGACCGACCGCGACGAAAAGACGTCGTGGAACACGCCGCTGGTAGTCGAGCACAAGGGGAAGTGGCAAGTGATCGTGAACGCGACCAATCGGGTGCGCAGTTACGACCTCGAGACGGGCAAGGAATTGTGGCAGTGCGGCGGCATGACCGTCAACGCGATCCCCTCGGTGGTCGCCGCGAACGGGGTGGTGTACTGCGTGAGCGGCTACCGCGGCGCGGCCGCCTTCGCCGTCTCCCTCGACGCCTCCGGCGACGTGACCGACAGCGACAAGGTCCTGTGGCGCTCCCGCCAGGGGACGCCCTACGTCCCGTCGCCGCTGCTGGCCGGCGACCGGCTCTGGTTCACGCAGACGAACGACGGGCTGCTGACCACGCTGGACGTCAAGACCGGCAAGCCGGTCATCGACAGGGAGCGCTTGCCCGGCCTGAAAAGCCTCTACGCCTCGCCGGTGGCCGCGGCGGGCCGGGTCTACATCGTCGATCGCGAGGGGACGACGCTGGTGCTGAAGCAGGGGGACAAGCTGGAAGTGCTGGCGACCAACCCGCTGAATGACCCGGTGGACGCCTCGCCCGTGGTGGTGGGAAAGCAGCTGCTCCTGCGCGGGGAGAAGTATTTGTACTGCATCGAGGCGCCGTGACGCCGCTTGCGGCTTCGCTGGACATGCGAAGCCGCAAGCGGCTCGTCGATGACTTGTTACTTGTCCTTATTCTATTCTTTCTTTTCGGCCACGAACTGCTTGACGCGGTAGCTGTCGGCGTGCGCCTTCAGCCACGTCTGGGCCGCCTGCTGGTAGGCGTCGGCGGGCTGACCCGGCAGCGCCTTGAAGTTCCAGCCGTCCTTGTCCGTCAGGCCCAGGGCGTTGAAGCCGACGATGGGCGTCACCTCGTCGCGCGATGTGACCTTCTTGTTCCAGTCGCCCTCAGTCAGCGCCTTGAGGATCAGCTTGCTCTGGTCCTCGTCGATCTCCTCCTCCTTGACCTTGTTCCCCAGCGGCCGCTGGCGGTAGTGCAGGACGAGCAGGGCGGCGGTCGTGGTGCGCTGGTCGGCGTCCTTCGACTTCAGGCTGGCGCTGGGGTCCGCCAGTAGCTTGGCGAACTTCTTGACCTGCTCCAGTTCCGGGGCCTTCTTGTCCATCACGCTGGCGATGGTGAAGAACTCCGTCTCGTGGTGCTTGGTCAGGAACAGGCAAACTTCCTGATTGACCTCCAACTTGATCGGGGCGGGGCCTTTGACCAGGATAAAGGGGCCGCCGGGGGGCGGCGGCGGGACTGGCTTGGGGAGGACGAAGCCGACCTTGACGTGCGTCAGGCCCTTGGCACCGAGCAGGGCGTCCTCGACCTTGACGACGGCGACGGTGTAATCGGACTTCTCCTTGGCGCCCGGGAACATGGTGGCGGCGACGGTCTTGTCCTCGATGGCCGTCACCTTGCCGATGACGATGGCTTGCGCCTGGGCGACCTTGTAGTAGGGGGGGAGATAGATCCTCATCGCCGGGGCGGGAAGGGCGGCCAAGAGCAGCGCCAACCCGGCGAGCCCCGCCGGCCAGTACCACGACAGACGTTGCATACCTGTGCTCCTTGATGACGTAAGGGAAAGGGAACGCCCGCGGCGCGAGCCGCGGGCGGAATCGGCGGTCGGTCGGGCGCTTACTTGTCCTTCTTCTCGTCCTTCTTGTCGCTGACGTAGCGCTCGATGCGGTAGCTGTCGGCGTGCCCCTTGAGCCACGCCTTGGCGGCGTCGGCGAAGTCGTTGGGACCGACCGGCTTGCCCGGCTCGGGCTGCCAGTTCCAGCCGTCCTTGTCGGTCAGGCCGAGCCGGTTGAAGCCCCATTGCGGGTTGAGGTCCTCCAGGGCGTTGCCCTTGGTCCAGTCGCCCCCGGCCAGCGCCGTCAGGATCGACTTGCTCTCCTCGGCGTCGATCCGCTCCGTCTTGGTCTGGCCGGGAATCGGCGTCCGGTAGCGGATGACGAGCATACTGGCGGTCAGGGCGCGGTCCTCGGCCTCCTTCGACTTCAGGCCGGCCTTGGGGTCGGCGAGCAGCTTGGCGCACTCCTTGGCGCGGGCCAGTTGCTTGTCGAAGTTGTCGTTGCTGGCCTTGTTGATGACGCTGTTGGCGCCCTGGAGGACGTAGAATGACTCGGTCGGGTGCTTTTGCAGGAAGAAGATGCCCTCCTGATCGACGGTCAGGCGCGGCGGACCGTAGCCGCCCGGCCGGATGATCGGCTTGCCCTCCGGCGGCTTGACGGTGCCGACCTTGACGTGGGTCAGCCCCTTGGCCCCGAGGACGGCGTCCTCGATCTTGATGACGGCGATCTGGAATTCCGCCTTTTCCTTGGCGCCCGCGAACGGCTCGGCGCTGACGGTCTTGTCCTCGAAGCTGGTGACCTTGCCGGCGACGACGGCGTCGGCGGTGGCGACGCGCTCGGGCAGGGGGGAAAAGCGGATGGCCAACGGAGCGATCCTTTTTGCGGACGACACGGCGGGCAAGAAGGACAGGGCGGCGGCGGCGACCAGGACGACGAGCAGGGTTCGTTTCATGATGCGAGTCCTCGGAACAAGGAAGCGGGGTTCCCAGTCAAGACGACCGAGGCGGTCCTTCGGATGGGGTGTCTACCTGATATAATGACCTTGTTAGGCGCCGCCGACTAGTGGCCGGCGGAACCCCGAGCAAACTTTCGCCGCCCGACCTCGTTGGGCCGGCCGGATTCCTCATGTCTTCCCCCCCGACCGTCCCCGTTGCCGACACGCTCCCCCAGGTGCGCCTGAAGATCGTCCGCCGTTCGTCGCACCCGTGGGTCTTCCAGAAGATGGTCGAGAGGCCCGGGACGCGCCTGCCGCCCGGCGCCGTCGTGGACGTCATCGACCGCGACGGCCAATGGGTCGGCCGCGGCTTCTACAACGGCCACTCGCGCATCGCCTTGCGCCTGCTGACCGCCGACCCCGCGGAGGCCATCGACGGCGCCTTCTTCGCCCGCCGCCTCGAACAGGCCGTCACCCTGCGGCGCGACTGGCTCGGCCTCGACGCGGTCAGCGACGCCTACCGGCTGGTGCATTCGGAAGGCGACGGGCTCAGTGGGTTGGTGGTTGATCGCTACGGCTCGACGCTGGTGCTGGAGTTCTTCGCTGCCGGCATGTACCGCTGCCGCGAAGCCATTCAGGAGGCGCTGGCCAAGCACTACCCGGACGGCCGCTTCTACTGGTTCGCCGAGGAACACGTCCAGAAGCAGGAGTCGTTCGACTGCCGGCCGCCGGAGCCGCCGCCGCCGGCCGTCATCACCGAGAACGGCGTGCGCTTCCGGGTGGCGCCGGGGAGCAAGCACAAGACGGGCTTCTTCCTGGACCAGCGCGACAACCGCCGGATGCTGGCGTCGTTCTGCCGGGGCAAGCGCGTCCTCGACCTGTGCTGCAACACCGGCGGCTTTGCCGTCTACGCGAAAGCGCTGGGCGGGGCGGACGAGGTCGTTGGCGTGGACCTCGACGAAGAGGTGATCGCCCTGGCGAAGCAGAACGCCAACCTCAACCAGGCGCGCGTGCGCTTCCTCCAGGCCGACCTGTTTCCCTGGCTGCGCGACATCCGACCGAGCGGGCAGCAGTTCGACGTGGTCGTCCTCGACCCGGCCAAGCAGACGCGCGACCGCGAGGAGGTCGGCTTCGCGCTGAAGCGCTACTTCGACATGAATCGGCTGGCGCTGGGGGCGGTGGCGCCGGGCGGCATCTTCCTGACCTGTTCGTGTACCGGGTTGGTCAGCGAGGAGGACTTCCTCGAATCGCTGCGGCGAGCGGCGTGGCAGGCGGGGCGGTCGGTGCAGGTGCTGCGCGTCGGCGGGGCCGGGGCCGATCATCCTTACATGCTCTACGCTCCGGAAAGTCGCTACCTCAAGGCGGTGTTCTGCCGCGTGCATTGACGCCCGCAGCTAAGGCGAACGGCCGGAATAACGCTCCCCTCACCCCGGAGTACCGGGGCGAGGGGAGGAGAACACATGCCGCTCGCCTAACCCGGATTATTCATGACCCTCGACGAGCGGCGTGCCGAAGAAGTCCAGGACTTGTGGCCAGGCGGCTGGTACACTCATCGATGACCTCCTCGATTGCGGAAAGGACCCGGCGCGCCAACAGGTGAGCCGCCTCCGCAGGGCAAAGATTCCGGACCCCGCTCCAGGGGTTGGGAGAGGTGGTTCCGCTGAGACATTCGCCCTTTCGGTGTCGCCGATGACCGATGTCACCCGCATCCTGTCGGCCATGGAGCAAGGCGACCCGCACGCCGCCGAACAACTCCTGCCCCTGGTCTACGAGGAACTGCGGCGGCTGGCGGCGGAAAAGATGGCCCGGGAGAGGCCCGAACAGACTCTCCAGGCCACGGCCCTGGTCCACGAGGCGTATGTTCGGCTGGTGGACGTGGACAGGCCCCAGCACTGGAACAGCCGCGGCCACTTCTTCGCCGCGGCGGCCGAGGCCATGCGCCGCATCCTCGTGGAGCAGGCCCGACGCAAGCAGGCCGACAAGCACGGCGGCGGCCGGTTGCGCGTCGATCTCCCCGAAGACCTGGCCGCCCCTGAGGCCCGCTCCGACGACCTCGTCGCGCTCGACGAGGCGCTGAGCCGGCTGGAACGCCACGACCCGGACGCGACCCGGTTGGTGAAGTTGCGCTACTTCGCCGGCCTGTCGCACCAGGAGGCGGCCGACGCCCTGGGCATCAGCCGCGGTGCCGCCGACCGCCTCTGGGCCCTGGGCCGGGCCTGGCTGTTCCGCCAATTGTCGAAATAGTTGACCGCTGCCATTTTCTTGCGCGCAGACGGCCCCGATTTCTCGCACTGAGAGATGGGGACAGTTGCGACCTGATGGGACACGACCCGTGACAACCTGGAACCCACGAGCGAATGACCTGTTCTTGAAGGCCCTGGCGATGCGCTCCGCCGGCGAGTGTCAACAGTACCTGGACGGGGCCTGTGCCGGAGACGCGGCGCTGCGGGCCGAGGTGGAATCCCTGCTCGAAGCCAGTGCCCGGGCCGGCAGTTTCCTGACGTCACCCGCCCCCGCCCCCAACCTGGTCGCCACCGTCGATGAGCCGCCCGTCGCCGATCGCCCCGGGACGGTCATCGGGCCGTACAAGCTGCTGGAGCAGATCGGGGAGGGCGGCTTCGGCGTCGTCTTCATGGCCGAGCAGCAGCAGCCGCTCCGCCGCAAGGTCGCCCTCAAGGTCCTCAAGCCGGGCATGGACACGCGGCAGGTCGTGGCGCGCTTCGAGGCGGAGCGGCAGGCGCTGGCCCTGATGGACCACCCCAACATCGCCCACATCTTCGACGGGGGAGAGACTGCCTCCGGCCGGTCCTACTTCGTGATGGAACTGGTCCGCGGCATCCCCATCACCGACTACTGCGATAAAAACCAGCTCACGCCCCGCGAGCGCTTGGAACTCTTCATCCCGGTCTGCAACGCCATCCAGCACGCCCACTTGAAGGGCATCATCCACC
>DATFNV010000684.1:0-9349 GCA_035266225.1 Gemmataceae bacterium
CCAGTTCTGCGACCAGAGCCATCTGCCCGTCCGCGAGCGGCTGGAGCTGTTCCTAAGTGTCTGCCAGGCGGTGCAGCACGCGCACCACAAAGGGATCATCCACCGCGACCTCAAGCCGTCCAACGTGCTGGTGACGCTGCACGACGACAAAGCGGTGGTCAAGGTGATCGACTTCGGCATCGCCAAGGCCACCGGCCAGCAGTTGACCGAGAAGACGTTGTTCACGAATTTCGCCCAGATGATCGGCACGCCGCTGTACATGAGCCCCGAACAGGCCCAGATGAGCGGCCTGGACGTGGACACGCGTAGCGACGTCTACTCGCTGGGCGTCTTGCTGTATGAGCTGCTGACGGGGACAACGCCGTTCGACAAGGAGCGCCTGCGGACGGTGGGCTACGACGAGATCCGGCGGATGATCCGCGAAGAGGAGCCGCCGAAGCCGAGTACGCGCCTGAGCACGCTCGCGCAAGCCGCCACCGCAGCATCGGCGAATCGCCAGAGCGACCCGAACCGGCTGAGTCAACTTCTCCGCGGCGAATTGGACTGGATCGTGATGAAGGCGCTGGAGAAGGACCGCAACCGCCGCTACGAGACGGCCAACGCGTTTGCGGCGGACGTGCAGCGCTACCTGGCCGACGAGCCGGTGCATGCCTACCCGCCGTCGGCGTGGTACAAGTTCCGCAAGCTCGCCCGGCGGAACAAAGCGGTTCTGGCAACCGCGTTGGCGGTAGCCGTGGCAGTACTCCTGGCGGTCGGTAGCCTCGTTGGGGCCGTCAAGGTGCTCGCGGACACCAACGCCCAGATCAAGCAGGAGCAGAAACAAACGACGGAGGCGCTGGAGGCAGAACAACAGGCCAAGGAAGACCTCCTGCAGGCCCTGTACTTCCAGCGGATCGCCTCGGCGGAGGGGGAACTGGCAGCCCATGCCGTCGGCCGTGCCGAAGAGTTGCTTGATGAGTGCCCGGTTTCTCTGCGCGGCTGGGAGTGGCACTACCTGAAGCGGCGCCGTTACCAAGAACCATTCATCTTCCGAGGGCACAGTTCCTGGGTGGTCGGCGTGGCCTTCAGCCTCGACGGCAAGCAGATCGCCTCGGGGAGCGCGGTGCTCTTTGGCATGAAGGGCGAGATTAAGGTCTGGGACCGGGCGACCGGCCGGGTACACCACACACTGCTTGGGCATACCGGCCCGGTTGATAGTGTGGCCTTCAGTCCCGATGGCAAGCGCCTCGCGTCGGCAGGCTGGGACGGAACCGTGATCGTCTGGGACGTTGCCACGGAGAAGCGACTCCACATCCTTCGCGGCCACGGCGAGTACGTCAGCTGCGTAGCCTTCAGCCGCGACGGCAAGTTGCTGGCATCGGGCAGCGGTGACCGCACCCTGAAGGTTTGGGACGCGGCCAGCTACCAGGAGCTGCGCACTCTACACGGCCATCGCGGCGGTCTCTACAGCGTCGCCTTCAGCCCCGACAGTAAGCTGTTGGCCTCGGCGAGCGGAGACCGAACCGTGCGCCTCTGGGACGCAGCGACCGGAGAGGAGCTGCACACGTTGGAGGGGCACCCCGCTCCAGTCCTGAGCGTGGCCTTCAGTCCCGACGGGAAGCTCCTGGCCTCCGCGGGCGGCGAGGGGGCAGTGAAGCTCTGGGACGTGGCCGCCGGGCGGCACGCCCGTACCATCCGCGCCAGCGTCGCCCTGGTCACGAGTGTGACCTTCAGCCAGGACGGACAGCGCCTCGCCGGCGGGGGCTGGGGAAAGGACATCCAGGTCTGGGACGCGGCGACCGGCCAGGAGGCCCTCACCCTCCGCGGCCACAAGGATATGGTGACCGGCGTCGCCTTCAGCCCGGATGGGCTCCAGATCGCCTCGGCGAGCCTGGACACGACGGTGAGGGTCTGGGACGCCGCCCCCCTTGGTGCCCCCGTGGGACCGGTCGTACGTACCCTGCGCGGCCACAACGACGGGGTGATCAGCGTGGCTTGGCGTCCGCCCGACGGCGAGCTGCTGGCCTCGGCGAGTTTCGATGGGACGGTGAGGCTCTGGGACACGGATACCAGTGAGGAGGTCCGCACGTTGCAAGGGCACACCGGCCCGGTGGGCGCCGTGGCCTTCAGCCGCGACGGCCGACGATTGGCTTCGGCCGACCTCGCCGGGGTCGTGAAAGTGTGGGACGCCCTGAGTGGTCGGGAGGTTCGCACCTTCCGCGGTTACTCCGTGGGGGCGGCCCTCAGCCCCGATGGTCGCCGCCTGGCCTCGGCGATCGAAGGGGCACTGGTCTACGTCTGGGACGCGGAGACGGGCAAGGAGGTGGTTCGCCCCTTCCGCGCCCACGACGCCCCAGTTATTTGTCTGGCCTTCAGCCCCGATGGCCAACGCCTGGCTACGGGGAGCTGGGACAAGACCGCGAGGGTCTGGGATGTGGTCACCGGCCGGCAGCTTTGCGTGCTCCGCGGACACAGTCACATAGTCTACGGGCTGGTGTTCAGCCCCGACGGCAAGCGCCTGGCCACGGCGAGCTGGGACAAGACCGCAAAGGTCTGGGACGCCGCCACCGGCAAGGAGTTTTTCACCCTCCGCGGCCACGAAGACCGGGTGCTCAGCGTGTGCTTCAGCCCAGACGGCAAACATCTGGCAACGGCGAGCTGGAATAACACCGCCAAGGTCTGGGACGCGGCGAACGGGAAAGAAATTGCCAACCTGGATGGGCACAGCGGCTACGTCATGAGCGTGGCCTTCAGTCCCGACAGTCGCCGCCTCGCCACGGCCAGCGGCTACCGCGGCAAGGGCGAGATTACGATCTGGGACGCGACCCAATGGGACGAGAAGCGTGAGGGCAAGTGAAGTGGTTCCTCGGGGGTAACCAGGAGCACTCCTGCAATGGTCACTTTGATTCAGCGCAAATTCACCGTCGGCGTTCCTCTGCAAAAGGCTTGGGAGCACCTCGCTCGCGTGGAGCAGTGGCCCAGCTGGGCGGCCCATATCAAACGGATCGATCTGGAACCGCCCGGTCAACTGGGGGCGCAGTCAACGGGCGTGATCCACTTGGTCAACGGTATGAAGCCGGTCTTCCGGATGACGGAATTCAACCCGCCGCGAAACTGGAAATGGGTTGGCGCGTTCCTCTGGCTGACTGTGATTTACGACCACCAGTTTGAGCAACTGGACGCGGAGCACACCAAGCTGACGTGGATTGTGCAAGCAACGGGGTTCGGCGCGAGCGTCCTTGGCCGGTTGTTTGCCAAGATCTACCGAGGCAACCTGGGAAAGGCGATCCCGTTGTTGATCGCCGAGATGAACGCGAGTTCTGCGAGCGAACAGTAGATCGATCGTCGTCGCGGTTTGTCCCTGGGAGGACAGTCACGGTGAAACTCGGCGTCATTCCCGAAAACCTGGCAGAGCGCCTCGCCCTCTGGTTCGGCATTCCGCCGCCGGGCATCCTGGAGAGCTGGCTGGGGAGCATGGCGGCGCGCGCGGTCATGGTCGCGACTAAGGCGGTAGCACTGGTTGCGGTGGTTGCTGGGTGGGGTGGGTTGGGGGTTTGCCCACAATGCGCGCAATGTGGACAAACCCCCCCTCCGGCCCGAATTGTGAAGGCGCAAGTGACTGCCCGGCCAACGGTTGTGACACTGAGGGGGTTTGTCCACAATTCCTGGGAATTGTGGACAAACCCCCCAATTGTGAGCAAACCCCTCTGCCCGACACCGTCCTCTACTGTTACCCCCGGGACACCCCTTCTGAACCAGGCCCGCTCTCGCCCGCCGGCGAGCACGGAAGCCGTGTCGGCCTGACGTCTTGCAGAGGTTCGAGCGGTGCTGCCATCCTTCGGTATGAATAATCCGGGATAAACCTCATGCCAGGATGCCCTTCACGACACGGGCTTCGTTGACGCCGGTCAACTTCTCCTTCAGGCCGTGCTGTTCCAGGAAGAGCTGATCGTGGCGGAGCCCGAGCAGGTGCAGGATGGTGGCGTGCCAGTCGGGCACGCTGACGCGATCCTCGACGGCGGCCAGGCCCAACTCGTCGGTCGCCCCGTAAGTGGTTCCGCCCTTGACCCCGCCACCGGCCATCCAGGTGCAGAAGGCGTTCTTGTTGTGGTCGCGCCCGGCCTTGCGCTCGTCCTTGTCCGGCGGCAGCTGGGCGATGGGAAGTCGTCCGAACTCGCCGCCCCAGACGACCAGCGTGCTGTCGAAGAGCCCGCGCTGCTTCAGGTCGCGCAGCAGGGCCGTAATCGGCCGATCCGTGCGCTCGCAGGCGGCCCGGAGGTCGGTCGCCAGCGCGGTGTGGTTGTCCCAGATCTGGGCGTTGATGTAGAGCTGCACGAAGCGCACGCCGCGCTCCACCAACCGGCGGGCGATCAGACAGCGTCGGCCGTAGGAGTCGGTTGGCTCGCGGCCCACTCCGTACATTTCCCGGGTCGCAACGCTCTCTTGCGAGACGTCCAGGGCGTCGCTCGCCGCCAGCTGCATCCGCGCGGCCAACTCGTAACTGGCGATGCGGGCGTCGAGGTTGGGGTGGCCGGGGTGCTGCCTCTTGTGGGCCTCATCGAGCCGGGCCATCAGCTCTCGTTCCGCCAGCTCGCCGGCCGGCGGCCGGGCCACGTCGGGGCGTAAATTCAGGACCGGCGAGCCGGTGGAGCGGAAGCGCGTCCCCTGGAACGTCGGCGGCAGGAAGCCCGCCTGCCAGTTCTCCACGCCGTTGACCGGCAGGCCCTTCGGGTCGTCGAGGACGACGTACGCCGGCAGGTTCTGGTTCTCCGTGCCGAGTCCGTACACGACCCACGAACCCAGCACCGGCCGGCCCGGTCCCATCTTCCCCGACTGAATGAGGTAGACGGCCGGCTCGTGCGTCAGGTTGGTCGTATACATCGAGCGAATGAACGCCAGGTCGTCCACCACCCCGGCGAGGTGCGGCATCACCTCGGAAACCCAGGCGCCGCACTTGCCGTAACGGGCGAACTTGAAGGGGCTGCGCATCAGGGCGCCGGCGTCCTTGATGAACTCGACTTCCCCCGCGATCTTGCTGAAGTACGCCTCGCCATGATGCTTGTCGAGCGCCGGCTTGGGGTCGAACAAATCCATCGGACTGGGGCCGCCATTCATGAACAGATGAATGACCGACCGGGCCTTGGCGGCGAAATGGGCCTCGCGCGGCTTGAGGTCGGCCGGGGGAGTCCTCGCTTCTGCCGCCGAGAGCCGAAGGTCCTGGCCCAGCAGGTAGGTCAGCGCCGCCCCGCGGATTCCCCCGGAGACGCGCTCGAAAAACCCGCGACGGCTCAAGGGCTCGGCAAATGTCTTGTTTCCGCTGTCCAACATCGCTTTCTCCCTCAATCCACGTACAGGAAGGCGGCCGAGTTCATCAGCGCGTGGCAGAAGCCCGTCAGCGACTTGAGGCGGACCGCTTCCCCGTCCGGCTTGCCCGGGGCGGCCGTCTCCTTGGCCCACAGGGCGGCGAGTCGATCCAGCGCCGCCAGGCCGACGCGCGTCTCCTCGTCGCCGGGGAGGCGGCCCAACGCAATCCGGTAGGCCGACTCGATCTGCTTGACGGGAGCGGCCCCCGCTTCGCGCATGACCCGCCCGGCGAAATCCTCGGCCAGGTTCCGGACCATGCTGTTGTTCATCAGGTAGAGCGCCTGCGGGGCGACGATGGAGTCGCGGCGCTCGATGCAGTTGGGGTTCATCTGCGGGAAATCGAAGTTTTCCCGGTGCGTCAGGACGTCCTTGCGCATCTGCCGGACGTAGATGAGGCGGCGCCAGCCGCGTCCGGTCCCCGCAGGCGTCACCAACCCGTCGGCGCGAACCTCGATGGGGTCCGCCGGGCCGAAGCGGGTTTCGTCGAGGCGGCCGGCGACCAGGAGGAGCGTGTCGTAGAGCTCCTCGGCGTCCAGGCGCACCAGGGGCATCCGTGAACACAAAGCGTTTTCCGGGTCGAATTTCTCCTGGTCGGGCGTAACGGCGGAGCTTTGCCGGTAGGCGGCGCTCGTCATCATCAGGCGGTGCATCGCCTTGATGCTCCAGCCTTGCCGGACAAACTCCCGGGCCAAGTAGTCGAGCAACTCGGGATGGCTGGGCGGTGTGCCGGCCTTGCCGAAGTTGCCCAGGGTCTTGACGATCCCCGTGCCGAAGTGGTGCTTCCAGAGCTGATTCACCGCCACCCGCCCCGTCAGCGGATGGTCGGGGCGCGTGAGCCAGCGGGCGAAGGCCAACCGGCGGCCCGTCTTTTTGGCGCCCGGCCAGGGCGGCTTCACCTCAAAGGGAGTTTTGCCGTCGGTCAATACGGAAGGGACCCCCGGCCCGACGAGGGGGCCGGGACTCAGGGAGTCGCCGCGGCGGTAGAGATAGGTGGGCGAAGGTTCGCCGCGGTCCCAGAGGGCCTGGATTTTCGGCTCCGGCAGCCGCCGGGCTTGCACGGCCTTGACCCGGGCTGCGTTCTCCTTCGGCTCCTTCTTGAGCGCGTCGATCTCCGCCGTGAGCTTCGTCTCATGGGCCTCCCACGCCCGCCGTTCCGCCGTGGTGACGTAAGGCAAGAGCCGGCCGCCGAGCACGTCCTGGCTGATGGGGCCGAGGCCGGGCCGGACGTCGGGCTTGAGCCAGTCGTGCTCGTCGTAGGCCCCCTTGAAGACGTCCACCAGGCGGTAGTAGTCGCGCTGCGGGATCGGGTCGAACTTGTGGCTGTGGCAGCGGGCGCACTTCAGGGTCAATCCCAGGACCGCCGAGCCCAGCACGTCGATCTCGTCGGCGATGACCTCGATGCGGTCCGGGGCGTAGCCGGTGATGTTGGCCCAGGTGGCGTCCGGCGCCATGCGGAGGAATCCGGTCGCCACCAGGTTGTCGTACAGCTGGGGCGTTACCTCCTTCGCGGTTTCGCAGTCGGCCAATTCGTCGCCGGCGAGCTGTTCCAGCAGAAAGCGGTCGTAGCCCTTGTCGTCGTTGAAGGAGCGGATGACGTAATCGCGATAGCGCCAGGCTTGGGGCCGAATCAGGTCCTGCTCGCGCTTCCCTTCCGAGTCCGCGTAGCCGGCCAGGTCCAGCCAGAAGCGGCCCCAGCGCTCGCCGTAGCGGGGCGAGGCGAGGAGGCGGTCGATCATCTTCTCGTAAGCGTCCGGGGCGGGGTCCGCGAGGAAGGCTTGCGCCTCCGCCGGGTCGGGCGGGAGACCGGTCAGGTCGAGATGGGCCCGCCGCATCAGGGTCGGTCGGTCGGCCTCCGGTGCCAGAGTGAGCCCCTTTTCCTCTAACTTTTGCAGGAGGAAGGCGTCGATGGGATTGCGCACCCGTGCGGCGTGGCGGACGGCGGGGACCGGGGCCGGCCGCGGCGGACGGAAGGCCCAGAAGTCGCGGTCCCTGTCGCTCACCAGGGGGTCGGGCGTCGTCGTGGCCACGTCCGGGGAAACGGCGACCTCGGGGGCCCCCGCCGCGATCCAGCGGGCAAGGACGTCGATTTCGGCCGGCTCGGCCGGCTTGACGCTCGCTTCCACGAGGCGGTCGCGCGGTGGCATTTCCCCAGCGCGGACCTTCTTGATAAGCCGACTTTCTTCAGGCTTGCCGGGGACGATCGCCGGTCCGGACTTGCCCCCGCGCAGCATCGCCGTCCGGGAGCGCAGGTCCAGGCCGCCCTCCTGCCGGCGCAACCCGTGGCAGGTTGTGCAGCGGCGGAGCAGGATCGGGATGACGTCGTGCTGGGTAACAGTCGCCCCGGCCGTCCCGCCTTCACCCGGGGCAAAGCGGGCGCCCCCGGCGATCCAGCGGTGAACGCTCTCCACCTCGGCATCGCTGAGGCGCTCTTTTTTCCCCGGCGGCATCGTTCCGCCGCGTACCTTCTCGTAAAGGAGGCTATCGTCCGGCTTGCCGGGGACGACCGCCGGGCCCGACTCTCCGCCCTTCAGGATTCCCGCGCCTGTCCGCAAATCCAGATCGCCCTTGCGAGGCTTGTCGCCGTGACAGCGGAAGCATTTCGCCTCGAAGAGGGGCCGAATGGCACCCTGGAATGACGGCATCGGGTCGGCTGCGGAAACGGCGCTCCGTTCCGCCGCGCCCATCGCCAGGGCCAGGAAGCCAATCGTGATCGAGAAATCCCTGCGTCGCATGGCAGCCTCATCACAAGACCTTCGGACAGCACTCCATTGCGCCCGCCCGACGGCGCCGAGTCAAGGGTATAGTGACCCCTGCCGGCTTGCCCGGCAGGTGAAGGAGGTCAGTCAGCTAGCCAAGGAGGGCGAACGGGTCCGTCTTCGACCCCTGCCGGCTTGCCCGGCAGGTGAAGCAGGTCAGTCAGCTAGTCGGGGGGTGCGACAAAGCCTTTTTTTCCTGCTCTAGCCTGGCGACCTGCTTCACCTGCCGGGCAAGCCGACAGGGGTCGAGGGCAGGCGCTTGTCCTACCCCCGGCTAGCTGACTGACCTGCTTCACCTGCCGGGCAAGGCGGCAGGGGTCGAGCAACAGATCTGCGCACACACTAGGCATTCGCTCTCGTTTGCGGTAGCTTTTCCTCTGTGCGATTCCCCCCCGTTCCCGTGTCGCGCGAGGTTCCCATGTTCATCCGTCGAGCCCGACCCGTCGCCCTGCTCGTCCTCGCCTTCCTCGTTGTACCGGCGGCGCGGGCCGCCGACCCGCCCGCCGGCCCGAAGGACAACCCAATCGCCACATTCTACTCCGGGGCGGAAGGCTACCCCGCCTGGACCGATACCATCAGCTGGTCGCACGTCATCAACATGAAGACGTACCCCAAGGGCAACACGGCCTTCGAGAAGTTCGAGAAGGCCCGCGACGAGCTGTCCGAAGGCGGCGGCGTCCTGTACTACCCTGCCGGCACCTACGACTTCACCAAGCGGACTACGAAGGAGGAGCAGGGGCGCGGCCTGATGCTGCCGCACGACGTGATCATCCGCGGCGAGGCCCCGGCCGGCCACCCCCTGGCCAGCGACGGCAAGCTCGTCCTGCCCACGAAGTTCCTCTTCCCCGCCCGCAAGCGCGGCGGCAGCATCGTGCCGGCCGACTGGAACTTCATCGGGCTGCAGGTCGAGAAAAAGAAAACTCTCAAGAACAGTACCGACCACATCGGCATCGCCTGGGTCCACCTGGTCGGCGCGGGCGTCGCGTTCGGGCCGCAGGTGGACTGGGGCAAGAGCTGGGCCGGCGCCGCCGGCTTCAAGACTAAGGAGGGCTGGGGCCAGCGCCAGCCCGACGGCACCCATCCGTTCGACGCCCTGGCCGGCGGCGGCAAGAAGTACGAAGGCGCCGGCCAGGGCCGCCTCGTGTTCGGCTGCGTTATCGAAGATGCCCCGCCGTTGGACGACTTCTCCAACCCCGGTTACGGGCCCGACGGCTTTTCCACGCAACGCTATGTCGCCCGCGTCGCCGTCT
>DATFNV010000685.1:0-3739 GCA_035266225.1 Gemmataceae bacterium
TTGGTGCCGTCCTGGGCGAGCAGGACGCCAGGCGCAAGTAGACCGGCACCCTCGGCCTGTCTGCGAAGCCGCCAGCGGCCGTTTCCATATATTGCTGAGCGGAATCCGGCCTTCCCGCACCGTGGCGGTGTTGCCTGGGGCGCCGGCATAACTGGGAGAGCAAGTCATGACCCCCAAAGAAGTCCTGGCGCTGATCCGCGAGAAAGAGGTCCGCGCCGTCGATCTGCGCTTCATGGACTTTCCCGGCCTGTGGCAGCACTTCTCCATCCCCGCCGAGGCGCTGGACGAAGCGGTCTTCGAGGAGGGCCTCGGCTTCGACGGCTCCAGCATCCGCGGCTGGCAGGCCATCAACGAGTCGGACATGCTCGTGCTGCCGCAGCCGGAGACCGCCTTCCTCGACCCGTTCTGCCGCGACAAGACGCTGACGCTCATCTGCAACATCCAGGATCCGCTCACCAAGGAGGACTACACGCGCGACCCGCGCAACGTGGCCCGCAAGGCCGTCAACTACATGAAGTCCACCGGCATCGCCGACACCGCCTACTTCGGCCCCGAACTGGAGTTCTTCGTCTTCGACGACGTCCGCTACGACCAGACCTACAACGCCGGCTACTACTACCTCGACAGCGTCGAGGGGGCCTGGAACACCGGCCGCGTCGAGGGGCCGAACCTCGGCTACAAGCTGCGCTACAAGGAGGGCTACTTCCCGGTGCCGCCGTCGGACGCCCTGCACGACATCCGCTCCGAAATGATGCTGACGATGATCGAGTGCGGCCTGAAGATCGAGGCGCAGCACCACGAGGTCGCCACCGGCGGACAGGGCGAGATCGACATGAGGTTCGCGCCGCTGGTCGAGATGGCCGACAACGTGCTGAAGTACAAGTACATCATCAAGATGGTGGCCCGCAAGCACGGCAAGACGGCGACGTTCATGCCCAAGCCGCTGTTCATGGACAACGGCAGCGGCATGCACGTCCACTCGTCGCTGTGGAAGGACGGCAAGAACCTGTACGCCGGCAGCGGCTACGCCGGGTTGTCGGACATGGCGATGTACGCCATCGGCGGCCTGCTGCGGCACGCCCCGGCACTGTGCGCCATCACCAACCCGACGACCAACAGCTACAAGCGCCTGGTGCCCGGCTACGAGGCGCCGGTGAACCTGGCCTACAGCCGCCGCAACCGCTCGGCGTCGATCCGCATCCCGGTCTACTCGCCGAGCCCCAAGGCCAAGCGCCTCGAGTTCCGCTGCCCCGACGGGTCGAGCAACCCGTACCTGGCGTTCTCGGCGATGCTCATGGCAATGCTCGACGGCATCAAGAACAAGATGAAGCCCGGCGAGCCGCTGGACAAGGACATCTACGACCTGGAACCGGAAGAGCTGGCCAAGGTGCCGAAGACGCCGGGGTCGCTGGAGGAGGCGCTGAACAACCTGGAGAAGGACCACGAGTTCCTGCTGCAAGGGGACGTGTTCACTAGCGATGTGATCTCGACGTGGATCTGGTACAAGCGTGAGAAGGAGGTCGATGCGATCCGGCTGCGGCCGCACCCCTACGAGTTCGCGCTGTACTTCGACATCTGACCGGCTTGCCGTTTCGCGCTCGTGATATCATGGATAATGGTTGAGAAGATGCCGCGAGCGCGAAACGGCGAGCGACCCCAGGTGACGAGGAGATTATGAGCGAAATTACGCTTTCTCTCCCGGATGAGTTGATGGAGCAGGCCCAGCTGTGGGCACTGCGTACCGGCCGTCCGGTGGCGGACTTCTTGACCGAGACGATCCGGCTGTCGTTGAACCCGCTCGGCACCCCGCTGGGAGACGAGCGCCCCCTTAGGGACTGGACGGACGAGGAAGTCCTTGCCGCGGCGGACTCGATGATGGACCCCGAGGACGACCGATTGCTCAGCGAATTGCTAAGCCGGCAGCGGGAGGGGCGCTTGACCCAGGCCGAGCGAACCGAGTTGACCTCGCTCATGCAGATGTACCAAGCCGGGCAGTTACGGAAGGCTCGTGCCTTCAGTGAGGCGGTGCGTCGCAGGTTACGGGAGCGGCCCACGCCGTGAGCGAAACTGGCGTTTCCCACGAGGTCCAGGACCGCATCCGGCGGCACGCGAGGCACCGCTGCGGCTACTGCCTGGCCTCCCAACGATTCGTTTACGTCTGGCTTGAACTGGACCATATCATTCCGCGGGCCGAAGGCGGCCCAGACGACGAGGATAATCTCTGGCTCGCTTGCCGGATGTGCAACGGCTATAAGGGCGCTCAGACCCACGCCCGCGACCCTGTGACGAACCGGCGGGTGCGATTGTTCAACCCGCGCCGCCAACGTTGGTCGGATCATTTCCGCTGGGGGGAGGATGGGACAGAGGTTCTCGGCAAGACGCCTTGCGGCAGAGCCACCATCGAAGCCTTGCAGCTTAATAACGTCATCGCCATCGCGGTTCGCGCCGAGTGGGTTTCCGTCGGCTGGCACCCCCCGAAAGACGTTGATTGACCAGAACGATGTCCCGCGATTCGCGCACCCTATCCCTCGAATACGGCGGCAAGTCGAGATGATCCCTGATTACCGAATCATGTCCCGCGATCGGCGCACCCTGTCCCTCCGCGAGCGCCAGCCGCGCGAATGCCGCCTCTCCCGCGCCAACGTCGATCTCCTCCTCGCCGACCACCGCCCGCATATCGAGGTCGTCCCGACTCACCGCCGCGGCCGCTACCGCCTCACGCCGACCGGCCACGTCGGCACCATTGTCCTGCCGACGCGCCGCCTCGTTATCCGCCCGAAGATTCCCCTCGCCAATCTCTTCCATCTCCTCGACCCGGACAACCCGCCGCGGGTGATCGATGATCGCGCCGAGATGGCCGTTGGCACCGAGGCCCTCGACTTCCTCGCGGGGCGGTTGGCGCAGCTGCTCGCCGAACGGGCCGCGGTCGGGCTGCATCGCGGCTATGCCGAGCGCTCCGAGCGCGGCACGTTCCTGCAAGGGCGCCTCGACGTGGCGGCCCAGGTGCGCGACGGCGGCGCCCGCAAGGACGGACTGCACTGCCGCTTCGAGGAGTTCACCGCCGACGTGCCCTGCAACCGGGTGCCGAAGGCGGTCGCCGAGCTGGTGTTGCGCTCGCCCCTGGCCGGTGAGCGGGCGCGGTCCGCGGTGCGGCAGTCGCTCGCCGGCTTCGACACCGTCGAGGCGGCGGCACTCGGGCCCGACAGCTTCGCGCAGGCGGAGCCCAGCCGCCTGACCGAGGCGTATCGGCCGCTGCTGGACCTGTGCCGGCTCCTCGCCGATGGCTTGGCGCCGGCGGGACGTGAGGGCGCGACGGCCTGTCCCGCGTTCCTGCTCGACATGGAGCGCGTCTTCGAGGGGTACGTCACGCGCGGGATCGTCGAGGCGTTCGCCGGGCGCGACCGCCATCGGGTCGATGTGCAGCCGCGGCACGTCGCCAATCGCCCCGTCGCCGGAAGGCCCGACATCCACCTGCGGCCCGATGTGGTGCTACTGCACGACGGCCGAGCCAAGGTCGTCGTCGATGCGAAATGGAAAGACCTCGCCGGTTCGCCGCTGCTGACCCACGACATCTATCAGGTGCTGGCGTACTGCACCGCGCTGGGCGTCGGGCGCGGCGTCCTCGTCTATCCGGGACGGCGCTCTCGGGCCTGGGATTACGAGATGATGGGGACGCCGATCCGGCTGACCGTTTGCACGGTCCGCGTCGTCGGCGATCGGGAGGCATGTACACGCTCGC